>CAZNQC010000035.1:0-22375 GCA_964574825.1 uncultured Sphaerobacteraceae bacterium | reverse complement strand
GAAGCGGCGAGCGACGTCAATGCGGCGATTGCCAGACCGGCATTTTCCACCTGGTGACGCCCTTCCAGTCCCACGGTCAGGTGCTCGTACGCGACCTCACCACCGCGGAACGTGAAGTCGTCGCTGGTGCCCGTCGCCGCCCAATCCAGGCCCGCCACGGAAAGTTGGACATCCATCTCCGCCGCTCGCTGCACGATCACCCGCAGCGCATCGGGCTCCTGCTCGACGGAAAACGCCGGAGCATGCGGCTTGATGATGCCAGCCTTGTTGGCGGCGATCTCGCCGATCGTGGAACCGAGGACGGCCGTATGTTCGAGATCCAGCCGGGTGATCAGGCTTGCCGCCGGTTCGACGACGTTCGTGGCATCGAGCGTTCCACCCATGCCGACTTCCAGCACAACCGCCTGGCAGGCATGGTGCTGGAACCAGCTCAAGGCGATACACGTCGACAACTCCCACGCCGTCAGCTGGCCAATCTCCGGCCAATGTTGTTCGACCGCGAGTGTCGCCGCCCGGACCTGCTCAACGCTGCTCGCGAACTCGGCATCGCCAATGTTGGTTCCGTCGATGGCGAAGCGCTCGTTGAATCGATGCAGGTGGGGAGAGAGAAAACGTCCGGTGGTCAGCCCACACGCCGTCAGAATTGACGCCAGGATGGTCGACGTCGAGCCCTTCCCCTTGCTTCCCGCAATGTGCAGGATCGGATAGGACCTGTCCGGACGGCCCAGCGCTTCCAGCACCCGCTCTGTGCGCACGAGACCAAGCCGGGCCGCCTCGTCACCGGCGAAGGGGTTGCTGATGAAGCCACGGTCGTAGCCCGATCGCTCGTGGATGAACGCCATTGCATCGGCATAGGTGAAGGTCATGGGTGCGCGACCAGGGCCGCGCCGAGCGGACCGAACGACCGTCGTTCTGCCCCGCTGGCGGTCTCGACCAGTTGATGCATGCCGTCGAGGGCCGGATCGGTTTCGGGGAAATCCAACCGGAAATGGCCACCGCGGCTTTCTTCCCGGGCCAGGGCAGAACGCGTGATTTCCGTTGCCAGGCCGAGCATATGTCGCAACTCAAGCGGTAACTCGGGGTATACCTCGCGAATTCCCTCCAAGGTTGCCAGAGCAGAAGTGAGTCCGGCGGCATCCCGCACAACGGCGACGTGATTGCTCATCACGGCCTGAATCTGGTGCCGCACCGCGCTCCAGTCGCCAGGATCCGTGTCCGGCAGGGTCGCGTCAGGCACGTCCACCCCGGTCGCAGGGATACTCCACATGGCCGGATCTGCCGCGACTGCGTCTGCCGCCCGGATGCCGAACACCAGTCCCTCCAGTAACGAGTTGCTGGCCAGCCGGTTTGCGCCGTGGACACCAGTGCAGGACACCTCGCCAATTGCCATCAGGCCAGGCATGGAGGTCAATCCCTCGGTGTCGGCCACGACGCCCCCCATGAAGTAGTGCGCGGCCGGGGCGACGGGAATCAAGTCGTCCGCCAGCGAGATGCCGAGTTCCGCGAGCCGGTTGGCAATCGTTGGGAACCGATGCAGCACCATCTCGCGGTCCAGATGCCGCAGGTCGAGAAAGACAGGTTGGCCGCCAGCGGTCATCACTTCGCGCTGAATGGCACGGGCCACGACATCGCGGGGGGCAAGTTCGGCCAGCGGATGCTCGGCCAGCATGAACCGCTGCTCCTGCCGGTCCAGCAGGTAGGCACCTTCCCCCCGAATCGCTTCGGTGATGAGGAATGGTTCGACGCCGTCAATGGCCAGCACGGTTGGATGGAACTGTGTGAACTCAAGATCGGCAACGGTGACGCCGGCCTGCAACGCCATCGCAATGCCATCACCCGATGCGCCCGGCGGGTTGGATGTCACGGCCCAGAGCCGTCCCGCACCGCCATTCGCCAGCACGGTCGTCGAAGCGAGCACACGCCAGGTGGCTTCCGAGCCAACCTCACGCAGGATGGCTCCCCGGCAGCGCTGCTCCGTATCCACAAGAAGCTCCAGCGCCACGGTGTGTTCAAGGACCTGCACGCTGCTTCGCTGCCGGAGTTGTTCGACCAGCGAGCGCTCGATTTCGGCGCCTGTGGCGTCTCCCCCTGCGTGCAGCACCCGGTGCCGGCTGTGGGCAGCCTCCTTCCCCAGCGCCAGGGTGTCGTCCTCAAGATCGAATCGGGTTCCCCGCTCGATCAACCAGCGCACTGCCGCTGGACCTTCCTCCACGAGCACGCGCACAGCTGCCGGATCGCAGAGGCCCGCTCCCGCCGCCATGGTGTCGGCAAAGTGAAGGTCCGGGTCATCGTCTGACCCCACGGCAGCGGCAAGCCCACCCTGGGCGTACCAGGTATTGCTCTCGCCCAGTGATCCCTTCGTCACCACGATCATCGGCACCTGGTCCGGCAGGCGGAGGGCGAACGAGAGACCGGCAATGCCAGCCCCGATCACCAGCACACCGGTTTGCATGTCGGCGGTCACCGTGTTTGGGGCTTCAACTGCAGATTCTTCGGCTGTCATGGTGGGAATGTCCGTCATTTGTCTCAAGCGGGCAGGTAGGTTGTGTTACGTCTGCGGACTGGTGGGCCGCAGGTCAAGAAATCCGTGATCGGAAATCCTGGCTTCCGGGATCACCGAGAGGGCCAGGAATGCGAGTTGCCCAAACGGGCTGGCGAGCGGAGAGCCCAGCGACCGAGCCGCCTGCTCGACGGCGTGATAGGCGGCTGCGGTCGTCGTCTGGTCCAGGTCGCTGAACAGGCCGCCAATTGGCAGTGGCAGATGCGCCAGCACCTGACCGTCGGCGACGACCGCGAGACCACCACCCGACCCAGCCACCGTCGCCACCGCGCCGAGGATGTCCGGGTCATTGACCCCAATGGCCACGATGTTGTGGGCGTCATGGGCAATCGAGCTGGCCAACGCGCCGCGCTGCAACCCGAAACCGCTCACGAGCCCGACTCCAACCTTGCCGCTGGTGTGATGCCGGTCAACGCAGACCATCTTCGAGAGATCTCGGGCTGCCGAAAACTGCTCATTGGCCGCAAGTGGTTCATCGGCCAGATCGACGTACGTCGTGACGATCTGACCGGGCACGACACCAACGGCGCGTGACCGATTTTCGTCCGGCAATGCCAGATGCGAAAGGCGGAGCGGTGCCATGCGGACGGTCTCTGCCAATACTTCCGGAATGCCGATCGGGGTGGGTGGCTCGCTCAGCACGCCGTGTTCGGCCACCAGTCGTCCGTTGTGGATGGTGTGTTCAATCGTCATCTGCTCCAGGTCGGAGATGGTGATGAGATTTGCCCTGTACCCCGGTGCGACCGCTCCCAGGTGCGGCAGCCGCCAGTGTTGGGCCGGATTCCAGGTCGCCATCTGGATCGCTCGGATTGGCGGGAGCCCACCGGCGATGGCCTGGCGGAGAATCGCGTCCATGTGACCATGCGTGACCAGGTCGTGGCAGTCACGGTCGTCCGAGCAAAAGGCGATCCGGTGCCAGGTCTGGTCGGTGACGAGCGGAAGCAGTTCGGCCAGGTTCTTCTCGGAACTTCCTTCCCGGATCATGATGAAGAGACCAGCCGCCAGCTTTTCGCGGGCCTCCTCCACCGAGACCGACTCATGATCGGAACTCATGCCAGCCGCAGCATATGCCTGCAGGCCCATTCCGCGCAGACCAGGTGCGTGACCATCAATCGGCAGGTCCCTGGCCGCCCAGAGCCTGCCGGCAATCTCCGGATCGGCCGCCAGCACCCCCGGATAGTTCATCATTTCGCCAAGGGCCACCGTCTCCGGCCAACCAAGGATCGTCTCGATGTCGGCTAGCGTGTAGTCGGCGCCGGGTGTTTCAAACGGGCTGGCCGGCACACACGAAGGTGCCGTGAAGCGAATGTCGAGCGGCAGACCATCCGTGGCCTCACGCAGGGCCTCGACCGCAGCCAGACCGCCAACATTGGCGAGTTCATGGGGATCGGTAATGATCGTGCCTGTCCCGTGCGGAACCACCGCCGCAGCCAACTCCGACGGCCAGAGGAGGGTGCTCTCGAGGTGCAGGTGCGCGTCGATCAGCGCCGGTGCCACGACCAGACCGGTGGCGTCGATCACCTCCCGTGCTTCGGGGAATGACCCCAGCGCCACCACCACCCCGGCGTCAACGGCGACATCCGCTTCGATGAGTTCGCCGGTGAACACGTTCAGGACCTGACCGCCACGAATGCTCAGTGTGGGAAAGTACTCGCCCTGGGCGATCGCGACGCGGCGACGCCATTGCCACCGCCACATGAAATAGTCGGCCTGCTCCTGGCTGTATGTTTGCTCGTCCGTCACCGTTGCTCCCAGTCCGAACCTTCTCCGGATGTTGCCGGAAATGGGGATTAGCCGAGTTGCCGTTCGATGGTGGCGACAACCTCTTCCAGCGCGGGCAGATGCGTGCGCACGAACTCACCCAGATCGGTTTCGCGGGTGAATGGAAGTTGCCATACCTCGGTCACTGCCACGCCCTCATCGACTTCGTCCCATTCGGCGCGCTGGTGAGGTTCCAGCCGCCCGCGCGCGATGTTCGGGATCATGACACGAGCCAACCGATTGCGCGACCGCCGGCGCCACTCGTTTTCCTCATCGGCGTACAAGCCTGGGGAGGAGGCCCAGAGCGTGACCTCGAATCCGTCGTCACCGATTCGGATGTCGGCGCGGCCGGCCTCGTCATCCAGGGCAATCGACCATCGATTCTGGTCGTCCAGCCGGCCGTAGGCGTAGAAGCCGGCCTGGCGCAGAACCTTGCGCACTTCTTCCAGTGCGACCTTGTCACGTTCGATTCGCGATTCTTCGTCTTCGCGAAAGAAATCCATGGTTGAAACTCCGCAGGTTTGAGGGAATGAGCTGCCGGTTCGATTGCGCACGCCCCGATGTCTGAGTCAGGAGGAGGCGATTTCCGTTGGGGGCAGTGTGCGCCCGCAGCCTAGATCACGACGCGTTCCACATCAGGCGGAGCCGTTTGGCCCTCGAATCGCGCCGGGTGGAAGGGATTGGTCGGGTGAAGCCCGGCGATGTCCTCGGCCAGGATGCGAGCTCCGGCGGGCGAGCCCATGATGCCATGCCCGCTGTACCCGGTGTGAAGGTACAACCCCGCTGTTTGGACGGCCGGGCCAATCAACGGCCGATGATCGGGTGTCATCGTGTATTGGCCTGCCGTCAGGGTGATGTCGGACTGGTCGAGTTTCGGTGACAACCCGCTCCAGAACGGCGCCAACCGACCAATGCCGTCTTTGCTGCAGAGAATCCGCTCGACGAACGAGTCGTCAGCCGGAACTGGCCAGCAGGCAGGCATGTCCGCCTCGGGCTGGGCCCATGCGGCCAGGGCTCCACCACGATGAGGCCGCCAGTGCGCGCCCGTATTGGCATCGATCGTGACCGGCCCGTCCTGCGGGATCTCTGCCTGGGGTGAGACGATCACGCGATGCCGCCGCCACAATGTGATCGGCAGCGGTTCTGGCGACAACTCGCGGCTAAACGGGCCGGCGGCCAGGACGACGGTGTCGGTGCTGATGAAACCTGATTTGCACCTCACACCGGTCACCCGACCACCCGCGATGACGATTTCTTCGACCTGCGTACCCAGATGCATTGGCACCTCAGCCGAGCGAGCCATGCCTGCAACGGCGCTGGCACTGTCGATCCAGCCATCGCGCTGCCGGAAGGTCGCCACCACAATTTCTTCGCTCAGCCAGGGGTACCGCCGCCGGACTTCGTCACCGTCGAGCAGTTCCACGTCGTCGAGTCCCGCCTCGGCCTGTTGGGCGATGCGGGACTCGAACCCGGCTTGGTCCTCACCATCCGTGGAGGCAAAGAGATAGCCCTGTTGTGTCAGACCGACGTTCGGACGAATGTCATCCGCCTGGCACAGCTCGTGGAACTGCTCGTAGAAGGCCAGGCTTTCGGCCATCATCCGGATGTTGTCGGGCTCCCCAAACTGGGCCCGGATGCAATGTGCCGACATCGCCGTGGTCCGCGTACCGAGCCCATCGGCCGCTTCGACGATCACCGCATCGATGCCGGCCCGGCTCAGGTGCCACGCGGTGGCCACGCCCACGATGCCGCCGCCGATGATGACGATCGGCGCTGAAGATGGAAGTTCGCTGGCGTCGTGCAGGTCATGCGGGCGAGGTGCTGACATCTGGACTTCCCCCGGGAGTTGTGATGCTGGTACAGGGACTGTATATGGCAACTGTGCGCGATGGCCGGATAGCAGCGTCAACCTGAAAATGACGGCTCCACGAGGGGCCCGCTGGACGTGGTACCAATCACTGATCGCACCCGGATGCGATCAGGAAATGGGCTCTATCGCCGATTGTGCATTTGACACCATCGCAAATCAACGGCTATTCTCCGCTTCCATAACCAGACGCAACGAAAAATTCGAACGGCCACGGGACAGAACGCTGACCGCCAATGCAGGGGGAGGCATTGCATCAGAAGCCCATGAGGGGACTCCGGGAGACCGGTTGGGACTCAGGCCAGGCGGCCGCCAAACTCGCGAGACAAGCGTACGGGGAAGGTCTCCGTACAACGGCTCGACAGTTACCGCGCGTGCGGTTCAAGCTGGAGGATTCCACGTCATGACAGATCCGCGTTTCGAAAACCTCGTTGAGCAGGTCCGCTCCGGACGCCTCGATCGGCGTTCATTCATGGTGCGATCGGTCGCGCTCGGCGTTTCCGCATCCGTCATTGGAGCTGTGCTCTCGTCTCCCGCCGGTGCACAGGACGCAACACCTGGGTCTGGCGAACTGGGACCGGACACCCTGGGTGTTCCGGGCGTGGTCCACTCGACCGACACCAGCAAGGGCACCATCAACATTTACTCCTCCTGGCCGATGAGTGGCTCCTCCGAGCAAATCGGTGGTGACTCCGAAGCAGCAGTGCAGTTCGCTGTCGATCTCTGGGGTGGCGCGGCTGGTGGTTTCGCCATCAACTACACCGCACTCGACGACGGCATTGCCGCCAACCAGGGCTCCTGGGACGCCACCACCGAGGCGGACAACGCCACCCAGGTGGTGAATGATCCGGACGCGATGGTGTACATCGCGACCTACAACACCGGCGCTGCCCAGGTCTCGATTCCGATCACCAACGAAGCCGGCCTGGCGATGATTTCGCCGGCCAACACCGGCATCCTCCTCACCAAGGAGAGTGACTTCAATCCGGAAGGCTATCCGGACGTCCTCTACCCGACTGGTGTGCGCAACTACATGCGCGTGGTGCCGGCCGATGACCTCCAGGGTGGTTCGTCCGCCAACTTCGCGATCAACGGTCTCGGTGCCAGCAATGCCTACGTCCTGCATGACAATCAGGCCTACGGCCAGGGCGTGGCAACCGTTTTCCAGAACACATTCGAACAGCTCGGGGGCACCGTCACCGGGTTCGAGGCGTTCGATCCGGAAGCTCCCGAGTACCAGGCACTCGCCACGAAGATCGCATCCTCGGGTGCCGACTTCGTCTACGTGGGCGCCATCGTCAATCTCAATGCCAGCAAGCTGATTCAGGACATCCGCGATGTCCTCTCGCCGGATGACGCCGCCATCATGGGGCCGGACGGCCTTATCAACCAGGCCTTCATCGATGGTGCGGGTGATGCAGCCGAGGGGATGTACATCACCTTCGGTGGTCTCCCCGCCAACGAACTCGAAGGGATCGGCGCTGACTGGTACGAGCAGTTCAAGGCCATCGTTGGTCACGAGCCCGATGCCTACGCCACCTACTCGTTCGAGGCGGCGGTCGCAGCCCTGCAGGCGATCGACCAGGTCGGCGAGAAGGATCGGACCAAGATCCTGGAAGCGATGTTTGCCACCGAGGGCTTCCGTGGCCTGATCGGTGAGTGGAGTTTCACCGAAACTGGTGACACCACTGCCGACACGATTTCGCTCAACGTGGTAACCGACGGGACGATTGCCTTCCAGGAAGTCATCGGACTTCCGGAGTAAGGGAATTCCAGTAAAACGAACCGGGCCAGGCCACCAGCCTGGCCCGGTTCGTATCCGGGCTGGACGGGAGAGAAGACCGCATGGCGCGTTGAACCTGGCGCCGGCGGAATTACTTCGGGGCGGATGATATGGAATTTACCTGGACACTGTTTTTCCAGTTCATGATCATCGGACTGGCCAGTGGATCGCTCATCGCCCTGATCGCGCTTGGGTACACCCTGGTCTACGGCATCATCGAACTCATCAACTTCGCCCATGGCGAAGTCTTCATGATGGGCGCATTCTTCGCATCCACGGTGATCGTGATCACCGGCGTGACGTCGAGTTCGTCGGCCTTCCTCATCGTGATGGTGCTGATACTGGCACTCTTTGCGTCCATGGCATTTTCGGGATTACTCAACGCCGGAATCGACCGGGTGGCCTACCAGCGTTTGCGCAATGCACCGCGCCTGGCTCCGTTGATCACGGCCATTGGTGTGAGCTTTATTCTGCAGAACCTCGGCATCTACTGGAAGGGTCCGAATCCCTTCACCGCGCCCGACCTGGTCCCGCGTGAGTGGCGAACCTACAACGTCCTCAAGGAGTGGCCGATCCTCCGCGACTGGTTCGCGGAATCGACCCTGCGCCTGAGGTTGATCGACCTGTTCGTCATCGGCGTCACGATTCCGCTGCTCATTTTTCTCTCCTGGTTCGTCTATCGCACCCGCATTGGCACGGCCATGCGGGCCACCGCCCAGGACCGGGAAGCCGCTGCCCTGATGGGAATCGATATCAATCGCACCATTGGCACGGCCTTCCTGCTGGGCGGCATGCTGGCCGGCGCTGCCGGCATGGTGGCCCTGATCTACAACAACTCCGGTCGCTTCCAGATGGGATTCCAGTACGGACTGTACGCGTTCACCGCGGCCGTGCTCGGTGGAATCGGCAATCTGGGTGGCGCCGTGCTCGGTGGCTTTCTGATTGGCCTCATCTGGTCTTACAGTGACGGCATGATGGGGACGTTTGTCTCTGGTTGGGGCAGTCAATGGACCTCCACCGTCATCTTCGGCATCCTGATCCTGGTACTGGTCTTCCGACCGTCGGGCCTGCTCGGCGAATCGGTCCCGGACAAGGTCTAGGCCAGACAGGAAGGTAGCAGCATGGCAGCAGCAGCGTACGCAACCCGCGCCGAGCAATGGTTCGCGGAACAACGCCAGGAAGAACGGTCGCGGAACATCAAGGTTCTGGCCGCGGCCGCCCTGGTTGCTCTTTATCCATTCCTCGACAAGCTCCTTGGCCTCAACCTACTTGGCCAATGGATTCCGATTTTCGTCTTCGTCATCCTGGCGCTTGGCCTCAACGTCGTCGTTGGCTACGCTGGTCTCCTCGACCTTGGTTACGTCGCCTTCTTCGTCATTGGCGCCTATGGGCAGGCCTTTCTGACCTCGCCGAACAGTTTCTTCGTGCAAAAGGGCGTCGTGCCGGGGTTTCTCCAAAGCTTCTGGCCGGCCATGGCGGTCTCCTGGGTGCTGGCAGCCATTGCTGGCGTGATCCTGGGGGCGCCGACGCTCCGGTTGCGTGGCGACTATCTGGCCATTGTGACGTTGGGATTCGGCGAAATCGTGCCGGCCTTCTTCACCAACGCCAAAACGATGACCAATGGTCCGCAGGGCATCGGCCAGATCGCCAATCCGCCCGCGATTCCATTGCCCGGGGGCAGGGAAATTTCCTTCTCCTTCTCCGACCAGCGCAACTGGTTCTGGCTGGTGCTGGTCGTACTCCTCTTCTCCCTCTTCATGATCCTGCGGCTCTACAACTCGCGGTTGGGGAGGGCATGGCAAGCCATTCGCGAAGATGAGATCGCTGCCGCCAGCATGGGAATCAATACCGTCTCCACCAAGCTCTGGGCTTTCGCGCTTGGTGCGTCATTCTCGGGCTTCGCCGGAGCCGTCTATGCTGGCTACGTCCGGGTGGTCTATCCCGACCAGTTTCAGTTCTCGGTCTCCATCATCATCCTTGCCATGGTCATCCTCGGTGGTATCGGGAATGCGTACGGTGTGATCGGTGGTGCGTTGATCATCGGGGTCTTCGATCGGATCCTGACCACCAAGCTGACGGGGCCAATGAATTCGCTGGGTGAGCAGATCACCTGGCCACCTCTGGCCTGGCTTGGTGACTTCCTGGCCAATCACAACCTGAACTCCGACCGGTTCCTGATCTTCGGTCTGGCGCTCGTGTTACTCATGCTGCTCCGGCCGGGTGGTCTCTTCCCCTCGAAGCAACGGGCAGCTGAACTGCAGGGCGACGACGAGTTCGACGTTGACCAGCAAGAAAATGACTCACTCTACGAAGCACGTGAAGACGATGTGTCAATTGATGAGGGGCGGATTTGATGGTTGACTCAGCACCAACTGCCCCACCGATTCTCGAGGCCAGGGGAGTGACCAAACGTTTTGGCGGCCTCGTTGCCGTCGACTCGGTGGATCTGCGCATCGAAACTGGCAGCATCACCAGCGTGATTGGTCCGAACGGGGCCGGTAAAACGACGTTCTTCAACATGATCGCGGGTATCTACAAACCAACGGAAGGCACGATTTCCTTCAAGGGCAAGCCCATCTTCGGCGGCAGGGGATTTGGCGGCACCTCGTTGCGGCCCGATCAGGTCACATCGATGGGAATTGCCCGGACCTTCCAGAACATCCGGTTGTTCGGCAACATGACAGCCATCGAGAATGTGCTGATCGGGATGCATTCCCGCCTGTCGACCGGTGCGCTCGGAGCGTTCCTCCGGACCCGAAAGGTGCTGAACGAAGAGCGTGAGGGTCGTGAAATCGCCTATGGCCTGCTGGACTACGTTGGCCTGGGCGGCATCGCCAATGTGACCGCCAAGAACCTGTCCTATGGTGACCAGCGGCGCCTCGAAGTTGCCCGCGCCCTCGCCAGCAGACCCGGCTTGCTGCTGCTCGACGAGCCGACTGCCGGCATGAATCCCCGCGAAACAGCCCGGATGACGCGATTCATCGACAAGATGCGGCGTGACCTGAACGTGACGGTGCTGCTGATCGAACACGACATGAAAGTGGTGATGGAGATTTCGGATCACGTGGCGGTGCTGGATCACGGCACGAAGATTGCCGACGGCACCGGGGCCGATGTGCGAGCGAACCCGCAGGTGGTCGAAGCCTACCTGGGCAAGGGTGCGGCGGAACTGGCCCGTCGCTACGACGGCGTCCCGGACGAGGAAACGGTCGAAGAGTCTGCGGAAATCGAGCGACGAGAGATCGAGAATCCGGAGGTGGGAGCATGACATCTGCAGCCTCACCAATGCCGATGCTCGAACTCCGCGACGTCAACACGTACTACGGACATATTCACGCGCTCAAGGGCATCAGCCTCGAGGTCTTCGAGGGCGAGATCGTGACCCTGATCGGTTCGAATGGGGCCGGCAAGAGCACGACGCTCAAGACCATCTCCGGACTCCTCAGCCCGCGGGAAGGGGAAGTCCTGCTGCGTGGCAATCGCATCAGCGGCATGCCTGCCCATCAGGTGGCCAAGCTGAAGGTTGCCCAGTCACCCGAGGGGCGGCGCATCTTTCCGCGCATGTCCGTGATGGAGAACCTCCAGATGGGAGCCTTCATCCACGGTCGGATCGATCAGGACGACCTCGCGCGCGTCTTCGACCTCTTTCCCCGGCTCAAGGAGCGCGTCGATCAGAAGGCCGGAACGATGTCTGGCGGCGAGCAGCAAATGCTGGCCATTGGGCGGGCCCTGATGTCGAAGCCGGAGTTGCTGCTGCTGGACGAACCATCCATGGGACTCTCGCCCCTTCTGGTGGAGCAGATCTTCGACATCATCGTCGACATCAACAAGCAGGGAACCACGGTGTTGCTGGTGGAGCAGAACGCGCTCATGGCGTTGAGCATCGCGAATCGCGGCTACGTGCTGCAAACCGGGACCATCCTGATGGCCGATGACGCCAAGGTCCTGCTGCGGAGCGAGATGGTGCGGAAGGCCTATCTCGGCGAGGTCTGATGTTCACGTCTGCGTGCTCGACCATTCATAGGGGGCGACTCCGCGTCGCCCTCTGGTTGCGCCTGTTCACGGCTCCCCCGGGATTGGTGCGAGCCAGCGTTCAGGATGCACCGGGAACCGCCAATCGAGGCTTGCGACGCATCCATTGGATCGTGGCATTGGCAAGTTCCCAGAGCGACAGCAGGATCACCGGTCCGAACACGATCGCCACGATCAACATCGCGTAGCCATAGTAGCCTCGCGCCTGAATGTCGTAGGCGTACCAGAGCCAGATCGTGCAGCCGTGGCCGAAGAGGGCGGTGACGCTCCAGAGCAGGGTTCGTTTCCACGGCGATCCTGGAATCAGTGCCGCTGCGAGCGGAACGATCCAGAGCACATACCAGTGCCGCTGATTGGTGGAGGCCACCAGCATGAAGGCAAACATCACCTCGAACATGGCGCGTCCCAACCGCCCGGGCTCGCGCCAGCAGGCAATCATCCAGCCAGCGATGTAGGCCGACATAATGCAGTAGGCAACCAGCCGGATAGTGTCGTTGGTTGGCACGGGCAGGGACCACTCTGCGGCGGTGGCCTGCACCACCCAGGCTGGTGAGAGTGAGACCTTGCTGCCCTGCGCTTCCGCACTGTCGATCACGGCCTGGAGGTCATAGAAGGGATAGAGCGCCACGGCCAGGAGCAGGAGGGACCAGCCTGCGCTCCACAACATGAGATACGCCCGCTCCCGCCATTCGGGGTGGCGTCGCCACAGCGCGATCGCTGCCAGTGGCAGCAGGATCACGGTCACGTACTTGATCAGCACCGAGGCAATCAGGCAAGGCAGCACCCAGGTTAGCCGCCCCGTATGCCAGCACCAGAGCGCGGCGACCACGGGCAGCAGCAGGATGATGTCGTTGTGGGCGTTGCCGATGCCATCCCACATCACGAGAGGATTCCAGAGCAGGAACGCGGCGGCCGGAAGCCCCCATCCCGCGTGCGCGGGTTCCACAATCTGGTAGACCAGCCAGCCCGTGATCAGGATCGCGATGATGCAGAGCGCCTTGAAGCCGAGGATGGCGAGACCGATCTGGTCGCCGCCGATCCAGGTGACGGGGTAGGCGAGGATGTTCCACAACGGCCCATAGGGGGAGACATCATCGGCCCATTCGCGCGAAGCGAATCGCATGTAGGGGTCAACGTCCCAGAGGACCTCCGGGCGAACGGCGTTGGGGTTCTCACCGTAGTGGGAAAAGAGCCGGGAGCGCGCGGCGTAGATGTAGACATCGATTGCGCTCGTGGGGTACATGGCGAGAAACCCGGCGTAGACCACGCCTGTAGTGACTGCCAGCAACGTCCGTGCCTGCTGCCAGGTCTTGCCATGCAGCCAGCGCAGGAGCAGCAGCAGGCTGGCGACCCACAAGAGGATGCCGAAGAGCCAGGGCAGGAACGAGTTCCACCCGTAGCCAACGAGCTTGCCCATGTCGAGCAGCAGCACCCTGTTCGGCCAGAGCGGGAACGCCAACGCACAAGCCGCCGCAATTGCCATGAGGGCGAATGAACACCACCAGGCATGCCGGTCGGAAACGGTGAAACGTTGGGGTGAGGGAGCGGCCACGCAGTCCTCATTCTGGGAGTGGATGTCTCGCGAACGGAATTGATTGTAGCGGCCCGATTCATAATTCGCACCGGCCGAAAGCCAGTCCCGCCCTCTGGCGGTCTATTTTCTCCTCTCAATTTCCTGTTTTCTCTCGCCGGGACTCGTCCACCCGCGTGTCTCCGCATCTGAACATGACCAACCCAGGTCCAAACATGTGCAGAATGACCAAATCAGCGATTCGAGGCTGCCGCGCCTATGCAAATTGCTGTGCCGTTTGATCATAACGGAAGGGGTGATGGATACTGAGCCCGCACTCTCCGGGAACCTGAATGGGCTGCCAGCGGTGCAATGACGTGACATGCCAATCTGGAGATTACCCTGACATGACTCCAACCCCGATCGTCGAGCAGGTAACCCTGCCTCCCCGCATCGAGCGGCTGAATGACCTTGCTTACAACATCTGGTGGACCTGGAGCCGGCCGGCCCGCGCCATGTTCGAGCACCTCAACCCCGTGTTGTGGCGGGTGGTGGAACAGAATCCCGTCCTCTTCCTGCACCGGCTTGGCACCGAACGGTTGGCCGCTGCCGCCGAGGATCCCGAATTCCTCAAGGTCTACGATGCTGCCGTCACCGCCTACGACGAGATGCTCACCGGTGATCCGCTGAACACCTGGCTGGGCAAGAACAAGCCGGAACTGCTGAACAAACCGGTTGCCTATTTCTCGGCCGAGTTCGGGCTTCACCGCGCCCTCCCGATCTATTCGGGCGGTCTTGGCGTGCTGGCGGGTGACCACACCAAGGAAGCCAGCGACATGGGCATTCCGTTGGTAGGTGTCTCTCTGCTCTACCGCCAGGGTTACCTGCGGCAGCGAATCGATCACGATGGCTGGCAGCATGACGTCCCATCCCTGCTCGATCCCCGCGCCGAACCAACGACTCGCGTGCACGACGACGCGGGCGCTCCGCTCTTCGTCGAGGTGGACCTCGGCGAGGGCACGACCACGTTGCGGCTGGCTGTCTGGAAGGTCCAGGTTGGCCGCGTGCCGATCTACCTGCTCGATTCCGATGTGGAAGGCAATCCGGAGTGGACGCGGGAGATTTCCCAGCGACTCTACGGCGGCGACACCGAACACCGGCTCCGGCAGGAAATCGTGCTGGGCATCGGTGGCGTCCGCATGCTCCGCGCCCTCGGTATCGAACCTTCCTACTGGCACGCCAACGAGGGGCACGCCGCGCTGCACATGGTGGAGCGGGTGCGGGAACACGTGCAGGCCGGCCTGACCTTTGACGAAGCGATCGAGGCAGTCCGGACCTGCACCATCTTCACCACTCACACCCCGGTTCCGGCCGGACACGACATCTTCACCGATGAGATGATCGACCGGTACTTCGCCAACTACTGGCCCAAACTCGGTGCCACCCGGGAGGAGTTCCTGGCCCTGGGCACCCATGGCGATCGGCCCGGCTTCAACTTCACGGCGCTCTCCTTGCGGCTCGCCGCCCACGTCAATGGCGTGAGCGAAAAGCACGGAGAAGTCTCCCGCGAAATGTGGGCGGACATGTGGGGCGATATTGCCCCGGCCGACGCCCCGATCATCCACATCACCAATGGCGTGCATCTCCGCACCTGGATCAAGCCGGAAATGCGCACCCTCTACCACCGCTACATGCCCCGCCACTGGTATTCCCGGCAGGACGACCCCCTGGCCTGGGAAACCATCCTCAACATTCCCGACGAGGAATTCTGGACCCATCACCAGCGCTCGAAGCAGCAACTCATCGACGAGATGGACGAACGAGCCCGTCGCCGCTATGTCGATGGGCAGTTCGATGCCTGGCAGGTGCTCTCGTCTGGACCGTTCCAGAACGCCGATGTCCTGACGCTTGGGTTTGCGCGGCGTTTTGCGACTTACAAGCGGGCGACGTTGCTCTTCCGCGATCTCGATCGGCTGGCCGCGATCCTGACGAACGAGGATCATCCGGTCCAGTTGGTGTTTGCCGGTAAGGCGCACCCGGCTGACGAAGGCGGAAAGGGCCTGATTCGCGACATCTACCTCAAGGCCCGCGATCCGAAACTCGGTGGCCGGGTTGCCTTCGTCGAGGACTACGAGATGGGCCTGGCATCCCTCCTCGTGGCCGGGGTGGACGTCTGGATGAACAATCCCCGCTATCCGTTGGAGGCGAGTGGCACCAGCGGCATGAAGGCCGCCGTCAACGGTGTCCCGAACTGCAGCATCCTCGATGGCTGGTGGATCGAAGGCTGGGAGCAGGACAACTCGAATGGCTGGGGCATCCAACCCTCCGAGCTCGAAGGCGACGCCCAGGACGAGGCCGAGGCCAACGCGATCTACGACATGCTGGAGCAGGTGATCGTGCCGATGTACTACAACCGTGGTCCGAACGGCTTGCCGCACGATTGGATCACCCAGTGCAAGGAGGCCATCCGCACGGTCGGTCCGCAGTTCAGCGCTCGCCGGATGGTTGCCCAGTACGTCGAGAAGCTCTACGCACCAGCGGCCGGCGTCACCAGCTGATCGTCTGGATTCCGGATATGAAGAGGGGGAGGCGAGCATCTGCATCGCCTCCCCCTCTCGTTTGCCTATAGCGCGTCGATCAGCTCGTCGGGTCAGCCGCGAGCACCGGGCCGGGCTCGGTATCTTCCACCGGGGAGGGCGTGCGGACGAAGGCCCAGAGAACTCGCGCCGCCTCTCCGGCCGCGACTCCAATCAGGATGCAGATCACCAGCAGCACCGGCAGATAGTAGCGATAGAAGTCCACCCCGAGACCGACGGTCACTGCCCCAACCTCGGCCGCCATCAGCATGATCACCAGGGCCTGTGGGCTCCACAGGCCGAACTGAATCACCATCCGGATCGCCAGGATCAGCCCAATCGACCCCAGGATGAGGTCGAGACTGGTTGCGCCAGTGAAGTCGCGGTTGAATGCGTTGCCAATTGAGGCAATTGCGTCGCGCGTCGAGGAGTAGGCACCTTCGAGTTGTTGTCCGTAGCGCAGGAATGCCCCCAGCGGGTCGTCAACACGCGCGTGCGGCAAAATCCGGGCCTGGCTGGCCATTTCCGTGCGCCGGAAGTCGAGCAGGTGGAGTGCATTCTGGATCGGGGATACCCACAGGTATGGATACATCGCCACAAATGTGACCCCGGCGATGATCGGCTGGGCGAGGAGCAGCAATCCGAATTTGCGATTTCTCCAGGAATGTCGTTGACCCCGCGCTCGCCACCACGTCCACGCGAGCCACATGACCCCATAGCCGGCCAGCACGAACGAGAGGGCCAGCGGAGCGAGCTTGGTGCCGCCGCCGACGCCGATCGCGATGCCCATCACCAGCGCCCAGCCGTAGTTGGGCCTCCGCGCGAACTGGAACGCCGCGACGAACGCAACCCCCAGACTGAGTGCCAGGAGTTCGTCGGACAGGGCCTGCGTGGCCAGTGTGATCTGCAGCGGGTGGTTGGCCAGCACCAGACCTGCCACCAGCCCGCCGATGGGGTTGGTCAGTTGCGCGGCTACCACGTAGATCAGCACGGCCACGATTGCCCCAACCACGGCATTCGTGCGTCGACCCGCCAGCAGCACATCCTCCGATGGGGTGGCACCCGCCAGTTCGTTCCAGCCAGGTGTTTCGCCTCGCACCCAGGTCAGCCCGTAGTTGAAGTCCCAGACCCCAACCGTGTCGCGCGGTTGGCCCTGGAGAAAGAGGCCCAGACCCATCAGATAGCTGCCGCCCGGTGGTTGTCCGCGCGTCAGATAGTAGTCCTGCCAGGTCGGTCCAAAGGGATCGAGGAAATCATCGAAGTAATAGGCTCGGTTCAGCCACCGGGTTTCGTCGGGATGGAGCTCCGTTTTCTCCACATGGTCAAAGTTGATGGCCAGCGCCACCACGAACACCACCAGCGCCAGAATGACGTGCATCGACCAGCGAAGTCGGGCAGAAGTGCGGCCCTGGTGGCTGTCGTGGGGCATCGAATCAGGCTGCATGGGCGACTTCTTCCGGTTGGGCTCTTCGTGATCTCCTGATAACCAGTCGGTCCTGCACCGACTTCAGTCCGGCCCTGAACAGGGGCAGCACGACAGTTGCCAGCAGGAATACGCCCAGCGCGGCCAGTGACGCCGCCCGGTTCCGGTCCAGCACGCCGAGCACGCCCACCAGAATGGCCAGCGCCGCCGTGCCGAGCGTGTAGATCGTCATCGACCTGGGCGACGGGATGAGCGTCAGTTTTCGCTCCAGCACCGCCGGTATCAGCACGTAGAGCAACAATCCCACCTGCACCAGCACTGCTGCCAGGATGTTCAATGGCTGCTGGAAGAAGTCCTGAACCTCGTTCAGGGCCGGAGGGCTGGGTGGGCTGTACTCGGCGTAGTTGATCGCGCGTCGAATGGCGTAGGCCAGGCTGAGGTAGATATCACCTTCCTGGAGTGGGGGGAGGGCCTCGTCATCGAGGATCGCCTGGTAGCCCTCCGCCGTCAGCTGCCGGATCGGATACGCATCCGCGCCGGCTGCATACACAATCGTCGAGTTCGCCGGATCGTCCTCGTCAACGGTGAGTAGCACGACCTGGTGGTCGTTGGCGTCTTCGGCGGTATCGGTTGTCCAGGCATTGAGGATCTCTTCGGCAAATGCCTGGTCATCATTGGTCTGATCGTCACGCTCGCGCAGGTACACCAGCGTCGGCAGTCCCAATTCGTTGAGACGTCGCAGATCGCCGTCCAGGGTCGTGATCTGGCGCTCGGTGAGCGAACCGGTGCGATCGATCACGGTCCCCAGCGTGAACTCCGCCAGGTCGCGCAGACCGCCAAAAACATCGCCCTGGTGGATCTGTGGAAGCGCAACCGTGTCCACCAGGTGCGAGAACCCTTCGGCCGTTAGCTGGCGGATGGGAAAGGTATGCAGGCCGGAACTCGTCACCATCGTCGATTGCGTGGGATCGTCGCGGTCGATCGATACGACGAGGACCAGACCGTTCCGGGCGCCGACGCTGCTCTCGACCCCCCAGGCAATCCGCAGATCGTCGGCAAGATAGGATTGCGAGGTCGACGAGTCATTGCTGTCCCGCACGAAGACCACACTCTCGGTGCCGAGCCGGGCCAGACGGTCGAGATCCGCGTTCAACACCTGAAACTGCTGAGCAGTGAGAATGCGCGCCGGGTCTTCGATGCGCACCCCAGGCGTCGGATTGCGTTCCGGAACATCGGTGACCTGGTTAGCTGCGCCAATCGCTGGAAGAGATTCGACCGGGCTGGCGAGGGTGTGTGCGGGGATCACAGTGGCAACGCACATCACGAGCAGCATCACAAGCTGGACGATGCGCTGGCCAGCGGCTCGATTGTCCAGTCGTTTGCCTGTCATGAGCGGGAGGGTGTCCTCAGGTGGGCGGGAAACGATGACCAGCGGCGTTCACCGTGGCGAGGCGATTGTACCGCGAACCTTCCGCAATGCTGGCCCGCTCGGGCGGGATCGGTGGCGAACGAACGTCATCAATGAGCCGTAGGCCGCCCCGATCGCAATGCCGAAGCAGGTTGCGGCCACGATCAACAGTGGCAGGAAGTAGCGATAGAAATCTACGCCCATGCCGGCGATGATCGCCGCGCTGGAGGCTGCCATGAGGAAAGTGGTCAGTCCCTGTGGGCTCCACAATCCATGCTTCACCACCAATGCGATCAACACCACGATCCCGGCGCACATCACCACGACATCGAGACTGACGTGGCTGGCCGTCGTATTCCAGGTGTCGGCCCACCAGTTCTGAATCCGCAATGATGACGAGTAGTCGAGGTTGAAGCGGCGGCCGGTCCGCTGAAAGGCCACCAGCGGACCATCCACCCCGGCAATGGGCCAGGCTGATGACTGACCGTCCATCTCCTGCCGCCGGAAGTTCGCGATATCGAGCGTTCGGCCAATTGGGTTTGGCCAGAGGTAAGGATTGGCCGCCACAAAGGCCAGGAAGGCGATGCCGGGCTGGATCGTCAGCAGCCAGCCGAAGCGCGCGCGCTCCCAGGCCAGTGCGGACCACCCGCCGCGTTGGAGCTTCCAGGCAAGCCAGGCCACGCCATAGAGGGCGAGCGGGATGCTGAGCAGCAGCGGTGAGAGTTTTGCTGCCCCGCCCAGGCCAAGCAGTGTGCCGAGCAGTACCGCACTCCCGATTCCCGGCGACCGCGCGAACCGCCAGGCCATCAGGAATGACAGCATCAGGAGGAGGGCCAGCAGCTCGTCCGATAGCGCCTGCGAGGACAGCCGCAGGTGGAGGGGATGGATGCTGAGCAGGAATCCTGCGGCGAACCCTCCCACGCGGTTCGTGAACCGGCTTGCCAGGAAATAGACGCAGACCACCACCAGCGCACCGACCACGGCGTTGGTCCGTCGTCCGGCGTCGAGATCGGCGGACTCGGGCATCGCGCCGTGGAGGATGTTCCATTCCTCGTCGTAGTGGAAATCCCACACCGCGTTCGTGTCGAGGTCCCGACCCTGCAGCCAGAGTCCGAGCCCCATCAGATAGTTGCCGAGTGGTGGCTGCCCCTGGGTGATGTAGTAGTCGGCCCAGGTGTCGGAGAATGGATCGAAGTAGTCGCGCGCGAAATAGGCGCGGTTGATCCAGCGCGATTCGTCGCGGTGGAAGTCAACCGTGTCCATGTTCGTCAGGTTCTGGTACAGCGAGAACACGAACAGCAGAATCGGCAGCCAGGTCGACAGTCGCAAGGCCCAGTGTCGCTCGCCGGGGTTCCACGGAGACTGGGCGAAGAGCCGGTTGGATCGCAGTTGGCGGGTCTCCGCGTCGTGACCTCGCACGACGGCCCGGTTGACCTGAATGGATGAGCGGGAATGGTGTGTTCGTGGCTCGGTCACGCCTGGCCTCCCGGGTTCGCCAGGCTGCCTGGTGAGGACAGGTCCGCCTGAAGCGTGCGCGTGTCCTGCCCACGTAAAGCCCGATCGGCCAGCATTGCCACCACCACCGCAAAGACCACCAGTCCAATTGCCACGAAGGCCGCGACTCCACTTTCGCCCGCGACCGCCAGCACACCAAGGATCAAGGCCATTCCCAGTGGCGCAGCGACCCGCAGCGCTGCCTGCGTGAACGACTTGACCTGACCGACTCCACGCACCGCCACGACAGTGGTTGCGATGGCGACGATCGGTGCGGCCCACGGCAACACGGAGTTGAGCGTCTCCCGGCCACCAGCAAGCGGCGCCGACGGCGGAGCCGTGAAGATGTCGCGGTAGATCATTTCTCGCAGGGAGTAGACGATCGCGCGTGGCGGATGCCCGGCGGCAAGCTGCGGCAGCACGATCTCACTGGCAATCTGCTCGAGGTCTGCATTCGTGAAACCACCATGTGGCAAGGCATTGGGGCCTGCCGAGATGGCAACCGTCACCTGCGTTCGATTGTTGGGAGTGACCGCCGCATAGATGACGATTCCGTCGTCCGCGCCCGGTTGTGATTCGATGCCATGGTCCGTGCGGAGTTGATCGGCGCGTTGCTTTGCCAATTCCGGCGTGGACTGGGCGAACTCGGTCACGACCTGGGTCGGAACACCAAGCATGTTGAGACGCCAGGCGTCGTTGATCGCCGATTGTTCCTGGCCTTCGTCGAGCAGGTTTGCCCAATCCACCACCATGTACCAGGTTGGCTGGAAATCAGTCTTGTTGTCCTGCGCTCCAACTCTCTGTGCGCTCGGGATGATCAGGAGCAGGGCCAGGGGGATCACCAAGAGGATCCACCGGGCACCGGGCAATCGGGTGGCGAGCGTGGGAACCGATAGGGTTGGCATCGTTCGTCCGGGGATCATGCCCCTGGAGAGGGCGGCGGGTCACCGCATCCCGGTGGCCATGTGCAGCACCATGTATACCAAACAGAACCGCCAGGCTTGATACAAAAGCGAATGGATTCCGGCTCGAACCGATTCGGGCTAAGCTTTCCCGTCAGTTGGTTGGGACGTGGACCTGAAGGGATGAACCGTGAATGAGGCCGCTGGCGGCACGCGAGCCATCAAGCGATTGCTGATCGCCAACCGGGGCGAAATCGCCCTCCGAATCATGCGCACCTGCCGTGAAATGGGCATCACCACCATCGCCGTCTATGGTCCTGGTGAGGAGCATGCGCCGCATGTTCGCGAAGCAGCCGAAGCCTGGCGCCTGGAATCCACAAATCCGTTGCCATACCTGGATGTGGACGCCGTGATGGCCGCTGTCAATCAGTCCGCGGCCGATGCCGTGCACCCTGGATACGGATTCCTGGCCGAGAACGCCGGGTTCGCGCGCGCCGTCCAGGATGCCGGCGTTATCTTCGTTGGACCTTCGCCGGATGCCATCGCCGCCATGGGAGACAAGGTCGAAGCCCGCCGGGTAGCCGTCGCCGCCGGTGTTGGGCCGGTTCCTGGCACCGCCGATCCTGTTGCAACTCTCGAGGCTGCCCAGGTGGCGGCGGCAGAAATTGGCTATCCGATCGCCGTGAAAGCGGTTGGTGGTGGAGGAGGACGTGGTTTTCGCGTCGCCCGCACCGCCAGCGATCTTCCGGACGCCTTCACCGGCAGCAGCGGGGAGGCCTCGCGGTATTTCGCCAATCCGGCCGTTTACCTGGAACGGTATCTGGACCATCCGCGCCACATCGAAGTGCAGGTCTTTGGCGACACCTGCGGTCAGATCGTTGCCCTGGGCGAGCGCGACTGCTCGGTTCAGCGCCGTCACCAGAAGCTGATCGAGGAATCGCCGTCAGTTGCCGTCGATCCTGCCCTCCGAGGGCGATTGAACGAGGCGAGCGTCGCCCTGGCCAGGGCGGTGGACTATGTCGGCGCCGGAACGATCGAATATCTGCTGGCTCCCGACGG
>CAZNQC010000034.1:8583-22433 GCA_964574825.1 uncultured Sphaerobacteraceae bacterium | reverse complement strand
GACTACCGGCGCCGATCGAGGTCGAGGGGCACGGCGTCGGCGGTTTCGAGGAAGAAGGTGAGCAGGCGGTCCCGCATGGCCGAAGCAAGCGCGGCCTGATCGGGATCGTCAATGCGGTTGTGCAGTTCAGCGGGATCAGTCCGGAGATCGTACAGTTCGTCCGGCTCGTAAAGGCGCCGCACGTACTTGTGGGTCTCCGTCCTGCACATCACCGCCAGGCTGTGCTTGACGTGACTGCTGACCTGCGCACTGATCCGAGGGGCGTAAAGATTCTCCGGATCACTTGCCCCGGGCGACGCAGCTTCCGATGCCTGTACTTCACCTTCCCGGCGACCGCCCTCACAGAACACGGCGTCGCGGAGCACGTCGGTTTCACCGGCCACGACCGGCAGGAGCGATCGTCCGAAATGCGTGTGACCGGGCGCCAAACCGCAAACATCTTCCACCGTCGCCGGAATGTCGATCAGTTCGACCAGCGCCTCGGAAATCCGGGGAACCACCTGGCGGGTCGCTGGCGGCTTAACCATCAGCGGCACGTTCGTCAGGCAATCCTCGAACGTATTCTGGGTTTTCTCGACCAGACCGTAGTCGCCGGTGAAGTCGCCATGGTCGGAGAAGAGGAAGATGGCCGCATCGTCGTAGAGTCCCGTCTCGCGCAATGCGTTCAGTAGCAGGCCGAACTGGTGATCGACTCGGCTCCCCATCCCCAGATAGGTTGCCCGGAGTTCATCCCAGCGCGCTTCCGTCCAGCCCGCCAGTCCCTGCCCGTCCTGAATGTGCGGCAGAATCGATGGTTTGCCCGTCCAGTCCCCTGGTGCAGGAATCCGGGGTGGCAACGCCGCTCGATCGACGACCGAATACCACGGTTCTTCCACGCCATAGGGCGGATGCGGATAGGTCAACGGCAGGTAGATGCAGAGTGGTTGGCTGCCCTCATAGGCGCGAATGAACTCGATGGCCCCAAGCACATTGGCCCAGTCGCTATCGCGGTAGATCGCGTCGTCACCTGCATCGAGCCTGCCCGCCAGGAACGAGTGGAAGGTGTCGCTGCCCGGCGCACCCCGCCAGTCTGCAGCCTTGTCCATGGCATGCATTGGCCGGGTCGATGCGTCAGGCTGGAAACGAACATCGCAGTAGGCATCGAGGCTGTTCTGCGCCGGGAGGACATCGTTCTTCCCACCCCACCAGACGAAGTACCCGGCATCCTTCAGCGTCTTGAGCAAACAGGGCTCGTCCGGACGGAGCATGTGAAACATGGTGCGATGACCACGGACATGGGGATACCATCCGGTCATGAACGAGCACCGACTGGGTGTGCAGACCGGGTTCTGGCAGAAAGCGTTCGCAAACGACACGGCATCTGATTCGACCCACGCATCGAGCACCGGGGTGTGAGCGGCAGGGTTACCGAGGTGCCCGATGGCATCAGCCCTCCACTGATCGGGGTTGAAGAGGATGATGTGGGGAAGCTGGCTGGACATGCGTGTGGTTCTCCGTCGTGTGCCGCCGACTGAAAGAACACCTGTGGGCGGAATGGCACCCGGACTGATGGCGGCGATGGTGATGTCATCTTCACCAACCTCGCAAACCAGCGCAACTCCGGCAAGCACAGCCGAACCGGCGACGTCGGGAATGACGTCGCCGGTTCGGCCTGCCTGTATGGATCGGCTATCTACGCCGCGCCAATCGTGCCCAGGGCGCTCCGGATCGTGTCAGCGACGACTTCTGGCTGCGAGATCATCACGACGTGCGAGGCATCCACTTCAACGGTGATCGCACCGGCCCGTTCGGCCATCAGCCGCTCACCAGTGACACCAATCGCCAGGTCAGCCGTGGCCACCACCGCCCAGGACGGCAGCGTCTTCCATCCAGCCGGACCGGAGGGTTCGCCAAACCCGATGTCGGCCGCCGGGCGCTGGGATACCGCCATGATGGCCGCCTGCTCCGCCGGGAGATCGGCACAGAAGACCTCGTGGAAGGCTCCTTCATCAATGTAGAGCTCGTGGCCGACACTGCCATCCGGCAGCGGATACTCGCGCGGACGCAGGCTTGGCCCAAGCAGACTGTCTGTCGCCTGCTCGGCCAGGGCCTGCACCGACTCGCCTTCGTCCGGCAGGAACGCGGCCACATAGACCAGGCCCACCACGTTGTCGACCTGCGTCGAGGCGTTGGTGATCACAACCCCGCCATACGAGTGACCGACCAGCAGCACGGGACCAGGCACCTGGCGGACGACGCTGGCGATATAGGCCGCGTCGCTCGAAACCCCGCGCAGGGGATTGGGTGGGGCAAGGGTCGAAACGCCTTCTGCCTGCAGGAGGGAGATGACACCAGCCCAACCAGATGCGTCGGCGAACGCTCCATGGATGAAAACGACGGTGGGTGAACCTTCTGCAATCGGACTGGAAACTGGTGTTGCCTGGCTCATGAGAACTCCTTGCTGATGCGTGGTCGATGCGCGGGAAACGGCCGGAACTGCACTCAGGGCGGCTCCGGCACCAGCCGCCCAGCCAAGGACGGCTCGACGGGACAACGAGACACGAAAACCGGAGACGAAGGACTCAACGCGACGCGGTCTCATGGCGAACTGCTCCTGATGAGAACGACACCACAACGACCTGCTCACCGGAGACGCGAACCGCTGACTTTGAGCATCTCAGTCGGGACAACACCGGCGGGATCGGCGGCTTGATCCCACCCTAGTGACAGACAATCTGGTGCGCGCCGTGAAGACTGCCTGACTCTGCACGGTTCCCTTCTCGCGAGGCAGGCAGTTCTACGCGATAAGGTGGGGGAAACGGATCAATCCAGCCCGTACCGGATCGCATGGATGGCGGCAGCAGTGCGAGACTCAACACCCAGCTTGGCCAGCAGATGGGTGACATGACCACCAACCGTTCGCGGACTCAGGGAGAGCCGGTCCGCGATTTCCCGGTCGGAGAGACCATTCGCCAGCATGCGCAGAACATCCCGTTCACGTTGGGTGAGACCGGCTGCTTCCAACGCCGCGGCGGAGGGCTCTGGGAATGTCTTCGTGGCCACCTGGTGAGCGAAGGTCTGAGCCTGGGTGATGGCGTCCTCGATGTTGAGATGCCGGCCAACACCTTCTGCCAGCAGGAATTCGTCATCGCTCAAACGTGCGCGAGCCTGCTTCAACAATGCGGCCCGTCCGGCATCGCGATCGAGATACGGCAGCAATCCGTCCATTGCCCGGAATGTATCGATGGAGGCCACGAGCTGCACCGCCTCCCCAGGCTGACCCATGGCCACGGCCAGCCTGGCCACCCCAAACACTGCCTGCGCAGCCGACCACCAGTCTCGCAAGCGCAGGAAAATGGGGAGAGCAACCTCGAAGGCTGCCGCAGCCCGTTGGACATCTCCCCCACTGACAGCCAGATCTCCGATGCGACTGGAAACCCAGGCGATGCTTCGATGATCGTCGCTTGCCCCGAAGTCGCTGAGCGCCATGGTGAAGAAGTCGAATGCTCCGGGGACATCTCCCCGCCGCTGAGCCATGGATCCCAGTCCGTAGTTAGCCATCGCGACGGTCCGCCGATTCCCCAACTCCTGTCCAAGCATCAACGCCTCCTCAAGTCCTTCGGTGGCGCTGGCGAACATCGATTCGTCATACGATTGATGCCCCGAGGCGTCAATCGAGAAGCCGATGACTGTCAGTGCGTCGGCCACACCCGCGCGATCCCCAATGGCACGGAACAGATCGAGGGCAGTCCGCGCGAGTTCCAGCCCCACCGGCGCCTCGGATTGCGCAACGCTGATCCATCCGGCCGCGAGCAGCGTCTTCCCGCGCAACGATGGAGCGCCACCCGTTTTCTGCAGCACATTCCCCAACGCTCGCTGGGCTTCCATCAGGTTGCCGCGAACGATCCAGAATTGTTGAAGCGACGCGCCAAGCTGCATCGCCAGCTCGATATCGTGTTGCGTTGCCCAGGCGAGCGCCGTGCGGATATTCGGCAACTCGGTTTCGAGTCGAGCCTGCCAGCTGACCTGCTCGCCACCGTCGAGGTGCGGCTGTGCGGCCACCGCCAGGTCCGCGAACCACTGCGCGTGGCAACGGCGGGTTGCCAGTTCCTCACCCCGCACCCTGAGTTGCTCAAGTCCAAACTCCCGTACGGTTTCCAGCATGCGATAGCGTGGAATCAGGTCGTCACTGTGGCCGATCGGTTGCAGGATACTCTGGTCGACCAGCGAACCGATCGTGTCGATCGCCTCCTGCTCGTCCGCCGCCAGGGAGAGGGCCGCATCGAGCGAAAAGCCGCTGACGAACACGGCAAGCTGGCGGAACAGCCGTTGCTCGTCAGGTGCGAGCAAGTCGTGGCTCCAGGCAATGGCATTCCGCATGGTACGGAGACGGTCGGGCTGATCGCGCGCGCCGGATGTCAGCAGCGGCAGCGACTGGTCCAATCGGGACATGAGGGCAATTGGCGGCAGCGTCTGCGTTCGGGCCGCCGCCAGTTCCAGCGCCAGCGGGACACCATCCAGCCGCGCACAGATCCGGGCGACTGCCGCTGCCGAGTCCGCAGTGAGTGCGAATGTGGAACTTGCCGCGCGCGCTCGTGCCACGAAGAGTTCGACCGCTGACGGCAAGGCCAATGGCTCCACCCGAACATCATGTTCGTCGGTCAGATGCAGCACAACGCGGCTCGTCGCCAGAATGGTCAAATTCGGACACTTCGCGAGCACGTGCGAGATGATGGGTGCCGCGTCGATCACATGCTCCATGTTGTCGAGCACGAGCAAGAGCTGCAGAGGTTGAAGCCGCTCGATGAGCCGGTCTTCCAGGCGTTGAATGCCGGTGTCGCTCAACCCAAAGGCGGTGGCGATGGTCGGCAGGACGAGATGGAAGTCCTGGAGCGGATCCAACGGCACGAACACGATGCCGTCTGGAAAGTCATTCGCCAGTTCGCTTGCGACCGCCACGGCGAGCCGCGTCTTCCCGACGCCACCGGGACCGGTCAGGTTGACCAGGGCCACGTCCTGTTGCCGCACCAGGGAGACGAGATCGGCCACAAGCCGCTCGCGGCCAATGAGGGGTGTTCGCCAATGAGGAAGCGGTGCCCGCGAAACGGAGCGCAACCCGGGCGGCGTGCTACCCGGGAACACCGTTGGAGCGGGGTGCCCGGCGGAAGATTCGCTCTCCATGCCTGCTCCCCGCCGCTGGATACTGGCGAACCAAGCTCTGTCCTTCCATCCTAGCTTTTGGCGACGGGGTGTCAACTGGCCAGCAGGCGGCGAGTGCCACCCATGGTTGTGCATTTTGGTCGGTACACCATGCCGCCTGACCAACCAGCCCGCAGCGCGATCCGTCCCTGGGCATCCCCTCAACTGGCAGCAGCCATCACCGCGTGTCCTCAGTCGCCCGCCTTCTCCCTTCCCAGGGTGTACGAACGAGAAATTTCGCGGTTGGTGGCGAGATTCCGCTTCCTCGATGCGTTCGATAGGTATGACGAAGTCCACCTCCCACCCATTCACCAGGAGTCTCGCCATGCCAGCCACGTCCGCATCCGCCCCGGTCAGCCCTTGCTGCCCGTTCACACGCCCGTCCTGCGGCGCCCTCCCAGCAATACTCCGCCGGGACAATCGGGATAATTCCGGGGTAATCCGGTCCAGAAAGCCCATGGAATCAACGGAACCGGACTTACCCCGATTGTCCGGCCTGTTTTTCTTGTTTCTCTGCCACCAACCCACCGCGTCAGCACCCATTCACCGTCCTATTTCCCATCTTCTACGTTCTTTTTTCTCGTCCCTCCTCCTCATCCGCTCGCCACTGCAGCGATCGCTAGCCTTCGCAAGCACGTGAAGACGACCCGGCAGCAAGGAACCCGGCGGCTGGTACACTTCACGAAATCCCGGGACCAATTCGCACCATCCGGCCAATCGAGCCTGTTCCGCAGAACGAGAGCTACCTGGAGATGACCAGCGACGTCGGCCACGACGCCACCGATCAATCGACCCAGCTACACCAGTTCGATTTCCCCTCGAACAGCCGCCTGACATCGTTCATTGGCCGGTCGACGCAGCTGGCCGGCATCGCCGCGCTGCTGCGCGATCCCGGCGTGCGGTTGCTGACCCTGACCGGACCAGGCGGGGTGGGCAAAACGCGCCTGGCCGAGCGCTCGGCGGACCGGCTCGCCGACGACTTCGACGGCGACGTGACGATGATTTCGTTTGCGGCCATTCGTGACCGCGCTGCCGTCCCGCTCATGCTGGCGGAGGCCTTGCGCATCCAGTCTCACGGCACGGAACCGGTGGAAACGCGTCTGCTCGATGCCCTCCACCACCGGCGATGCCTGCTGGTGCTGGACAACCTGGAGCACCTGCTGCCGCTCCCCTTTCTGGCGCGCCTGCTGAGTGCCTCTCCCGACCTGACCGTGCTCGCAACGAGCCGCGAGAAGCTCCGCTTTTCCGGCGAGTTCGAATATGTCGTGCCGCCGATGGACATCCCGGCCCTCGACCCGCTCGCCACGCCCGGCGTGCTTGCCCAAACCGAGAGCCTGGCCCTGCTGGTTGAGCGGGCACGCCAGGGGAATCCCGCTTTTGCCGTCACCGCCGGCAACGTGACGGAACTGATCGACATCTGCATGCAATTGGACGGCCTGCCTCTGGCCATCGAACTGGCGGCCGCCCGGCTCAAGCTGCTTTCGCCGGCCGACCTGCTGGCCCACCTGCAACACCGGCTCTCGATCCTGACCGGTGGCCCCACCGACCAACCCGAACACCAGCGCACCATTCGCGACACCATTGCCTGGAGCTACGATCTGCTGTCCCACCGGGAACAGGAGGTCTTTCGCCGCCTGGGCGTGTTTGCCGGCGGCTTCACGCTGGAGGCGATGGCCACCGTCGGCCTGGGAACATCCGATGACCCACTGACCAGAATCGAGGCGCTGGATGTGCTGACGTCGCTGGTGGACAAGAGTCTCGTCCAGCGCGCCCATGCCAATCTGGATGTGCCGCGTTTCCACCTGATCGAATCCGTGCGGCACTACGCGCTGGACCGGCTGCAGGCCAGCAACGAGCAGGCAAAAACCGCCGATCGCCACGCCAGCTTCTATCTGAATCTGGCCGAACAGGCCGCTCCCCGGCTGGTTGGCCCCGAACAAACCCGCATGATGACGATGCTGGACACGGAAGCGGCCAACCTGCGGACTGCCATGCAAACCCTGGCCGACGCGGGCGACACCGAGCAGCAGGTCCGGCTGGCCTGTGGGCTCTGGCGCTACTGGCGCTTGCGCGGGCTCCTCGCAGAAGGCCGGGCGGCGTTCGCGCCGCTCGTGCAGCCCGAGGTGCAGACCCATCTCCCGGTCTCCCTCCAGGCCCAGTCGCGATTCATGGCCGGGTGGCTCGCGCTGGAACAGGGCGACCTCGACACGGCGACCACGCTCGGCACCTCGGCCCTGGCGCTCGCCAACTCGATCGCGGACGATGCCAATGCCGGGTTTGCCCAGCGCCTGCTCTCGATCGTCGATATTCGCCACAACCACATCGACAGCGCCAAAACGAGGATGGAGGCCTCACTGGAGCACTTCCGGCTGATCGACGACGCCGACAATGTGGCCGGAGCGCTCACCAACCTCGCCATCCTGGCGCTCGATGCCGGGAACTACGATCAGGTGATCGAGTTCTGCCAGGAATCCCGCAGTCGCTTCCTGGAACTCGATAATCTCTATGGCGCATCCCACTCGATTGACACGATGGGCATCGCCCTCTATTGCCTGGGCCGCTTCGACGAGGCGATGGCCTGCTGTGAAGAAGGCCTGGCAATCGACCGCACCCATGCCGACGTGCGCGGGCTCGCGGTCACCCTCGACCACGCTGGCAAGTGCGCCCGGGCTCTCGGTGACCTGCCGGGTGCCTGGGTCTTCCATGCCGAATCGCTGGATTACCGCCGCGACATCGGCGATCCGGCCGGTCTGCTCGTCTGGCTGGAAGCAATGGCGTTCTGGATGGTGGATGCCGGCCGGGCAGAACTGGCAGCCCAGGCCCTCGGTGTGGCGGATGTGACGCGAACTGCCACCGACACGCCACTGCAGGTTCACGAGGAAGGCGATCACTCCGAAACCGTGGCCCGCGCGCGAGCCGCCCTCGGCGACGAGGCCTTCGAACGTCACCTGGCCCGTGGGCGCTGGATATCGATGGACACCATGCTGGCCGCCCTCCGGTCCGAAGCGCCACTGGTGCAGCACGAGAGACCGATCGTGTCCAGCAAGACCCAGGCCATCGCCGAGTTGACGAGCCGTTTCGAACTAACGGCCCGCGAAGCCGAGGTGCTCGCTCTCCTTGGTCGTCGCTACGCCGACAAGGAGATTGCCCAGACCCTGAGCATCAGTCCCCGCACCGCTGCCCGCCATGTCGGCAACATCCTGGGCAAGCTCGACGTTCCCACCCGGCGCGATGCCGCCATCCTGCTCGAAGCCTCCGAGCATCAGTAAGGTCACCTGAATGTCCGGAGCATGGGTAGTTCGTGCGCAGGATGCGATCGGCAGCGAGCCGGAAATGGGCAATTTCTGCCGATGCCGGTGGTGTTTGCGCACGGCAGGATGGGATCAGCGGCAATCGGCCGTTCACGCAGCGTGGGAAAGGAGTGCCCGTGCAAGAGTCGGCTTCGCACATGATTGCGAGGGCCCGGGCGGCAGTGAGGGGGCTGTCGGCCGACGAAGTTGCCCTGGCCATCGTCCACAACACGGCCACCGTGATCGATGTCCGGGAAGCCGAGGAGCTGCAGCTCGATGGCCGCATCGTCCCCTCGCAGCACGTGCCACGTGGAGTGCTGGAACTCCTGGCCGATCCCAGCAGCCCCGAGCATCTCGCGGTGTTCGACCCTGCCGCAGGGATGATCGTGGTCTGCTCCAATGGCGCCCGGTCGGCCCTGGCTGCGGCCACGCTCCAGCAGCTCGGCTTCCCCCACATCACCTATCTCGAAGGTGGGCTGCACGCCTGGGCCCGGCATGGATTTCCGCTCGACCGGCCAGCCAGACCTGACACAACCTCAGGGAGTACCCCATGACGCACCGATCCCGCGCGAAATCTCGTTCGAGAATGCTGAACCTGTTGATCCTGGCGTTCATGCTGACGAGCCTGGTGGTCCCGGCGACGAATCTGGCCGTGGCGCAGGACACCGGCGATGAAGCCCCCGCGCAACCCGAGCAAATCCAGCAGGAGCCCCCACCAGCAGACGAGCCGGCGGACCCCGGGCCCGACGACGAGTCACCGGTTCAGGAAGAACTCCCGACAACCCCGCCGGAGCCGACGATGCCGCCCGAACCGGAGCAGGTGCAGCCCACGGAACCAGCGGATGCCCCGGCGATGAGGCAGGCCATGGTCTCGCCTGGCGCCATCGACGTTCACTACTTCGAGTGCCCACCGAGCACCGATCTCGAAACCGGAACGCTGGAAACCGAATGCACTGGCACCGGCAGCGTCACGTTCGATCTGGTCAGCACCGACCCCACGAGTGGCGCTCGTTACCAGGCTCCCACCATGAACGGGCTGGCCAACTTCCCATCGGTCGATCCTGGTGCCTATCACCTCACCCTGCCAGGCAAACCCGGCTGGGAGATGGCCGCCTGGTGCGACGTGCTGGTCTCCGAAGACAGAGGCAACACCCGCCCTTACACCTCCCGCAAGCTGGTCGATGCCACCCTGGCCATCGAGGTTCAGGACGGCGAAATCCTCAGCTGCCGGTGGTTCGCCCAGAATCCACAGCAACTGGGCGAATTGGCGATCACCGTCGCGAAGTGTGAAGTGGGGCTGGAGACCATTCGCTACGACCTTGCCCAGCTGCGCACGCTGTGCACCGAACCGTTTGATCCGGTCACTGTCGATGTCGTCAACCTGAACACCACCGCTCGAGAATCCTTCACGACCAATCCGGCCACGGATCCATCCTGGCCCAATGGGCATCTGATGCGGGAAGTTCCGGCTGGCATCTACGACATCGAACCGTATCTGGCCGCCGGGGTCGACCAGCTTGGCAGCGTCTACTGCCTGATCGCCCCGCTGTCACCCGATGGGTCGGAACCACGGTATCAATCCGTCGCCATCGATGCCTACGAAGGCTACCGGTTCACCTACGCGGTCGAGGATGATGCACGCACCGAGTGCCACCTCTTCATCGAGCCGGTGGTCGGAATCGACCTTGAGATCACCAAATACGACTGCGCATACGGCGCGCAGGCAGCCAGCCTCAGCCGCGAGGATCTGCTCGAATCCTGCCAGCCTGCGATGGAGTCAGTCGAGTTCGCAATCGATGCGGTGGGCCAGAGCGAGACGATCGCCACCGATCCTCGGACTGGAAGCACCGCCACCCTGACGAACATTCCGCCCGGCGACTTGAAGATTCACGAGATCGTGCCAAAGGATACGACCCTGGAGGCCGTCCATTGCGCCATCGTGCCCGAAAAGGACCGCGACAACCCCGCCTACATGCCGGACTGGAAACCCTCCGCCATCGGCGAGCGCGATACGGTCTCCCTCACCACGGAATATCGCGATCGGGTTCGCTGCGAGTTCTTCAATGAAGCCGTCGAGGACGACCGCGGCTATCCGGCCGCCCAGATCACGATTACGGCCTACGGCTGTCCGAGCGTGATGGACTGGGCGAACACCAGTCACAGCGACCTGCGTGCCGCCTGCACCGCGCCTGCGGGTGAGGTTGTCTACACGGTCATCGTCGGTGATTTCCACGACCAGGAAGCAGTCGACGGTCAAGGTCAGGCCCGCTTCATGGACGTGCCGGTCGATCAGGGACCAATCGCCATCACCCAATACATCCAGCCGCCAACCAGCTTCGGCACGGTCCATTGCAGCACCGGTGACGACTACCGCCAGGTCACACCGGTCGACGCCGCAATCTCGTTCGAGCTGCGCGATGACGATCGTCTGGCCTGCCACTACTTCAATTACGTGGAGGCCATTGATCCACCGGTCGAAGACAACTACGGAACCATTACCGTCACCAAGTGGACCTGCCCGGCAGGCACCAGCCACGACCTCGCGCCCGATGCCTACGCCCAACAGTGCACTTCGCCCGGCAACGATGTGACGTTCACGATGAACGACGCCAGCGGCCCGCGCGTCGGCGAGACGATTTCCGGCATGGTCCGCTGGGACGGCGTCGTGGTCGGTGCGCTCGGAACCGTGTCACTCCGCGAAACGATTCCGGCCGGGTACGGAACCCCGGTTGCGTTCTGCGCGCCCAATGAGGGCCCGCTCGCGCCGGTATCGATCTCGCGCGATGGCAGCACCTCGCTCGATGTCCCATCTGGCGATGATTGGACCATCGACTGCTCGTGGCTCAACATCCCCGAATCACCCGCCTCGGTAACCCTCTACAAGTGGGACTGCGCGGAAGGCGTCGCCATCGAACGGACCCAGGCAGCCCATCGCCAGTACTGCGAGACACCACTGGATGGCGTGACATTCACGCTCATCGATGGCGGCGAGTCACGATCGCTGGTCACCAGTGGCGGTATCGCGGCCTGGTCCGATGTCCCGCTCGGCATCGCAACAATCATGGAAGACATTCCGCTCGGGTACTCGGCGCAGCCATATATCACCTGCCAGACAACCAACAGTGACGCGCCGCTCACCTACTCGGTCATCAATGCCACCATCACACTCTCGCTCGACACACCCGGCCAGGACGTGCGCTGTGACGTCTACAACCAGTACCTGGGAGCGGGCCAGATCTCGATCGCCAAGTGGGTCTGCCCTCAGGGATACGACTACACGTGGTGGAACGCGTCGCCGCTGATTGACTGCGCCTCACCGGGGCGGGATGTACGGTACACGCTGGCAGGACCCACCGGCACATACGAGGGCTCCACCGACCAGAACGGGTACCTGACGTTCGGCAATCTCCAGCCTGGTTCCTATACGCTCACCGAGTCGCTCCCAGTTGGCATCGCCAGTTCATTCGTCTGGAACTGCCTGGGCCTCAGCACCAGCTCGGTGCATCCCGCCCCGCTGGCAACCGGCACCACCCTCTCCGTGACGATTGGCGCGGGCGACACCATCACCTGCAACTGGATGAATGTGCCATCGGCCCCACCCGACACTGGTTGGCTGAGCCTGACCAAATACACCTGCACCACATCTGCCTATCAGTCGGAAATCGACTGCTACTACGGCGGTGCCGGGCACACCTTCGACCTGCAGGTGGCCCAGGGTCAAACCTGGTCGACGGTTGCCACCGGCACCACCAACGCAGCCGGGCAGGTCACCTTCGCCACTCTCCCGCCCGGCACCTACCGCCTGGTGGAACGAACCGGAACGCCCTGCCTGATCAAGTCCAGCACCATTACCACGGAGGGTTATCTGGGCGTGCAGGCCGGATCTGGCACCACCGTGAAGGTGTTCAACTGCGGCAAACCGGCTCCGGCCGCGAAGACCCCAACCAAGTTCCCGAACACGGGGGTCGATCCGAACGGAGCCCTCCCGCCCACCACCGACCCATCGCCGTTGCTGCCAGCCACAGCCTTTCTCCCCGTCGCAGCCATCTCCCGGCGACGGCTCCTGGCCGGGTCACTCACCGGTGGAGTATTGGCTGCCGGGGTGGTGTTGACGCGTCAGCAGCCGGGCGGCGCGCAGGACATCGTGCCGCTCGACGTTCCGGCCACTCCCGGGGCGACGCCGCAGGTCGATCCGTCCTGCCTGTTCCCGGCCACACCGGAGGTTGGAGTCGATCAGGGGGTGACCTGCGCCCGGGGATCCGTGCCAACCCGGATCGTCATTCCCATCATCGAGGTCGATGCCCCAATCGAGTATCTCGACCTGATCGAAGGAGAAATGGAGCAACCAACCGGCGAAACCAATGTCGCCTGGTACAAACCAACTGCCCGCCTCGGAGAAGTGGGAAACATGCTGCTCGCGGGACATCTCAATTGGTGGGGCGTGCCGGAAGCCGTCTTCTTCCACCTCGCCACGTTGCAGCCTGGTGATGCGATCGAGGTCACGGGCAACGACGAGATGGTCTATCGCTACATCGTGGAGTGGCTCGAACCGTTCCCGGCCGCCGACCCTCCACCCGATGAGGCGCTCGGCCCCACCGACGACGAGGCCCTGACACTGATCACCTGCGGCGGAGAGTGGGACGTCAGCGAGGCCGAGTACAACCAGCGCACCGTCGTCCGCGCCGTGCGGGAATCTGACCAGTCCTGAATCCGCCACCGATCGGCATGGCAGAACACAGCGGCCCCACATCGGAAGATGGAAGATAGGGGGCCGACTGTGTTCCCTTCGGGCATCAACTATCAGTCGTCGAAGTCATCCATCACCACGGTACGCGCATCCTGGCGCTGATGGAGCACCCGCACAATGCGAACTTCCTCCGGCAGAACTCGGTAGAAAATCATGTGTGACTGGTAGGGGATGCTCCGGAGACCTGGCGAAACGTCATCGCGGGAACGGCCGAGCATCGGTTCATCGACTAGTCGGCGGATAGCGGTCATGGTCGCATGCCAGAATCGGCCGAAATGTTCCTCGCCAAACAACTCAAGTGACCATGCAAACATGTTGTCCAGATCGTCCTCTGCTCGCCGGGCAAAAATCAGGCCACGATCAGGAAGCGACACGTGCGTCGTCCTCTACCTGGGCATCTCGATGCCTCTTGAGTGCTCGTTCCGCCAAGGACTCCCAGAACTCATCGGAGTCCGCGACAACACGTCCTGCCCTGATATCCGCTTCCCCCTCCGCTATCTGCTCTCGAAGCCAGTCCAGTTCACGTTCGCGCGCTTCCACCAGGCGAAGGCCCTCGCGGACGACCTCGCTGGCCGAGCCATACCGGCCCGACGCCACCTGTTCATCGATGAACTCGACGAAATGATCGCTAAGGG
>CAZNQC010000034.1:0-8483 GCA_964574825.1 uncultured Sphaerobacteraceae bacterium | reverse complement strand
TACCGGCCCGACGCCACCTGTTCATCGATGAACTCGACGAAATGATCGCTAAGGGTGAACGACGTATTGCGAGCCATGGGAACCTCCAACCGCACGGTACCGGATATTGGTATCGATCATAGCACCTCTTCGCACCGGATCCAGACGCATCGAACGAATGGACCCGCCCTGGCGGTTCCGCCACCGTGGTCGCTCGGCGACAATTGGCCTCACCTGACATCCTTCCCTGTCTCCGAAAGGCACGTTCATGTCGATCGACCGCGAACATGAGGACCAACCCTGGAGTCTCGCTTTCTACCGCTCCCAACTGGTCGACGCCAGTGACGGGATCGACCTTATCGTGGGCGATCACTACCTGCGAGTCAGCAACCTGCCGCTCTTTCGCGAGGTCGACGGGAAGCTCCAGCAGTGCATCCGCGTGCGAGTCGCCAGCGGTGCTCCCACCAGCCTCACCGTAGCCGTGCGCGAAGAATCTGCCCTGCTCGACCAGGTCACGATTCCGGCCAACGAACGCGCCCAATCCGCGCATCTCTTCGTGCCGGAGGTCGAAATCGCGCAGGACGTCCAGATCGAGATCCAGCCCGATACCGGCGAGGTGCATCACGCCTCGTTCACCGTCCAGCCACAGCGCAAGTGGACCATCCATCTCGCTCACCATTCGCATTACGACATCGGCTATACCGACACCCAAAACGAAGTGATGGCCTCCCAGCTGGCCTACATCGACAGTGCCCTCGAACTGGCCACCGTCACCGACGACTGGCCCGAAGCGGCCAAGTTCCGCTGGAACATCGAGGTCAACTGGCCACTTCAGCAATGGCTGCGCAACCGCCCCAAGTGGATGCGGGACGAACTCGTCCGGCGCGTGCAGGAGGGCCGGATCGAGATTCACGCCCTGCCGTTCTCGATGCACACCGAGGCCTTCTCCTTCGATGAGCTTGCCCGGCAACTCGATTTTGCCGCCGAGGTGCGGGAGACGCTCGGCGTTGAGGTCGTCTCGGCCATGCAGACCGATGTTCCAGGCGCCACGATCGGGCTCTCGACCCTGCTCACCGATGCCGGGGTGCGCTACTTCCTGGTCGCTCACAACTACGCCGGCCGCTCGATTCCGCATCACCTCGACGGGCAGGACCTGGAACGGCCCTTCTGGTGGCAGGCGCCGGATGGCGAGCAGGTGCTGGTCTGGTACACCGACACCCTCAACGGCTCGGCGTACATGGAAGCCATGCACGTCGGCTTCGGGTCCGACGCCGAGGACGTGCTGGGGTCGCTGCCCGAGTACCTTTCCTCCCTCTCCCGACAGCGCTATCCATACGGTGCCCGGGGCGACTGGATTGCCGGAAGCACCTCCACCCTCGACATCACCGCCCGAACCTATCCCCACGACACCCTGCACCTCCGCGTCCAGGGCGCCTATGCCGACAACGCCTCCACCTCGCTGCTGCCGTCGCGAATCGTGCGTGAGTGGAACGAAACCTGGGCCTGGCCAAAACTCCGGATGTCCCTCAATCGCGACTTCATGGCCGATGTGGAAGCACGCTTCGGTGCCGAGTTGCCGGTCTATTCCGGCGACTGGACTGACTGGTGGGCCGATGGGATTGGATCCGCCGCCGTGCCGCTGGCGAAGAACCGCCAGGCCCAGGCCGACCTCCGCACCGCCCAAACGTTGCACGCGCTGGCCGACCACCTGACCGACCAACCGGGACCAGATGTTGGTGAGGATGTCCAGGCTGCCTACGAAGACATGGCGTTGTTTGATGAACACACCTGGGGTGCCGCCAATCCCTGGAGCCGCACCCTGATCGGCGAAAGCTCCGGCGAACTCCAGTGGACCCGCAAGTTCGCCTTCGCACTCGGCGCCGAGGAGCGATCCCGGGCGCTCCTGGATGGCGGATTGCACCGCCTCGCACCGCTGGCCAGATCCGCCAGCAACGAGTCCATCGCGTCAATGATGGTCTTCAATCCGTCGACGCACATCCGCACCGACCTGGTCCGCGTCTTCGTGCCGGAGCGCGAGCTCGACCTCACCCAGGTCGACCTGGTGGACCTCGATTCGGGCACCGCCGTCCCGTTTGTCATCGAACCACAGGACAACGCCCGCTATCGCCTGCGTGGCGCCTGGCTCCGGTTCCTTGCCCGCGACGTGCCAGGCATTGGCTATGCACGCTACGGGCTGCGGGCTGGATCCGGTCCGGCACCACTACTGGATGTCACCGCCCCAACACTCCTGCGCTCCGACGCCTTCGAGGTCGAAATCGACCCCGCCACCGGCACCATCAGCCGCCTTCTGAACCGCGCATCCGGACGCAACCTGGCCGACCCCGCCGCCCCGTTCGGCTTCGGCGCAGTGATCCTCGACGCCTACACGAGTGCCCCTGGCTTCAACCATCTGTCCAGCAAGATCGGACTCGGCGCCGGGAGCTGGCTGCTCGGTGGCCGGTCGACCGCCCGCTTCGGCCAGGTTATCGCCCGTGAATCGACTGCGCTGTGGGAGCGCGTCACGATTCGCCTGGAACTGGCCGGACTCGACTGGCTGGAAACCACCTACATCCTGCCACACGGAATCGACCGCCTCGACATTCGGCATCACCTGCACAAGCCAGCCACCATGGCCAAGGAAAGTCTCTACGTCGCCTTCCCGTTCGCCGGACAAGAGACCAGCATCGGCTTCGAGGTGACCGGTGGGTGGGTGGATCCCGGCGATCCGCACGTCCCCGGCTCGGCCAGGCATTTCCGGGCAATTCGCCACGCGGCGGCCATCACCGCTGCCGACCAGCCGTCCGTCGCCTGGGCGACCCGGCAGGCGCCGTTGGTCCAGATCGGCAACATGCACATCCCCTATGCGCCATTCGTGCCCACCATTCCTGCGCATCTCGCGCACAACGGCACGATCTACTCCTGGGCCCTGAACAACATCTGGGACACCAACTTCCCGCCGCAACAAGGCGGCGAAATGGTCTTCGACTACGTCATCGCCACGGGCAACGACGACGCCAGGCACCTGGCCCTCACGACTGGCGCTGACATCGCCCAACCCCTGTTGGGCATCATCGCCCCGCTGGCCGGACCGGATGGCGGCCTTACGCCGGACAGGTCAAGCTTCTTTCGCAGCAGCGATCCACGGATCGAAATCTCGCACCTTGGCCAGAGTCGCCACGGCAAGGGGCTGGCAATCCATCTCGTCTCGCGTGCCGGCGAGACCGTCACCACCACCCTCGAAATCAATCACCTGCCGGTCAGCCGTGCGCAGGTCGGCACGTTCCTCGAAACCGATCTGGTCGAGACTCCGCTCAAGGATGGACGAATCGAGGTCGAACTGGCGCCGGGTGAGATCAGGGTGGTGCGGCTCGACCTTGGCGAGAGGTGAGACCGAGAGCGATTCGCCAACTGACGTCAGTAGAGATCTCTACCGGCGAGCTTCTCCCGCCACATCCCAAGAAGCACGTCCAGATCCGCCTTCAATTCGGCATCTGTCTGGCCAGGAACCGGCGCGAGTTCTTCCAGCACCTCAAAGGTCAGCGCGTCCAGACCATCGGTCGCCAGATCCTTGCGCAGGCGGACATCGAGCGCACCCGGCAATCCGGTGGACCGGGCGAACGCCAGCTTGTTTTCGACCGAAGGCAAGTTGGCGCTGGCGCCCAGCAGTGTGCGGTTCCGCATGGTGTTGGTGATGGCATAGACGCCCGCGGTCGGAGGATTTTCCCGATAGGCGGCTTTCAGCTCGCGTCGGGTTGCCTTGTCGGTCATGAGATGAACCCCTCGGGTGCTTCAGGCGATACCGTGAACCAGAACCGACGCGACCTCCATCGAAGTTTGGTCGATCCACTCCGGACTGAGCGTGCCAGTCATCTGAAGGTAGCTGGCTTCGTCGGCACAGGCCATGGCCAGCTTGAAATAGATCCGGGCCGCCACCTCTGGTTCTACCCGTCCAAGCTCACCGGCCTCGGCCGCGGCCTGAAACTGGGGAAGCACGAGCCCCGCCAGGTCCCCCCCGGTGCCGACGGCTTCGATCAGGCAGCGCTTGCGATCGGCGCCGAGTGAGCGCTTGAGATCATTGATCCAGGATGAGAAGTCACCACTGATCCCGATCAGGGTGACGAGCGAGTCCGCGATCCGTTCTTCAAGGGAGCCACCTCCCTCCAGCGACTGCGCAATCATCTGGCGCAACTGCTCCAGAATCCGCAGCGACACTTGATAGAAAAGCTCTTCCTTGCTCTCGAAATGGTAGTACGGCGCCCCCTTGGTCATGCCGGCCTCGGCAGCGATCGCCTGCATTGAGACGTTGGCATAGCCGTGCGTCATGAACAGGCGCTGGGCGGCCTCCAGCAGGAGGTCGGAGCCGGATCTGGCAACGATGTCGGACATGGTGCAGCTCCTCACAAAACGATGGATGGCGGCCATTGTCAGGCATGTCCCGACCGTGGACCATCGAAATCTCCCAAAAGAAAACGTGTCATCACCAGGCATGGGGCGGAGGTGCAATTCCTCGAGGCTAGCCCTGTCGAGTATTCTGCTAACCGATTACTCACTTAGTACCACTTGTCACAAACTGAGTGATTGGTTAGTATGGGTCCATTCTAGCGTCCCTCCCCGGGCGCTGTCCATGCGGAACTCCCCTTCCGCCGGTCCACCATGAAAGGTCACCTGCACCATGTCCGCTTCCTCCTCTCGTTCGGGACCATTGCGTCGCTGGGCGCAATTCACCACCAGCAAACCCTGGGCCGTGATCAGCGGCTGGCTGGTGGTGGCCGTGCTGCTCGGCGTGCTCGCGACAACCGTTGGCGGCACGTTCGCCGACAAGTTCTCCGTGCCGGGGGCCGAATCGCAACAGGCGCTCGACCTCCTGATGTCCGACTTCCCGCAAGCAGCCGGTGATTCGGCCCAGATCGTGTTCCATTCCGAAACGAGCATTGCCGACGATCCGGCAGTCCAGGCTGAGATCGAGGAGTTTGTCGAGAAGGCGGCGACCCTCCCCGAGGTGGTCTACGTCGCCTCACCGTTGGATCCGACCACACCCACCATCTCGCAGGACGGCACCATCGCCTACGCCACCGTGCAGTACGGCGTGTCCGGGGTCGAACTGGAGGAGTCCAGCGTTGACGCCCTGCTGGATCTGGTGGCAGAAACACGAACCGATACGCTGCAGGTTGAAGCCGGAGGCCAGGTCGTCCAGGAGTTGCCGGAAACCGGTGCCTCGGAGATTGTCGGGGTTATCGCTGCCGTCATCATCCTGCTGATCATGTTCGGCTCGGTGATCGCGATGGGAATGCCAATCCTGACCGCCGGAGCCGGTGTCGGCATCTCGGTCCTGGTCGCAACCCTCCTCGCCAACTTCCTCGACTTCTCCACCATCAGCACCGCCCTGATTTCGATGATGGGTCTCGGCGTCGGTATCGACTACGCCCTCTTCATCATCACCAGGTTCCGGGAGGAACGCAGTCACGGCCATGAAGTGGCCCGCTCGGTGGTGACCGCGGTTGATACGGCTGGCCGCTCCGTCCTCTTCGCCGGCACGGTCGTCGTCATCGCCCTGCTCGGTCTCTTCGTCACCGGCATTCCCTTCATCGGCATGCTCGGTCTGGCTGGGGCGATTGCCATCGTCGTGTCGATGCTGGTCGCAATCGGCCTGATGCCACCCTTGCTGCGGCTGGTCGGGCCACACATGGACAAATGGTCCTTCCTGCCGAACAAGCAGACCCCGATCGACGACACCTTCGGCTACAAGCACACGGCCCGCATCCAGAAGGCTCCCTGGGCCTGGCTGATCGCTGCCCTGATCATTCTTGGCGGCCTGGGTGGCAACGCCCTGATCAATGCCCGGCTCGGCTCGGCTGACGCCGGCACCAATCCGGCTGAAACCACCTCCCGCAAGGCCTACGACCTCGTCGCCGAAGGCTTCGGCCCGGGCGCGAACGGTCCGCTGCTGATCGTGATGGAAAATGGCGACCACTCCCCGCTCGACCAGGAGCAGGCGGCGGCCATTGCCCAGACCCTGGCCACCACGGACAACGTCCTCTTCGGCTCGGAACCGATGTTCAACGAAACCGGAACCGCGGCTGTCGTCCAGTTGGTGCCATTTACCGCACCCCAGGACGAAGCCACTACCGAGTTGATCGATACCCTGCGCGGCGACGTGATTCCAGTCGTCACCGCCGACAACGGCATGGAAATCTACGTCGGTGGCGCCACTGCCACCTTCGCCGACCTCGCCCAGGCCACGACCGATGCCCTGCCGCTCTACATCGTGCTGGTGGCTGGCCTGAGCATCATCCTGCTGATGGCGGTGTTCCGCTCGGTGCTGGTGCCGATCAAGGCCGCCGTCGCCAACCTCTTCTCCTTCTTCGCTGGCTACGGCGTGATCGTGCTCGTCTTCCAGCAGGGCTTCCTCGGCATCAATGACTGGTTGGGGGTAGACAGGACCGGTCCGATCGAGTCGTTCCTGCCCATCATCCTCTTCGCCATCCTCTTCGGTCTTTCGATGGATTACGAGATCTTCCTGATCTCCCGCGTGCATGAGGCATGGAACCATCGCCACGACAACAACTGGGCGCTGCGTCACGGCATCGGTGCCTCCGGCAAGGTGGTATTGGCTGCCGGCGCGATCATGACCAGCGTCTTCCTCGCCTTCGTCCTCGGTGATTCGCGGATCATCAAGGAAATGGGTCTCGGTCTCGGCGCCGCGATCCTGATCGACGTGCTGGTAGTGCGAATGATGTTCGTTCCGGCCTTCATGACCATTGTCGGAAACGCCAACTGGTGGCTTCCGGGCTGGCTCGATCGCATCCTGCCCCGGCTCGATGTGGAAGGTGAGCCAGTCGAAGGCGAGTTCGACGATGTCGACGAGCTCGAATCAGCAACCGGAACACCGCCTTCGGTCCAACCGGCACCGAGCAACTGATCCCAGCAATCTCAACGTTCCTTCATGGTTGACGCGACGCCCCCGGGATTTCCTGGGGGCGTCGCTGGAGCATTCGGCAGTGTCGACCATCAAACTGTCACCACGACCGCCTGGGGCACCGTGCCATCGGAAGCCAACGTGAGCTCGACTGGTTGGATAACCTGCTGGCAAGACTCGAAGACATTGAGCGGATCGGTGTCGACCGGCGTGGCTTGCGAACAGAGTCACGGTTGAGCGACGAAGATGTGCGACCATCGACCGGGTTGGCGAAACCACCGGGACTTTCGAATGACGTGCCGTCAGGAATGTGGAAGAATGCGCAGCCGAACGTGTAGGGCACATGCTGTTCGGGCTGTGCGGTGATGCGTCCTTCGCTCACCGTCGGCTGGAAATACTCGAAGTCCTGGGCATCGCCAGCGACCTCTGGTGTGCTGACACACCAGACAGTGAGGGCTCCGAGTCCAGCGGGAGTGTGCTCCTGAATCTGGATCTCTCCACTTTCGCCCAGATCGACCTCTGACCACATCACATGTCCCAGACCGCTAGTGGTGCCGCTCGTTGTTCCCATTTCAGTGATCAGGTCGTACTGCACACCAGCCAGCAACTCGCTGCAGCCATCCCAATGACCACCGGTGGGATTGGTGCCAGCAGGACAGGCAAGACTGTTGATCCGAATGATGTGCCGGGTGCTGAATGTATAGACATCGCAAGCGTAGCTGGTGTTGGGAACGGTGATGTTGCCCTCCACCACACCATCCGGGGCGGACACCACGTGTGGGAAATCATCGTAAATCGCGCCGTCGTAGGTTGCGGTCCAGCCGCAATAGACGATGGGGTCAGCAAACCCATCCGGAATCGTCTCCTCCAGCACGAATTCGCCGAGCGGCACGTCCTCCCACGTGGTCCAGCCTGGATCGGTGGCTTGTGTCAACACGCCGTCTGCATTGGACAACGTGAACTCCACCGGATCGGATGCCAGCGCACAGACCAAGGCCAGGTAGCCCTGGTCGGCAATCCGTTCTGCATTCGCGGGACACATCCACGCACGAGCCACGAGGTCGTTCGTGGTGTCCTGCGGCTGGACAACGCTGCCGGGAGTCGTCCGCACGTTCATCCAGAAACAGAAGGCGGTTGTATTGGGAACCGTGATTTCCCCCGCAACCGATCCGCCCACCACGTCGACCGGCTGGGCAAAGCCATCGTAGACAATGCCGTTGTGAAACGCGGTCCAGCCGCACCAGACGATTGGCTCGCCAAACTGGATGGACGAGGTCTCCTCAAGCGTCCATGGCCCATTCGGAACGCCTGGCCAGGTCGCTTCACCGGCAACGGTCGGCTTGGCCGAACTCCCGTCCTCAGTGGTCAGCGTAAACGTGAACCCATCGGCCGAATCCGTACATGTCTCGAAGTAGTACGAGAGGGTCTCATCACGCGCGACATCCGCCGGGCAAACCAGTTTTTGAAGGAGGAAGACGTTGGCATCCTCCTGTGAGATAGCGATATCGTCGGCTGCGGAGAAGCCAACCTGCGTGGTATTCCGGATGTTCATCCAGTAACAGACGTACTCGAAGATGGTGTTGTCCGG
>CAZNQC010000033.1:7952-22883 GCA_964574825.1 uncultured Sphaerobacteraceae bacterium | reverse complement strand
GGACCCGCCAGAGGTGTCGTGACCCGGCAGCAGAGACGTTGCCCGAAGGGACGCGGCGGCGGCCCTGCTCATCACGGAAGCCAGTTCGGCCCGGTCAACCACCCTCTTTACTCGTTTCTCGTTACTCACTCGCCCTTCCGCAGTAAATCGCGGTAATTCCGCGCTAATTGGAGTCGAGAAAGCCTATGGAATCAACGAAACTGGGAATTACCGAATTAAGGAATTTCCGCGGAACAACTTCACCGGCTGTCGGGTTTCCGGCGGTGGCCCGAGCGCCGCGCTCTGTTATCCGGGCTATCCTGCCGATTCCATCCTGGTCTGCCAAATAGCAATGCGCGGACTTGTGCAGGTCATATCGGTTCGGCGGCAGGCACATCGCCATGGCCTTGACTGACCTCGGTCCCAATGAAAAGATGCGTGAAAGCCTGGAGCCAGGCTGGTGAGGGTGTCGATTTATCCAACAGGAGAGACTCGTGGTGGACAAGAAACCAGCTGTATCCGCTCCCATCGTTGCATCCGCCATGTCCCATCGACTCAGCCGGCGACGACTGGCCGCCAGTGCATCCGCCGTGTCACTCGGTGTCGGGGTAGCCGGCAGTGCCGCCGTGATGGGAGTCACGGCCGCCGCCGCCCAGGACGAGAAGCCCCGTGGGGGCTCGATCGTCGTCGCCCGGGTGGGTGACTCGGACACGCTCGATCCGGCCCACACCACGGCCGGTGTCTCGTTCCAGGTGTTCAACAACATCTACGACACGTTGATCGCCTACGACATGGATCTCGGTTACGAAGGCATCCTGGCCGAAAGCTGGGAGATCTCCGAAGACGGCACCGAGTACACCTTCAAGCTGCGCGAAGGCATTCAGTTCCACGATGGCACCGACTTCAACGCCGAGGCCGTCAAGTTCAACTTCGATCGGTTGATGGCACCGGAAACCAACGCCCCGGCCGCCGGCTGGATCGCCCAGCTCACCGGTGCCGAGGTCGTCGATCCCTACACAGTCAAGCTGATCCTCTCCGAGTCGTTCTCGCCGCTGCTTGGCAATCTCTGCCTCTCCTACTTCGGCATCGCCTCCCCGGCTGCCATTGAAGAGTTTGGCGACCAGGACTACGGGCGCAACCCGGTCGGCACCGGTCCCTGGAAGTTCCAGGACTGGATTGCCGGCGAGCAGATTACCCTCGTCCCCAACGAGAACTACCAGAACTTCCACAGCCACGTGGAGAACAAGGGGCAGCCGTATGCTGACACCCTGGTCTTCCGCAACATCTCCGAAGACGCCACCCAGCTGGCCGCGCTCGAAACGGGCGAAGTCACGATCATTCCCTTGCCGCCGCGCGAAGTGGCTCGTTTCGAGGAGGATGACGAGTACCAGGTCTTCACACCCGAGCGTGCCACCAACATCTGGTTCCTGGAATGGACCATGGAAGATCTGGTCGAAGGCGAAGTGCCCGCGTTCCGGGGCCCCTTCTTCGACGATCTCCGCGTGCGCCAGGCCGTGGCGTATGCCGTGAATGCCGAAGATATCATCACCAGCGTTTTCCAGGACCTGGCGGTGCGAAACTACGGCCTCCTGCCGACCGGTCACTTTGCCTACAACCCGGACATTGCCGAGTTTGGCTACGTGTTTGATGTCGACAGGGCGAAGGCCCTGCTCGATGAGGCCGGCTGGACCGAAGGCGACGGTGGTGTCCGTGAGAAGGACGGCGTCAAGCTCGAACCACTGCTGTGGACCTGGAATGCCGGCAACAACGAGCGTTCGGCCCAGGTGATCCAGAACCAGCTCAACGAAATCGGGATGGCCGTCAAGATCGAGACGATGGAGCCGGCCACCCTCTTCACCCGGCTGGAAGAGAACGTCCCCGACTTCGACCTGATGAGCTGGGGCTGGCCAGAACCACATCTGATGAAGATGATGGCCGAAGGCACCTCTCAGCTTGGCGCCTATCGCAACCCCGAGTATCACGAACTGGTTGACGAGGCGGCCCGGGTCACCGAGCAGGACGAGCGTTCTGCCCTCTACTTCGAGGCGAACAAGGTGGCGCTGGCCGAAGCGGCCGCCATTCCGCTGTGGACCACCCTGGCCGCAACGGGCGTGCGCGGTGAACTCAAGGACTTCAAGACCGGCCCAACCGGCACGGCGATCTTCGAGGACGCCTACTTCGACTAGCGTAAAGCGGGTTGCTGGAAGGCTGAATTCGCCCCTCAGGCTCACGCCATGCTCGTCACTTCGAGCGACGGATCCACTTCCCGGAGGGGAGGGGGCAGAGGTGGGGCAGGAAGAATCCCCGCGCGAAGCGCATCGAGCGAAGCTCGATCTGGGGCTTCACATCAGGAAGCCTGGTGATCGGCAACATCAGCCTGCAGGCAATCCGCTCCAGGTTCGCGACACTATGACCAAAGGCGGGATGCGATCCCATCCCGCCTGATCGGGTCCCCCAGGCCCCCACCCCATTTTCGGTCGAACCGGAAATGCATGGGAGAGGATGATGCTCCGTTACGTTTTCTATCGCCTGCTGGCGATCATTCCCGTCCTGATCGGAGTATCGCTGGCGGTTTTCGTCATGGTGCGCCTGGTACCGGGTGACCCGGTCAAGTTGATGTTCGCCAACCAGGCCCTGCCGTCGCCCGAGCGGCTCGCCGAGATGCGGCACAACATGGGTCTCGACCTGCCGGTTTGGCAGCAATACCTCGATTATGTCTGGGGCGTGCTGCATGGGGATTTCGGCGAGTCATTCCGATCGCGTCAGCCGGTCTTCGAGGAGATCATCACCCGGTTGCCGAATACCATCAGGTTGACCACCGCCAGTCTGCTGGTCGCCGTCACGATCGGCATCTCGGCGGGCGTGCTCTCGGCCGTCTTCCGGAACAGCTGGATCGACCGGGTCAGCATGATCGTGGCCATCATCGGCATCTCCATTCCCGGTTTCTGGCTGGGCCTGATGATCATGCTGTTCTTCGGTGTCCGCCTGGAATGGTTCCCGGTCTCGGGCGCGACCACCTGGAAGCACATCGTGATGCCGGCGTTCACCCTGGGGCTGATCTCGTCGGCGATCATCGCCCGGCTGACCCGGGCGAGCATGCTCGATGCGTTGAATCAGGACTACGTGCGCACCGCCCGGGCGAAGGGACTCGGCAGTTTCCACGTCGTCGTGCGGCATGCGCTGCGCAACGCCATGATCCCGGTGGTCACCATCGTCGGTCTGCAGGTTGGCGGACTGCTGTCCGGCGCCTTCATCATCGAGTCGGTGTTCGCCTATCCGGGCGTTGGCCAGTTGGCGGTGACCGCCCTGCAAACGCGTGACTTTCCGGTGATTCAGGGAATCGTCCTGCTGGTGGCCACCATCTATGTCTGCGTGAACCTCGTGGCCGACCTGATCTACGGCTTCCTCGACCCACGCATCCAGTACTCCTGAGAAGGGCCTCGTCGTGTCGCAAACGTCAACCGCCGCAGCGATGGAACCCGTAACCCTGGCTGTTGCCAGCACTCGCCAGGACCGTTCACCACGCCGGATTCTGATCGACCGGTTTCGGACGAACATTCTGGCCATCCTCGGGCTGGCGATCATCCTGCTGCTGCTGTTCATCGCGGCATTCGGGCCGTGGCTGGCACCCTACGACCCGCTGGAGATGGTGCTGTCAGATCAGTTTCTTCCACCGAGTCCCGAGCACTGGATGGGCACCGACGAATTCGGCCGCGACATCTTCAGTCGCCTGCTGTCCGGTGCTCGCCAATCATTGATGGTTGGCCTGGTGTCAGTCTTCATTGGTGCACTGGTGGGCACCACGATTGGGCTGTTGGCTGGGTACTGGAGTGGAGCCTTCGACATGGTCAGCCAGCGCGTGCTGGATGTGATGTTGGCCTTCCCGGACCTGCTGCTGGCGCTGGCGATCGTGGCGGTGCTCGGCCCGAGTCTGGTCAACGTGATGATCGCGGTCGGTGTTGGCTCAGTGCCGGTGTACGCCCGGCTGGTGAGGGCCCAGGTGCTCTCGCTGAAGCAGAAGGAATACGTCGAGTCGGCGCATGCGAGCGGCTCACTGCCGGCCCGCATCATCTTCGTGCATATCCTGCCAAACGCCATGTCGCCACTGATCGTGATGGCCTCGCTGGGCATTGCCGGGGCGATTTTGGCGGGCGCAGCACTCTCGTTCATCGGCATGGGCGCGCAACCCCCGTCGCCGGAATGGGGTGCAATGCTGTCTTCCGGACGCAGCTACCTGCGCCACGAATGGTGGATCGCGACCTTCCCGGGTATCGCCCTGGCGATTACTGCCCTCGGCTTCAACCTGCTCGGAGACGGCCTGCGCGACGCCCTCGATCCTCGATCCATCAATTAGCAGATGGGGTGGAGCTGCCAGCTTGCTCCACCCCATCTGCTCGTCCACGCGTGACCTGTTTTCGATTTCCTGCTTTCTCGTCTTACGGCACCACCTCGACAATGGCCATCATCCCGGCATCCTCGTGCATGAGGATGTGACAGTGGAAGACGAACTTGCCGGTGAAGTCCTCGAAGCGCTGCAGGATCTCGACGCTGCCGTTGGCCGGTACGCTGACGGTGTCGGCCAGACTGGGCGCATCGACCGGCTCGCCGTTGATGGCAATCACCTGGAAGTCATTGATGTGGATGTGGAAGGGATGGATGTCGGTTGTCGTGTTGACGATCGTCCACTTCTCCAACGCGCCAAGCTCGACGGTTTCGTTGACCACATCGGGATCGAACGGGATGTCGTTGATCAACTGGTACCACGGCGCCGGTGCCGGGTTGAACATGATCGTCCGCTCGTTGTCGATCGGCATCTCGCGGAGATCGCCATAGGGAATCAGCTGAGTGGGCATTGCTTCCGGTGTGACCGGGTCGCCTTCGATCACCATTGTGGCCAGGAGGCGGTCGGGTTCGGCCTGGTCGGCAACACCCCATTGGAGCTGGCGGAGTTCGTAGGTGCCCGGCGTGGATTGGGCCTGCACCAGCACCTCGTAGCGCTCGGCTGGTGAGAGCAGGATTTGCAGTTCGCTTTCCGGCGCCCCATAGGGATTGCCGTCCTTGGCGATCACCGTGAATGCGTGACCGGCCAGCGAGAGCAGGAAGAAGTTGTTGGATGAAGCGTTGGCGAAGCTCCAGCGCTGGGTTTCGCCCGGTTTGATCGAAATCGTCGGCTGGTACTGGCCGTTGATGAGGACGATTTGCTGGTCGGGTGTCTGCTCGGCGATCGGCACTTGCTCGCCGCTCTCGGCGAATTGGTTCAACTGGATGAACATGTGCCGTTGGGTGAGACCGCTGATGCCGGGAATGTGATCGAGTCCCCCGGTGATGATGATGGTGCCGGCCATGCCCGAAGTGTTCTGCCTCTCGGTGATGCCGTGCGGATGCGGGTGATACCAGAAGACGCCCGAGGGATGATTGTCCGGAATCTGGTACTCGTACTCGAAGGTGGTGCCTGGCTCGACAGTGAGCAGCACGTTGTCGCCGTTGTTCAGGGGCGAGACGTGGAAGCCGTGCGTGTGGAGATTGGTCCACTCGTCGAGGTTGTTTTCCAGCGTGACCTTGATCGTGTCGCCGGGAGCTGCCTGCCAGGTGGGGCCGGGGAACATGCCGTTGAAGTTGCGCGTAATGACGGATTTCCCGGCGGCAGTCGTTTCCGAGATGCTCGCCGTCAGGGTTAGTTCAAGTAGGCCGTCCTGGCTGGCGAGGACCTCGACGTCGCGCAGGGGTTCCCCGGCCACTGGCACCAGCGGTGGTTGCTCGGCCAGGCCCGATGGCGTCGCGGCGGGGTCGGTGCCCATGTGCCCGTGGTCGGCGGCCGGGGAGGCGTCTGGCGTCGCCTGCGAGAGGGCCTCCTGCTGGCGCAGGGCCTCGTAGCCCAGCACGGCCACTCCCGTGCCCAGGAATCCTGCCGCGCCGAGGCGAAAGGCACTCCGTCGATCGATCGCAATCTGCTCAAGGGACTTCACGAAGGCATCCTTTGGGTTTGGCTGGCGCGCCAGCAGGAAGGTGAGTGCGTAAAACAAGGTTGGACCCGCGAGGGAATCTATCCACTCCCATGGTGCCTGTGAATGAAGGATTTCGCTAGGGGGCCGGGAGTCCTGTTTGCGCGGAACTGACTCCTGGGATCGCCTCTCGCATCCTTCCAGGGCCCTGGCGGCGCGAATCGTGGTTCGGGTCGCCGGAAGATTGCCGGAAGAACTGTCCCGTAGAAGGTGTGGTACGGGATCGCTGGCGTCAGCGATCGGAGACGACAGGAGTATTTCTGATGGCTACGACTACTCGACGGACGTTAGTTGGCGCGGCGGCGGCGCTCGGTGCGACGATCGCGGTTCCCCACCTGGTGCTGGGGCAAGATGCAGCAACGCCGGGCACCGATGGCGAAGCTGCGGCTCCGTCATTGCTTGCCGGGCTTGGGTTGCCCGAGTTCACGGTGACGGTGACCAACGAGGGACTGGATTTCGAACCGGAGACCACGGCCGGCACGATCCTGCTGAAGGTGTCCAACCAGAGTGAGGGGTGGGCGGGAATCCAGTTCCTGCAAGTCGATCCGGCGTATACGGAAGAAGATATCCTCGCGGGCCTGGGCCCCGAGACCGGGATCCCGGCATTCGCCCACGAGAGCGTGATGACGGGTGGCGTGAGTTGCGAACCGGGTGCAGCGGGCGAGGTGGCGTTCGTGCTCGGCCCTGGCGAGTGGTGGGTGCTGAACACGGGCGAGGCCTTCGGGCTAGCCCCGCTGGTGGTGACTGGTGAGGTTGCCGAGGTGGTGATCGAGGCGGATGTGGAGGTGGAGATGGCACACCACGACTTCGTTATGCCGTCAGAGGTCGGCGCCGGGCCGAAGATCTGGCACCTGGTGAACGTCGACCCCGTGCTGCATCACCTGCTGATCCTGTCGTTCCCGCGGACAGTTACTGAAGATGAAGTTCTCCAGGCGTTGATGGCGCAGGAAGGCATGGGCACGCCGCCCGCCGATCTCGATCTTTCGCAGGTCGCGTTCGTGGGTGAATCCGGTCTGATGTCGCTGGGCCAGAGCAACTGGCTGGAATTCGATCTGGCGTCGGGTAACTACGCCGGCGTGTGCTTCATCAGCGATCCGGGTGAGGACCAGCCGCCGCACGCGATGATCGGCATGATCGAGGCATTCACGGTTTCCTGAGAGAGCCTTTTGTGGGGCGGGGGGCGATCGCTAGCAGGTGGTCGCCCCCTGCCCCACTTCCGGATTGGACCGTTCGCCATGGATGACCCCAATTTGCAACTGCGAGGCTCCAACGCGGCTGGCAGCCCAGCAGGGATACATCGGTACGATTCGTTCGTGGTGCGCCTCTGGTCGCGAGGTGATGGTCCGCAGTTTGGCCGGGCAGAGATACGGCACGTGCAGTCGGATGTCGTGTCGACGGGAACGATGGTAGGGCTGGACTGGGTGAATGGAGAGATAAGGCGGCGCCTTGGGATCCATGAGAAACCGTAGGGCAGGAGTGTGAATGGTGGCCCCTCAGGCAACCTCTTCAATCGAGTCTTCGTAGCCAGGTTGGGCTTCACGATCAGCTATCACCGCATTGCAGCAGGTAACAGCGAGGTCCAATGCATCGTCGAGGTCCATGGTTTGCCCGATGGTCCAGTTGCGTTCGGTGGTCAGGTCATCGAGCTGGGAACGAACGGCATCGAGCTCTACCTCGAATCGCATGGCGTCGCCCGGAGAACGCGACACACCGCTCGCAAGGCGACACGCATCATTGGCCGCCAGTAACGTGTATGCCTGTTGGAGCTGCCCGGTCGCGTGGGCGAGAAGGGCAGTTTCCATCAGAAAGTCATATTTGTCGCTCTCGTAGCCGACCCGCCGAACGTCCGGGATAGCGAGAAGAAAGCGTTGTGCCGCGTTCGTCAGCGCGCCAAGTTTGATTTCGAGCATTCCGCATTGGATCAACGATGCCGCCGCACCACGGCGATCACCAACCTCAGCAAACAGGGCGGATGCCTCCAGGGCCAACGCCAAACCTTCGCTATATCGAGATTCATCGTGAGCAATGAGCGTCTGCAGAAGCAACGCCCACGGCAGAGAGAGACGGCTATCCGCGATCCGCGACGCCCGTTCGCATTCCTGTGCCACCTCGGCTGCCCTGGTCAGGTTGTCTGATTGATATAGCGTGTTTGTCAGGTGCATGAGTATGTAGGATTGCAGCATATGATGATTGGCTTGCCGAGACGTTTCGAGCGCTTGCTCCAGGCTCAGGATAGCGCCGGAGTAATCGCCTCGCGCCTTTTGGATCAATGCCTGACCAACCAAACAATGACCGATACCATGCGGATCGCTGTGATCGCGCGATATTTCAATCGCCTCTGCGAGGATCTTCATCCCACCAGCGATATCTTCTCTTCGGAACGCAGAGGCAGCTTGTTGACGCAACGCCGAAGCGTAACCCTCCGGATCCTGAAGTGACTTTGCCAGTTCCGCTGCCTGGTCTGCCAGGTGTCGTGCGCGGCTGTAGTCGCCGGTTCGCTCCAGGCACTGGGAGGCGCCGATGGTTGCGACCATTCGATTATGAGTGAGGACGTCTGGAGTGGCTGCAAGTGCCTGCTCGATCCAGCCCAAGCCCTCCAGGGTGCTATGTCGGTAGAACCAGAACATCTGCAGGTGTCCGGCAATTGCCAGTGCGTCATCTGGTGCGTGCGCCAGTGACCAATCGAGCGTTGCCCGGATCGTGTTGAGGTCTCGTAGCAGCCGGTCATACCACGTAAGTTGGTGTGGTCCACGTAACTCAACGTAGGCTCGTTTCGACAGCAATGTATAGAAACCGGTGGTCGTCATCCAGACTGCGTCTTCTTCGTCGGCGTCGGCAAGAAGGAATGCTGCCACCTCGCGGATTGTTTCGAGCATGGTGAGGCGACGCGTGCCATCAACGTGACTCCAGTTGATGAGGCTCTTTGCCTCTAGTGAATTGGCGATTGCCAGTGCGTTCTCGCCGCCGATTGCCTCCAACGCATCGAGCTCTCCTCCACCGATGAAGACGGCAAGGCGCCGGAAAAGTGCTTGTTCTGGTGTCGAAAGCAGGTCGTAGCTCCACCGAACCAGGTCAGGTAGGGTTTGGTGACGATCGGGCAGATCCTGCGGGCCGTGTTTGAGCACCATGATGCGGGCTCGCTGATTGAGCTGCTCCAGCATGGCGCGAGGGGTCAAGTCCAGGCAGCGGGCTGCGGCCAGTTCGATGGCGAGCGGCAAGCCATCCAGGCGGATGCAGATTTCAGAAACGGCGCTGAGCTCGGCCGGACTGAGACGCGGATTGTGATGGAGTGCGCGAAGACATTGCAGAAAGAGTGCGCTGGCACCGATGGCAGCAAGGTCCGCTTCGCTGGTCGTGCCTGCAAGCGGGGTTTCCAGCAGATTGAGTTTGTACAAGTGCTCGGCACGGATGCTGAGAGGAACGCGACTGGTGGCGAGCATGCTCAAGGTCGTGCAGTCTGCCAGGAGGTCTGCAATTTCGCGGCCGAGTTCCGGGAGGTGTTCCAGATTGTCGAGTACGAGGAGCGCAGATCGACCTTGCAAGCTATCGATGACCAGTTCGCGGATGGGGTGGCGAGCGTCTTCGGGGATGCGCAAGGCGGCCCCTATCGCAGGGAAGAGGAGATCAGCGTTTCGGAGTGATGCCAGCGGGACAAACACAATCCCATCGGGGTAGTCGGCCTTGAGCGACGTTGCGACTTCGGTGGCGAGGCGGGTCTTGCCGATGCCGCCGGTACCGGTGATGGTCACCAGCCGGATGGCGGGGTCGCGGAGCATGGTGGCCACATCGGCGATCTCATCGTCGCGGCCGATCGTGCGGGTAGGGACGGCTGGCAGGGAGCGATATTTGGCGGAGGCAGCCCGGATCACGGCATCGTCTTCAACCGGCGCCGGTGCCTGGCGAATGGCTTGGGCGAGGTGGATGGTTTCGGGCTCGGGGGTGTCACCGAACTCGCGGTCGAGCAGGTCGCGGCACCGTTCGTACTGCCGAAGGGCGAGGCTGCGTTGTCCCGCCGCCTGGTAGGCCCGCATCAAGGCACGGTGGGCGGTCTCGGCGGTTGGTTCCTGGGCAAGGAGGGCTTCGAGCCAGGGAATGGCGGCGAGCGGTTCGCCCGCCTGAAGGTCCAACGCGGCGAGATCCAGCACGGTGCGTTCGTGGTCGGCGCGGAGAGCTTCGCGGCGGGGCACGGGCCATTCGTCGTAGCGTTCATCGGCGACGAACTCACCACGATAGAGATCGAGCGCGTTCCGCAGGATGGGGCGTTGCTGACCGGCGGGTAACGAACTGGCGTGGCTGAGGAGGTTGCTGAACTGGTCGACATCGAGCCAGAGATCAATGGCTTCCCCGAGGGCAATCGTGTCGCCAGAGACGGTGACGCAGGTGGATTCGCGTCCGGTGCGGAGACCGGGTTCGAGGGTGCGACGGAGGGCATGGAGGGCCTTGTAGAGTGCATTCGCCCCACCGCCGAGGTCTGCATCGGGCCAGAGCAGATCGATGATCTGTTCGCGATGAAGGCGATGCCCCGGCGTTCCGGCGAGGAGCAGGAGCAGCGAGCGGGCCCGGCGCCCCGACCAGTGCTGGGCAGTCAGCAAGCGGCCATCGACGGTGATTTCGGCAGGACCGAGGAGGCGAAGGCGAAGCGAACGTCGGATCGTACCAACCGGTGAAGGGTCCATCGGGTAGCGTCCTAGGGTACGGCTGCGTGGAGTCCCTGCCAACGTATGGTGGCGCTTTGGCTCCTGAGTGATTCGCTGGTGGCGGATGGATGACAGTGTACCCGTGATTGCTGTGTTGGGGGGCGGATCTGCCACGCCGTGGATGCCATCTGTACAGGCCCGCTTGGCGCGGCTAACGTCCGTCCGTTGCCTTCGCCTGGGCGGGCAGGTGATCAATCCGTGCCGAAGGCGTAAATCGTGGTTGACCGCAGGGTGTCGCCGGGGCGCAGCACCACGGTGGGGAACGTCGGCTCGTTGGGCGAGTTCGGGAAGTGCTGGGTTTCGAAGCAGATCGCGTCAGTCTGACGGTAGAGACGGCCGCCGAACCCGGCGATCGAGCCGTCCAGCGAGTTGCTCGTGTAAACCTGCACGCCAGGCTCAGTGGTGTAGGTCGTCATCGTTCGTCCCGAGGCGGGGTCCATCACCCAGGCTGCCTGCGTCAGGTCAGTGTCGTCTGGTTCCGGGCGGTTGACGATGAAGTTGTGGTCGACACCGCGAGCGACGCGAATTTCCGGGTCGCTCGCGTCGCGCAGGGCATCCCCGACGCGCCGGGCAGTGCGGAAGTCGAGACCGGTACCTTCCACCATCGCGATTTGGCCGGTGGGGATCTGGTCTTCATCAGTCACGGTGAATTGGTCGCACGACAGTTGCAGGATGTGGTCCTCAATGGTCCCACTGCCTTCGCCGGCGAGGTTGAAGTAGCTGTGATTCGTGAGGTTGACTACCGTCGGCTTGTCGGTGGTCGCCTCGTAGTCGAGCCGCAGCTGGTTCTCGTCGTTCCACGAGTAGGTCACCGAAGCGGTGAGGGTGCCGGGAAAGCCCTGGTCGCCATCGGGCGAAACATGGGTGAGCTTCACCCCTGGCACACCGTCGACGGTCACCAGTTCGGGTGTCCAGACGAACCGGTCGAACGGAACGGGTCCGCCGTGGGAACTGTGCGGCGGCCGTTTGGTTTCGATGATGTAGGTGTGGCCATCGAGTTCGAAGCGGGCCTGGCGGAGGCGGTTGGCCAGCCGGCCCAGTACCGATCCGAAGTGCGGATGCTTGCCGAGGTAGCCATCGAGCTCCTCGAAGCCGAGCACCACGTTTGCCAATTCACCATCGCGGCCAGGCACCCAGAGTTCCTGGATGGTGGCCCCGTACGAGACGATGGCAACACGCGCGCCCTGGCCGTTGAGCAATACGAAGCGCTCAACCTGCTGGCCGTCGTACTCGCCGAAGTGTTCGCGTTCGATCAGATTCTCGTGGGTGCTCATGCCTGCTCCGGACTGGGACTAAACGTCGAAGAGATCCTTGAGGAACGATTTGCGTTTCCGGCCGCTGGCGTCGTTGTCCTGACTGCGGTCGTCAGCGGTGATGGTGGCCTGGCGCGATTCGGGTCGGGTTGGTGAGAGGTGGGCCGAACCGGACCGCTCGATGATCTTGTCCAGTTCGCCGCGGTCGAGCCAGACTCCCCGGCACTTGGGGCAGTAGTCGATCTCGACGCCATTCCGGTCTGTCCTCTGGAGTCTGGTTTGGTCGATGGGACACTGCATGGAATGTTCCTTCATCGGTGGTTCTGGCAGCATTGCCAATTTCCAGTGTACTGGCGGGGGTTTCCTGAACGCGACATCCGGCTTAGCTCGCGTTTAGTGTTTGCTCGCCTGGCGGAAGCTCACGGTTGCCACAGACTTTTGGCGCCGCTCGACCAACGCCGACTCGATCGCTGCGTCGAATTCTGCCTTCGCGGTGGGCATGTCCAGGCCCTTGTGCCGCAACCAGCTGACCAGCGCGGGGTAGGCACGACTGTAGCCCGGATACTCGGGTTCCTCGACCGGCCTGATGATCCGTAGTCGCTTGTGCGTCATGTGCCGGTAGAGTTCACGCAGCATCCACGAGTGCAGCAGATCGTGATTGGCCGACGCCTGATAGGGAATCCCCTCCAGCAGCAGGGCAAGCTGAAGTGGGTACAGCAGTTCGGGCGAAGATGGATAGGAGATGTCCATCCCACCGTCCCGGCGTATTTGTCCCAGAATCTCCTCGATGCTGGATACGTCGGTGTAGGCGGTTGTCGAAGTGCGGGTGCGCTTTCTGGCAGGTTTGGGAGCCGATTGCGTTGGCGGGGCGGCTGATTGAGTGCCGGATCTGGCTTTGGGTGCGCGGGTTTTCGGGGTGGTTGCGGGCTCAGCGACTGGTTTGGTCGTTGGGACTTCCTCCAGCAACCCCGCTTCGAACAGGAAGCGGCTCGGAGTTGCCTTCGCGTTCGGTGCGGGGTGACCGATGATCAGCGTGCCCGCCGCCCGGGTCATCGCGACGTAGAAGAGACGTCGCTCGGCCTCCAGTTCCCCGAACTCCGGGCGGGTGAGGGGATCCGGTGTCGTGCCGTTGGAGACCCAGGGCAACACCACTGTGTGCCATTGGCGACCTTTCGCGCCGTGGTACGTCGCCAGTTCTACTTTCGGACCCTGTTGCTGGTTGGCATCGTGAGCGCGCTCCACGAACCCACGCAGCCGGTCGATGGCCTGGTCACGCGTCGAATCACCCTTGCTGAGAATGGTGCGGAGCAGTTCCAGTGGCAGGTCCTGGGTTCGCTCTGCATCATCGTCGCTGGCTTTCCGTCCCTTGCGGTCATTGGCATCGATGCCAAGGAACCGGCTTTCGATGATCGTCAGTTCCTGGGTGACGGTGCGCTGCTTCGCCAGCAGGGCCAGGGCATCCTGAAATCGCTTCTGGACGGCAGGTGAAATGCCGAGCGCGGTCAGTTCGGCGAGGCAGGCGTCGAGTTTCAGACCGCCGAACTGGCCCGGGCTTTCTCGCACGTGGCGAGGAAACCAGGTGTAGGCGGCAATCGCCGCCGTGAAATCCGCAAGGTGAGTGATGCCTGTTTCCCGAATGGCGGTTGAGAGCTCAAGCAGTCTCAGCGATGTGGTCCAGGTCCGAACCAGGTCGCGGCCAGATTTGACGACATGAGGGATGCCGGCTGTGATGAGTTGGACCTGCATTTCGTCGAGATGCTGGTTGCGCCGGGCCAGGATGGCAATGTCGCCCCAGCCAAGATCGGCATGGGTGGTGATCGTGTCCCGGATCTGCTCCACCAGCAGCCGGGATCCGGCCAGCTGGTCATCGGCAGGCGACAGGATGATGGAACCTGGGGCATCGACACCCGATTCCGGATGCTTGGCGACCCGGTTGCGGTTGTGCCGGATCAGTTGGGAAGAACGAGCCAGGATGGTGCGTGGGCAGCGGTAATTGGTGCGAAGCTCATGGGAGACGAACTCTCGCGCAAAAGGCTTGCCCGGCCGGATGAGATATTCAGCCGATGCCCAGCGGAAACCGTAGATCGCCTGGTCGTCATCGCCGGTTATCACCAGGTTGGCATCGCGGGCGACCAGCTCGATCAGCTTCTGGTCCAGCGGGTTGATGTCCTGCACCTCGTCGACAATGACCTCGTCGTAGCGACTGCGGACCCGGTCGGCAGCCCCCGGATTGGCTTCGAGCAAGGCAAGGGTGCGGAGTTTCTGGTCCTCGAAGTCGATGATGTTGCGGGACTGAAGGGCTTCCTCGTAGCGCACGAATTCGCGAGCAAGCTGCTGAGCAAACGCTTTTGCGTCGTTGGGATGGTCCTTGAGGAACCGTTCGGGCACCAGGCGGGAGTAGTGCTTCTCGACCCACCGGAAGAGCGTGCGTTTGTTGACCTGGCGAGGGTCGAAGAGGTGGCTCTTGAGCGTGCCGAAGAGTTCGACCAGAATGCCGCCCTCGGTGCTGTCGGTGAGTTCCTTCAACAGGGGCTCGGCCGATCCGTGGAATACCTGGGCGGTGCGGTTCCGCTCTTCCGGAAACATGCTGGTGAGGATGCGCAGGCCAAAGGCATTGAGCGTGCGAATCTCCACGTTGCCGGGGATGCCAAGTCGCCGCAGGGCACCCTGGAACGACGTGCGAGCCTGGGTGTCGAAGGTGAGGATGAGGATGCGGTGGGGCAGGACACCGCGTTCGATCTGATGGCCGGCCCGGCGGGCGAGCGTTTCGGTTTTGCCTGATCCGGCCGGAGCCAGCACCCGGATCGAATGCGCGTCGGAGGTGATGACTGCCTGCTGCCAGGTATCTGGGGGATGGTGGGTGGCGGGCAGGGTGACGCTCATGTGAGTCCGGGTTGAGGGGAGCGGTGGCACAGGGGCCGTCGACCCTCAGTGTACCCCGAACGTCTGTGCTGGTTTTGGCGAGGAATGAGGAAGGAGAAAATAGAAAAGAGAAAGTAG
>CAZNQC010000033.1:0-7852 GCA_964574825.1 uncultured Sphaerobacteraceae bacterium | reverse complement strand
TGGGCCAATTCCAGGCACCTGTCTCCGATCAGGTCTCGTCTGGTTCATCGACGGTGTCGTGATCGTAGGTCGGAAAACGCCAGCCCATGTCGCGGTCGAGCAGGCCGCCATAGCCGATTGAGGCAAGGTCGGCGCTGGTGACCGTTTCCCCGGCCATGATCCAGGGCAACACCAGGTCGGCGACCGTGGCCTTCGAGTACATCGAACAAGAGGCGAGGTTGACAATGGCCGTGTTGCTGGCAGCGAGGTCGGCCAGCCAGAACATCGACCCCGGGTGGGCCGGTGCGCCGAGCCTCACGACCTGGGCGCCAATCTCCGGCATCGCCACCAGCGTGGCGTCGAGCGGGTCCATCATGTTGCCGCCCGCGGTCAGGATCAGCGTCGCAGCATCTGCCAGCAGAGCGTCGATTGCCCGGCTGATGGCGACATCGTCGTTCGCGACGTAGTCGAACCGCAGGATGTCGCTGCCGTACCAGCCCATTTTCTGGCGAACCGACTGTTCGAACCGGTCGCGCATCTTTTCGGCCAATCCCTCGGTCACGACGACGCCGACGGAGTGTGGCTGGTAGGGCTTCACTTGAAGAATGGGGTGATTGCGGCGCGAAACCACGTCCTCAACCTCGCGCAGGGTGGCGTCGGGCATGGCAACCGTGCCGATCTTGGCTCCGGCGACGATCTTGCCTGGCACCACTGGCAGCCGGTCGAGCACGGTGAACAGCCCGAGCGGGGCCTGCTGATTGACGAGTTCGACCGCGGCTGGATCGACCCGCAGGAGACCCTTGACGGCGGCGATGACATTGACCCGGCTCTGGACCGGCTGACGGGCCGCGAGTCCCGGTCCCATCGCCAGCGCGGCCAGTCGCCGGGCTGCCTCATCCTCGTGAATCTCACCGGGTTCCAGCCGCACGGCGTGGATTGGCTGCTCGAGGCGGGCAATGAGGTCGATCGCGGCCGCATCGATCACCTGGCCCTTGCGCAACCGGCCTCCGCCTGGCACGCGCACCTCGTGCGTGATGATGACGCCCTCAAGGTTGGCGGCGGGGCGAGGCTGTTGTGGATCGATGACGAACGGTTGCATGCGTGGTTCCTGGGTTGCGACGACTGACACCGTCGTCAGTATCGGCCAGGATGCCGATTCTGGCGCCTCCCTGCTCGGGCGGGGCTAACGCATCTGATCCGTCGCTGCCGCGTATGAGATCGCACCGGTTTCGGCGTCGAAGTAGGCGCGAGGCTGGAGATTCGGGTTGCGGCCGAAGAAGACGAACTCGTAGGCCGCTTCGCCAACTCCCTGCTGGGCGTGCAGGTCGTGCGGCGGATCGCCCCAGAGGACGTATTCGCCGGAACCGTGCTCGAATTCGTCGGCCAGGTGCAGATCCGCGAGATGAGGATCGGAGAGATCGTCGCGGCGTTCCCAGCGCCAGTAGTGGTTCACACCGGAAACGACCACGGCCACGCCCCAGGTGTTGTGGTTGTGGATTGGGGTCGGCGCCTCGGCGGGAAGCTTGAGCAGCATCAGGGCACCGGTGCCATCCGGACCCTGGGCGAGGATCGTGGCGGTTGAGCCGGTGTCATGCAGCCGGTCGAGGTCGATGTCGGGCAGAATGTCCGGCTGCTGAGCCAGGTCGCGGATCAGCTGGGCGATCCGCTCGCGATTTGCCGGGGAATCATCGGCCAGCAGCCGCAGCGCTTCGTCGTGGAAGGCTGTGATCCGGGGATCGAGGTCGGTGGTGACGGTCATGACGGCAAGTCCTCCGCGTGAGTCAGATGGGTATCGCGCCAGCATGGTAGCAGGACGTTTCAGGTTGCGGACTCGCCGGACGGCAGCGTGAAGGTGACGGTGGTGCCCTCACCGGGGCCGCTGGTTGCCGAGATTGTGCCGCCATGGGCCTGGACCAGACCGCGGGCGATGGCCAGCCCCAGACCGCTCCCGCCCGAGTCGGCGGCTTTCACGAACCGCTCGAACATCCGCATGGCATCTTCCGGTGTCATGCCTTCGCCAGTGTCGCGCACGGTGATCTCGACGACATCAGCCTGGCGGGCAGTCGCGACCACGATGTCGCCGCCATTTGGGGTGTAGCGAATGGCATTGGTCAGGAGATTGTCGAGCACCTGCCGGATGCGCACCGGGTCGAGATCGAGTGTCGCCTTGCTGGTGGCATCTGCGCGCAGGGTCACATCCTTCCGGGTGGCCGCAGGTCCGAAACTGGTGACACTTGCCTGCACCAATCCATCGAGATCGGTGGCCGTGCGATGCAGTGAAAGGGTTCCCGCTTCGGTGGTTGCCAGGGTTTGCAGGTCATCGAGCAGGCGGGCCACGGCGTGGGTCTGGTCGAGCAACGGGGCCAGGTGTGCCCGATCCATCGGGTAGACATCGTCCAACATCGCCTCGATCGTGCCCTGCACGACGGCTACGGGAGTGCGCAACTCGTGGGCGATATCGGCCAGCAGGCGTTGGCGTTGCTGCTCGTTTTCTTCCAGCCGGGCGGCCATGGTGTTGAAGGCGGTCACCACTCCCGACCCGTCGCGGCCACGCGGAGGCGTCACGCGGACCGAGTAGTCGCCGTCGGCCACATGCTGCGCGGCGTCGGCCACCTCCGCCAGGGGGCGGAAAGAGCGGACGATCTTGCGAATGACGAAGAAGGTGAGGCTCCCGATCACCAGCAGGGCGAACGGACCCACGAACCAGGGGGGACCATCCTCGCCGGGACTGCCGCCGGTTCCCCGCACGTGATTGATGATGGCACCCGCCACCATGAACAGCCCGATCAGCACCACCAGCAGAACCAGGAAGCGGCGACCGATGGCTGCCCCCTGGCGAGGTCCGCGTTGAGGTGGCCAGGGCTCGTCCTCGGGCCACCAGGATGGTCGCCGGTGATCACCGCCACCCGGACGTCTAGGAGGCATCGGTCACCCGGTAGCCAACACCGTGCACGGTCTGGACGTATCCGTCACCGGGCTCCAACTTGCGGCGGATGTTCTTGATGTGGGCGTCGATTGCCCGTTCGTAGGCCTCCACCAGCGTGCCGTGTACTGACTGTAGCAACTGCTGGCGGGTGAAGACCCGGCCCGGTTGCCGGGCCATGGTCGAGAGCAGGGCGAACTCGGTGGCGGTCAGGTCGACCGGCGCTCCGGCCAGGGTGACACGCATTCGGGGGAGGTCGATTTCGAGGCTGCCGATGGTGACGTGCTCGGCTGGTTGGCTTGCGGCGTCGGAGCGGCGCAACACGGCCCGGACGCGAGCCACCAGCTCTCCCGGGCTGAAGGGTTTGACCATGTAGTCGTCTGCGCCGAGTTCCAGGCCGACGATACGGTCTACTTCCTCGCCGCGGGCCGTCAGGATGATGACTGGCAAGGTGCTGGTGCGCCGCAGGTCACGCAGGATGTCGAGGCCATTGCCATCGGGCAGGCCGAGATCGAGGACGAGCAATTCGGGCTGGTCGTTGGCCAGCCGCTGGCGTCCGGATTCGACGCCAGCGGCTGTGATCGCCCGGAACCCGTTGCGATCGAGGTAATCGTGAACCAGCCGGGCCAACGCCTGGTCGTCTTCGATGATGAGTACGGTCGTCATGGTGAGGCAGCCACTTCCGGGTGTGAGGCGATTAGGCGGTGCCACCGGCGGGTGGGTTGGCTTCCGTGTCTTCGTGCTGGCGACGGTGCCAGTCGTTTAGCCAGTCTTCCCGCTGTCCGCGCCACGGGCCTGGTCCGCCAACGCGGGGGCCGAAGAACAACCGCAGCACGCCGAAGAAGAACAGGATACCCAACGGGACGAAGAAGATGCCGAAGGGGAAGAAGCCTGGCCCACCGCGTTCGATGATGATCGTGTTGGCGTTGCCGAGTGGTTGGCCCTGATCGTCCACCACCTGGACCACCTCAACCGAGCGGTGGTTGCGGTCCCATTCGCGATCGGGGCCGAAGATGGCAATGAGCGTGATGGCGGCGATGGCCAGCACGGCCAGTCCGGCAAAAATGGTGCGGCGAGACATGATGTGCTCCCTTGTTGAACCTGGATCACGACCGGTGTCGCGTCCGATGTAGTCAGTCTCGGGGGGAGTTGTGAACCTGCCGTGAAGGTGTGGTGGAGTGTTTGGGGATACGGGAGGTGACTGGCAGGTAGTCGCTGGTGACGTGGCACACTGCTTGCGGCACTTCTAGAAACATCTCTTTCGGCCGCCACTGCCCAGGAGCTTCTCGTTGGACCGCCTGATTCCGGTACTGATCCTGCTGGCCATTGCCGCGTTTCTCTTCTGGCGCGATCCCCGGCGGCTCTCGATCGGCATCATCCTGCTGCTGGCGGTGACGCTGGCTGCGATGGACACGCTCGGAGCTGTGCTCGATCGTTTCAGCGACTCCATCGACCACTCGACCGACGCCTACATCCTGCTCGGCGTGTTCGTGGCGGTGCTGCTGACCACGTTGGTGCTGGCGGCCTACCTCATCGCCAATGGCATCGTGATGGTGCGGCGGGAGGGGCGTCGACCAGCCCATCTCCTGTCGCTCCTGCTGGGAGTGGCGATCATCGGATATATCGGGCTGGCATTCGTTTCCGTGTTCCAGCAGTGGCAATATCTGGCCGTTGGGCTGGTGCTCGCCGGGCTGCCGCTGATGTACCTCACCTTTGTCTTCACGGCGTTCGTGCTCTATGGCTGGGTGTACGGGCGAATCGCGCCGTATCTGGCCCGCGGTGTGCATGCCGTCGTCGTGCTGGGAGCGGGCCTGCGGGGCGATCGCGTGACTCCCTTGCTGGCGAGCCGGTTGCGCCGGGGCGTCGAAGTGTTTCGCCGTGGGGAACGCCGCGGGTTGCCGGTCGTGATCGTGCCCTCCGGCGGTCAAGGGCCGGGCGAGACGACCTCCGAGGCGGCGGCCATGGCAGCCTGGCTCTCCGCCGAAGGTGTGCCAGGCGAGGACATCCTGCCTGAAGATCGCTCGACCACCACCGACGAGAACATTGCCTACTCCCTGCGCATGCTGACCGAGCGGGGCGTTGCCCGTCCCTATGCGGTGGTCACGAACAATTTCCACGCCTTCCGGGCGGCAATGCTGATGCGCCGGCATGGTATGCCCGGCCAGGCACTGGGAGCGCCCACTGCTCGCTACTTCGTGCCGAGCGCCACCATTCGCGAGTTCCTGGCCGTGTTGCGCGACTTCCGCTGGGTGAACGGTGCCCTGCTGGCGCTCGCGTCCCTACCCCTGATCGCGTGGGTGGCGGCGGTGTTGCTCGGACTTCAGTGAACCAGCACGCGGCTCCACAGACATGCGGTAGGCAATCCTGCCTAATTGCCGGCGCGGTGATTGCCCACAGATTTCTCCACCCCTAGATTGAGTGCAGGGCCCAACGGAACTGCCCGGGACTTCCGCAAGGGATTCTCCGTCACTCACAAGTTGCCTGGTCAGCGGATCGCTCGTGTGAGCGAACGCCCCAGGTGGCCAGGGGACCTGTGTGTCCCGCACAAGGAGCAAGACCATGTCTGCTGATTACCGCCGCTCATTCTCAACCTTCGTGACCAGCCGTCGTTCGTTCCTCACCATTGCCGCTGGGACCATCGCCACGGTCGCGGCCGGTCGTTCGATGGCCGTGATGGCCTTCGATGGCGCCTACGAGCAGGGCAAGAAGATCGAGGGTGACTACACCTTCGCCAATGGCACTTATGTGGCCTATGGCGACGACGCCCTCTACCAGTACGCCACTGGCGCCGATGGGTACGCCTACTACAACGAGTACACGGGTGGAGCCTGGAGCGGCTGGACCTCCGCCGGTCAGACCGAGGTGGGCTGGGATCCGGCTCCTTATGCTTACGAGGGCAAGGCGCAGGCGTTCTACACCGGCAAGGATGGCTACATCTACCAGGTTGGCAAGGACTCCTACGGTGATCCCGAGTGGACCGATGTCTCGGGCGGTTACACCTTTGAGGCGTCTCCCTACGCATCGGTCAAGGACGGCTCCGTTCATCTCTACGGCACCAGCACCGATGGCTACGTCTATCACAAGTCCTACGCCGATGGCGCCTGGGGCGAGTGGTATCCGCTGAACGACGCCGCCTACCCGGTCAAGACCGACGCCAAGCCCTACTCGGTGAGCTGGGCCGATCACGAGAACACCTTCTGGGTCGGCGCTGACGACAAGGTCTACTGGAACCGCTACAGCTACACCGATGGCGCCTGGGACGAGCCGAAGGAGATTCCGGCCGACTACGGGTTCGCCTACACGCCGTATGCGGTGGGCTACGCACCGGAAGAGAAGCTCTACGCCTTCGGCACCGGGGCCGATGGCTCGGCCACCTACAACTCGTTCGTGACGGGTGAAGGATGGTCGGGCTGGCAGCCGTACGAGACCAGCTGGACGGGCAAGGGCCAACCAAATGCCTACGTCTACAACGACTCATTGCACCTCGTGTACACCAGTGACGACCAGCACGGCTACTACACCCAGTACGGTGCCGATGGCTGGGAAGGCGAGTGGGCCGATCTCGGTGACAACTACGGCTACGACTCCTGCCAGTACACCTGGAACGACAAACTCTACCTGACGTACACCGGTGAGAACGGCGGGATCTACTACCGCGAATACGCCTTCGATGGTGGTGGCAAGCTGGAACCGACCGAGAAGCCGGAGTACTAGCCCCGGCAGGGTCGTCGGCCAACGGTGACTCACCCTACTTCGAAGATTCGTGTGCGAGCAGCTCCGGAGGGATTCCCACCTCCGGGGCTGCTCGGTACCATGTGGGCCGCACGACAGGCGCTGACGTGGAACGACAAGGTGGGACGGCATGGGCGAACGGGTACTGGTAACTGGCGGCAGCGGACGACTTGGCACCCAGGTGGTGCAGGACCTGACGGCGCATGGGCACGAGGTGGTGGCGGTCGACCGGGTGGCGCCTTCGCAACCCCTGCCGGAGGGAGCGCGCTTCCGGCAGGTCGATCTTTCCGACATCGGTGAGATTGCCGGGGCGATGAAGGGCTGCACCGCCTTTGCCCATCTGGGGGCGATTCCGTCTCCCTATCGCCACGCCGATGAAGTGGTGTTCACCAACAACACGATTGCGACCTTTTCGGTGCTGCAGGCGGCCTCATTGCTGGGACTCGATCACGGGGCGATTGCGTCGAGCGGCTCGATCTACGGCACGGCCTGGGCGCCGCAGCGCCTGTTCCATCTCTATGCGCCGGTCGACGAGGAGGAGCCGCTCCGCAACTTCGATGCCTACGGACTGTCAAAGGAAGTTGACGAGCGGACGGCGGAAATGTTCTGCCGACGTGATGAGATGAGCATCGCCTGCCTGCGTTTCCACTGGGTGGCCCGGCCGGAGGAGCTTCCGCATCGATCCGGCGCCTTCTACCACGATGAGGACTCCTTCCAGGAAGGCGGCCGGGGATTCTGGGGATACGTGGACCTGCGGGACGCGGCCCGGGCCGTGCGCCTGGCAATCGAGGTCTCGGCCCGCGAACCGTTTGGCTTCCAGCCCTTCAACATCGTTGGTGCCGACACGCTGCTGGACATTCCGACCGAGGATGCGATTCGACGGCTCGCCCCGGAGATCGAGCTCCGGTCGCCGCTGCCGGGCTTTGCCTCCGCCTTCGATTGCAGCAAGGCGAAGGACCTGCTCGGTTGGGAGCCGGAATATGGCTGGCGTGAGTAATCGGGATGGCAGTCGACCCGAGGGCGGAATGTTCCTGCCGGGCAGTTGGCTGGGAGCCCTGTTGCCGCCCGTTCTCGTGAAACACGCCCGCGGTAATTCTTTAATTCGGTAATTCCCGATTTCGTTGATTCCATGGGGTTTTCGAGGTCGCATTTAGCGTGGAATTACCGCGATTTACCGCGGGATGGTGCCCGGGTGAGGACAAAGAAAATAGGAAATAG
>CAZNQC010000032.1:0-22959 GCA_964574825.1 uncultured Sphaerobacteraceae bacterium | reverse complement strand
GTGTTTTCGATCCGGAAGGTGTAGGTGAGGGTGCCCGGGGTCGTGATGGTCTCGGGACTGACGGTTTTCTGCAGGCTGATGCCCGGCTGCTGGGCAATGAGAATGGCGGTGGCGTCGCTGGCGTGGGTCCCCGTTTCGGTGCTATTGGCGGTAGCGGTGTTCACCAAGGGCTCTGCGGCGTCGATATCGTTTTGCACAACGGTGTAGCTGCCGGTACAGGTGAGTTCCACACCCGAATCAAGCGCGACTGGCTGGGTGACCGGTGCATCGGCGACGGCACAGGCCAGGTCGGCAATCAGCGGATCGGAGATGGTGACGCCGGTGAGGGCGACGGGGCCGGTGTTGGTGACGACGAGTTCGTAGGTAACGGCATCGCCAGGGGCGTATGGACCGTCACCGCTGGTGATCGTCTTGGTGAAGGCGAGGCAGGGTGGCGCCTCAACCGGGACGATGGCAGTTGCTGTGTTCCCGGAAACCGTCCAGTCGTCACTCACCGGCCCCCATTCATGGTCGAAGTCGATGGCGGCGGTGATGGTGAGGTCACCGCCGGTGGCCTTGATCTCGTCCAGCGACGGTTCGTAGGTGTAGGTGAGGCCACCGCCATTTTCCACCTCGTCTAGTTCCGGAGCGGTGTAGTCACCGTTCAGACAGGATCCATCGACGATGGTGGGTAGTTCCAGATGCGCGCAGGTGAAGGTGAGTTGGGCGGTGTTGGACGGAATTGAAACCGGCTGCCCGTTCACGCTGGTGATCGAGGCGACGGTGTCGATACCGGTGGCACACTGGCTGGCGGAGAGTGGGGACGCCGTCGTGTCCGTCAGCGTGATATCCACCCCCGTGGCTGCGCCCTGGCTCAGACTGGCGATGGTGCAGGAAAAGCCGGCGGCATTCGCGCTGTCGCAGGAAACACCGGAATATCTCTCGTAGTTCGCGTCGTCGAAGATCGCGCTGACCGCGGTGGGGAATGTGTTGGAGAACTGGATGTCGGTGGCAGGACCGCCGGTGTTGGTGACGACGACGGTCCACATGTAGGCATGGATACCCCGCTTCATGATCGTCACATTGATGGAGAGACAGGGCGGCGCCTCGGCGTTGACCGGAGCAACGTAGGTGTCGCCTACCGGTGTCCAGACCGTCGTATCGACGGTTCCCCACTCCGCACCAGGCTTCAGCGAGGCCGTGACTTCAAGCTGCGCCGGATCGAAGCTGTAGACAATACCGGGCGTGGTGGTTGGCCCCATCTCCGGTTCGGTGTAGCTCCCATTCAGGCAGGAGCCATCGGTGATATCCGGCAACTCGGGGGTGACCGAGCAATTCAGGGTGAGGTGCACCGTGTTCGAGGCGATCGAGATGACCGAGAAGGAGTTGATATTCTCGCCGGTCAGGTTTGCCGTGTTGTCCGCGCCAAGCGAGCATTGGTTCGCCGTGGGTACCCCGACGGTAACGCCGAAATCGATCACCGCTGTCGCGCCCGGTTCGATCATTTGGGTGCAGGTGATGGTGGCATCGACTGCGGTGCAGGCGTCTCCGGCGATATCGGCGAAGGTCAGTGGGGCCGGTAGCGTGTCGGTGACTGTGTAGTCGACCTGGGTGGTGCCGGTATTGGTCACCGAAATCCGGAAGTCCACATGCTCACCGGGCGCGGTGGTCAGCGGGCCGTTGGCAAAGCCCCCGCCGGTGGAACCCTGCTTGGCGAGGGTGAGACAGGGCGGAGCCTGCACGTTGAAGTAGGAGGCGTACGTCCCGGGTTCGCCCAGAACATCGAACCATACCTGGCTGTCGAGGTTTCCCCACTCCGCACCGGGTTCCAGGCGGGCGTATACATAGACTTCACCGCCCGTCGCCAGGAACTCGGGGGAGCTCGGATCGATCTCGGTGTTGCCATCTTCGGTGGCGGAATAGGTATAGACAATGCCCGGCGTTGTCTTCTTGACGAAGGTCGGTGCGGTGTACACCCCACTGCTGCTGCAGCTGCCGTTGGTCTTGGTCGCCAGTTCGGGCACCACCGGCGCGCAGTTGTAGGCAAGGTGGACGGTATTCGAGGCCTGGTTGGCGGTCTGCCCGTTGATCTGGGTCAGGGTTGCCGTATTGTCGACCCCGCTGGCGCACTGGACCTCGGTTGGTTGCCCAGTGTTGACAACGATGCTGAGCTGCTGCGACTCGCCGGGATCGATGGTCCGGCTGCAAGTCACCGTGGCGGTGGCGATCGTATAGCTACAGGTGGGGTTGCGGGGCGTGTAGCTGACCATGGTCAGCGGTGCCTGGCGGATGTCCGTCACCTGATAGCCGGTGGCAATCGAGCCGGTGTTGGTGACCGTGATCCGGAACTCCCTGATCTCGTTGGCGAGCACGGTAACCGGCCCTGGCGAGAAGTCCAGGACGGTGGTCCGCACCTCCTTGGTGATGGTGAGACAGGGCACTCTTGGTGGGTCGCTCACCGTCGTGACGTACGCATTGCCCTGCGTTGTCCAGATATGGGTATCAACCGCGCCCCAGGTTCTGGACAGATCACGCGATGCCGTGATTACCAGGTCGCCGCCGTTGGCGAGGAAGTCGTTGATCTCGCGGTCGTAGGTGTAGGTGATGTTGGTGGTGGCGTGGTTGAAGATGGGCGCGGTGTAGACGCCGTTGGCGCACGCCGCAGGGGTGATGGTGGGCAACTCAGGGAGGACCTGGAAGGAGCAGTCGAATGACAGATGAGCCGTGCTGGTCTGGGTGGTTGCCACGCCATTCACGCTGGACAGCGTGAGGGTGAAGTCAAGCCCGGTGGCGCAGGTGGCGGCATCCACCGGACCCGGCGCCGAACCGAAGAGTGTGTTGCCGGTGTTGGTTCCGGGCGCCAGGTTCACCACCGTGCAATTGAACAATCCGTTGTTTCCCGGCACGGGGGAGCAAGCCTGGGGAGACGAACTCCAACTGGCGGGGAGGTTAAGCGAGAAGTTCACGGTGGTGGCAGCCGAACCTCCCGTGTTGGTGAGGCTGTAGACGGCTCTCAGCGGACCGTTGGGCCGTTGGGTCACCGAGGAAGCGTTGTCCTCACTGCTCTGGGTAACATTGAGCAGCAACTCAGCGGCCACGCAGGGCGGAGCGACGACCGGGACACTGGTGGTGTAGCTGCTGCCGCTCGGCGACCAGATGGATGTGTTGACCGCACCCCATGAGTACCCGCTTAGGAGACTGGCGGTAATGGTGAGATTTCCACCCGTGGCGATCACGCTTGCCAGCGACGGGCTATACCCGTAGGTGATCCCCGGCGGGGTCACCTCGGTGATGGTGGGCTCTGTGTAGGCGCCGTTGGCACATGACCCGGGGACGACAGTTGGCAGTTGGGGAACGGGTTGGCCGGAGCAGTCCAGATCGATCTGGGCGTCGCCCCATTCATTCTCGGAACCCTCGCTGGTGGTCGCCGACACGTCGGCCGAGGGCATGAGCCCAGCCTCGCAGGCAGGCCCGGTCTGGGGACTCTTCACTGTTCCCGTGAACACCATGGTGATGGAGCCGCCATCGGCCAGATTGGGAGCCGTGCAGGTGACGGTGTTGCCGCCGGTGGGCGCCGGTGGATTGCATTGGGGAACGTTACTGGTGAAGGACTGGACGGTGATCTCGGCCGGCACCGACCCGATGACGGTAACCGGGATGGTCTCGCCGGAACCGTTGTACGCGCTCACGTGGATTTCGACGGCATCGCCCGGTTTGGCGGTGATGCTCCAGGTGGGGCTGTCACCAGGATGCGCGACAAGCACCTCAACCCCAATCGCGACTGCCATGATGCCAAACCCGAAGTCGCCAGATTCGTCATCACTGTCGACGATGGGGAGCGGCGTCTCGTCGCAGACATCGCCAAGCCCGTCACCGTCACTGTCGGCCTGGTCCGCATTGCTTGCAAAGGGGCAGTTGTCCTGGTCATCCGGAATGCCGTCCCCGTCGCTATCGACCACTGGGAATGGCGTCTCGTCGCAGGCATCCCCAATGCCGTCGCCGTCAGCGTCTTCCTGGCCCGGATTCGTCACGCTCGGGCAGTTATCGGCGTCATCCGGAATGTCGTCGCTGTCGGATTCCCCATAGGGCGTGCGGTCCTGAGCGTCAGGAATGCCGTCGCCGTCGGCATCGGGGGGAGGTGGCGCCGTGTTGATGACGGAAAGGTCGACGGTGGACCCACCGACGATCGTGGCGCCGAGCGATCCGGTTGCGACGTGGTAGGCTCCCGCGGCCCCGGTCTGGACGACCGTCGCCCAACCCTCCGCCAGGTTGCTTGCCGTGGCCAGGCCATTGCTGGAGGTGGCGTTGAAGGTCGCCCCTGCCGCATCGGTGACCTGGAAGCTGGCGCCGGAGAGCGCAGCGCCATCACTCCCGGAAACCCAGATCTGCAGGGTGCCGGTCGCGACCGGTGGCGGGTCGTCCTGGGCGGCGGCGGGCGGCACCAGCGGGGCGAGCAAGCCAACCAGCAGCAGGAAGATCCCCAAACGATGCATGACCGACGCAGCAGACTTCATGGCAACCATTCCTGGTTCAGGTCGGACCGGGAGTGGACGATTCGTCTCCCGCACATGATCGAGACCACGTCCGCACGGCCATCATGTCCTGAGGTCAACGATGGTTGTGGGCAGGCGTGGGCACACCTTCCAGTTTGGATACCCCTGGCGTCTTCGTCTGGAACCTGGCGTCCCAATAGTTGGGACGTTTGGGCAAAAACCCGCCCTGATGTGGGTAAACGGGCGAAACAGTTGCCGGAGGCGATCGCCTCCGGCAGGATCGGACGAGTCCCGACAGGCACGGTCCGGCAAGAGCTCGCCCGCCATCATCGGTACCTGACCGGATTCGTTCAGCCGGGTGCCTGCTCGGCCGACAGCCGCTCCACGACCGCAATGCTGTGCGGTGGCACCACCAACGAGCCGGCCCACTCGATCGGCTCCTGGCGACGGCGAATGGTGTCGGGCGCGGCGAACGTGTTGCTGGCCAGCGGATCGTCGTGGGTCACCAGATGCAGCAGGGCGTCTCCCGTTGACGTCCCCTCGAAGGTGACCGTGGCGGGTTCGGACTGGTGCCGGTTGACGATGCCGTAGCGAGCACACCCGTCGACCATCGTCGCCACCACATCGACCGGGGCGACGTCCCAGGTCTCGTCCGCCCCGGTCCGGTCGACCCGCACCGGCAACGGCAGCGTCTCCACCGTGACCCGCGCTTCGACCGCCTCCCCGATCATCAGGTGGCGATAGAGCCAGAAGAGATCGTAGAGCGGCGTTCGCACCAGCCCGTCCGGATTGGTCAGGAGCACACCGTTGCCATTGAACAGGAAGACGTAGTTGGCCATGCCCACCTGCTCCGGATGCCGCAACATGGCATGCAGCACGCCGGCCGCGGCCACGGCGTCCTGCATGGTGCGGGGACTCAGCCGGTCGAGTTCCGGTTTCGAGTCGTCATCCCGCCGGGTGAGATGGCGAATGTTCCATTCGTCCACGGAGATCCGGATCGGACGCGTTCGACCGAGGGCCGATTCGGCCGCCTTGATGACGTGGATCAATCGCTCCAGGCGCTGCTCGAAGAAGACGCCGAAGTTCACCGTGGGGTAGTAGTCATCGGCGTCGCCGACGACGGAGTGACCGTAGGCGTGCAGGGTGATCCAGTCGATCAGGTGCCCGGCGGTCAGCAGCACGTGCATGTCCCAGGCCGGGTCGTTTGCCGAATGCGAGGCAATGCCCATGAATTCGGCATCCGGATCGAGCTTCTTCAGGAACTGGGTCCAGTTGCGGAGGCGTTCAGCATAGGTCTCCGCGTCCATCGCGTTGGCCTCCCACGGCCCCCATTGCTCGTTGCCGACGCCCCAGTAGGGAACCTTCCACGGTTCGTCCCGGCCATTCGCCTGCCGTTTGTGGACCTCAGCAGTGGGCTCCGTTCCATTGCAGTAATCCAGCCAGCGGATCGCCTCGTCCAGCGTGCCGGTGCCGATGTTGAAGTTCAGGTATGGCCTGGCGCCAACCGCTTCAGTCCAGTCGAGAAACTCATTGGTCCCGAACGTATTCGGTTCCACTCCATGCCAGTGCCAGTTGCGGCGGGCCGGCCGCTGATCCTGGGGACCGATTCCGTCTTCCCAGTGATAGATGTCGGCGAAGCACCCACCAGGCCAGCGCACCACCGGCACGCCAAGCTCCCGCACGGCGGCAATGACATCATGCCGGTAGCCGCGCGCGTCGGTCAGGCTCGAAGGTTCGTCGACAATGGCGCCATAGATGCAGTGGTGCTCGGGCTGCACGTGCTCCAGGTATTGCCCGTAGATCATGGGGTCGATGGTCCCCAATGTTCGCGAATGATCGATGCGTACCGATGCCTGTATCACGGCAGACCTCTCTCCGGTTCCGAAATGCGGCTATTCCTTCAGCGCCAGATGGATCAACACCTGCACCTCGCCCGACACCTCGCAGCGCAACCGAAGCCAGTGCCCGAAGTCCCGGAGCGGAAATGACCAGAGCCCCGGTTCGTGCAGCTCCAGGGTGGCCGAGCCTTCGTCGCACCAGGTCAACCCATCAGGCGAGATCTGGGGCCAGAGACGCAGGTCGCCGTCGATGCGCAGCACCCGCACGAACCAGCGAGCCTCGGTGGCCCACCCGGTTTCGTAAGGTTCGGTGTCGAAATTGTGCTGGTAGGTGTTCGCCTGTTCGATAACGGCGGTAAACGAATTCCTCATGCTGCCTCACCAGTCTGCCGAAACGACAACCGAATCCAGCCACAGGAAGTTCCGGACGGACGTGTGCGTGCGCACGTCCACACAGAAGTTCAGCAGCCGCTCACACCCGTAATACGGATCTTCGTAGATCGGTACCGGAAGGTCCCGCAGGTCCATCACCAGATCGTTCACCTGCAATTCGGTGTTACGCCGGGTGCGGGTATCGAACACCCACCGCAGGTAGTGCCAGTTGATCTTGGTTGGAATCTCGTTGTAGCAGAGCGCCTGGTAGCCGCCGGGCACGTCTTCCCAGTCATCGGGATGCATGACGTGGTAGTCCTCGGGAGTCTCCACTCCCTCGAAGTGCACCATCTTCGAGGTTGGCTGCAGGGATGTCTTGTACTGCCAGCGCTGGACGAAATTGCCGTCCTTGTCGGTGTTGGTGTAGCGCAGGGCACAGTGGTAGCGCTTGCCGTCTTCCCCCTCACCCACGTCGTTGCTCAGCGTGAACTCGCCGAACTGGGCGGCCGATGGATGGTAATTGCCATCCCAGGCGCGGCCCCCCACCCGTTCGCCGGTAACGGCCTCGGCCTTGTAGGTGAAGTACGTCTCGAATTGCACCAACCCCTTGGCAACATAAGTGAACCGCTTGATCAACTGGCTCATGTGGCCTGGAACCGGGCGCGTGGCAGCCTTCAGGGCGTAGGTACCGGCAATGGACCCATGGGTGCCAGTGTCGAAGAACGTGCAGTTCGAGAGCTGCGGTGGCCGCAGGTCCCGCGCGCGCTGGCGCAGGTTGTCCAGGTTGTTGTCGTGGTTCCCGCTCAGCTCGGTCCACCCGTGCGTGCCGGAATCGAAATCGTTGACGAAGAGGATGCGCGGGAGCGGATTGAAACGGCTCAACTCCGGGTTGGCCTGAATCAATACGGTCCGCAAAGTCTCGGGGTCCATCATGCTGTCCTTCAGGGGCGCGACGACGACAGGGCATCACATCACTTCACGGCACCGGCAATCCCTTCGACGTAGTACCGCTGCAGCAGCAGGAACGCGATCATCACCGGCACCAGCGAAATCGTGGCTCCAGCCGCCATGCCCGACCAGTCCGTCTCGTGCTGCCCCACGAACGCCTGCATCCCCACGCTGAGCGTCCGCAAATCCGGGCGGCTGAAGGTGAACACCAGCGGCACGAAGAAGCTGTTCCAGGTGCTCAGGATCGTCATGATGCCAACCGTGGCCAGGGCGGGGCGGGCAAGTGGGAGCATGATCCGGAAGAAGACTTCGGGGAAGCTTGCGCCATCGAGGATGGCGGCCTCCTCCAGTTCACGCGGCAGTTGGTGGAAGTAGCCGGTGAGCAGCAGGATCGCCGCCGTGTGGCCAGCTCCTCCCAGCACGATGATCATGCCCCACAGGGAATTGAGCATGTGCAGGCGATTGGCCAGTTCCAGCACCGGGATGATCGTGTATCCCGCCGGCACGAACAGCGTGCCGACCAGCACTCCGATGATGATCTTCTTGCCGGCGAAGCTGTACCGCCCCAGCACATACCCGGCCAGCGAGCAGTGCGTCAGTGTCAACAGGGTCGCCCCCGCGGTCACGATCACGGTGTTGAGCAGGTATTTGCCAAAGTCCGCATCGATCCAGGCCCGCTGGTAGTTCCCCCAGCGCCAGGTTTCGGGAATGAGGCCCAACCCACCAGCGAAGATCTCCATCGGATTCTTCAACGATGCGCTGATCATCCAGAGAAACGGATAGACCCAGATCGCACAGAGCACCATCAACAGCACGACGGTGATGGCAGTGCGCGGTTTGCGCAGTTCGCCCAGGTTGCTCTCCAGGCGGAAAACGTTAGCCATTGGCCGACCTCATTCGTTGTGCCTGCCGCAAGCCAACCACCTGAATCAGGGCCAGCACGAGGGTCGCCAGGCCGAAGAACACGGCCGCCGCGGAGGCATATCCCAGCCGGGGCACACTGGCGGTAAAGGCCCAGCGATAGATGTAGACCTCAACCACTTCCGTCGTCAGGGCAGGTCCACCTCCCGTCAGGGTGTAGAGCAGGTCAAACGAGTGCAGGGCACCCAGTGCGGTGATCAGGGTGATGATGATTGCGAAGGGTTTCAGCATTGGCAGCGTAATGGTCCAGAACACCTGCCACGGCCGGGCACCGTCCACGGCAGCGGCTTCCTTCACATCCGGCGGCACGGTCTGCAGGGCTGCCAGCCAGTAGATCAGCGTCAACCCGAACCACTTCCAGACATCGATGCCGATGGCGGTCCACATGGCGCTGGTGGAATGCCCGAGGAAGTCGACCACGCGATCGACCAGCCCCAGTTCCAGCAGCAACGTATTGACCGGTCCGCCGGCCGGATCGAAGACGAAGGTCATCAGGATGCCGACGATGGCGGTGGTGGTGACGACCGGCAGAAAGAGCGCGGTGCGGAAGAACCGGGCAAATGGCAACCGCGGATCGTTCAGCACGATCGCCAGCACCAGCGCCAGTCCAACCCGGAGCGGCACCACTCCCGCCATGAACCAGAACGAATTGCGGAACGCGCGCCAGAACAGGGGATCGTCGATCACTTCCCGGTAGTTTGCCAATCCGACGAAGGTGCGATCGCGGGAGAACCCGTTCCAGTCGAGCATCGAGTACCAGTAACTGGCGACCATCGGCCACAGGGTGAACATCAGGTAGAGCACGACCGTTGGCGTCAGGAAGAGATAGATCCAACGGTCGTGCCACAGCCTGCGCACCAGTGGCCGCGATGGGAGTGCTTGCGGCGAGGAGTGCATGGGACCCTGCTATTCGGCGTACTTCTCCGACGTGTAGTCTTCCATCCGATCCCAGTTCGGGAAGACCCAGTCGTCGAGGCTGACGTCGGTGCCATTGCCGGCGACCTGGGCAATGGCCTTTTCACGTTCGGCGCTCATCTGGCTGGAGTACTCCTCCAGCGTGGTCCGGTAGTCGGAGATGTCACCGCTGAAGACGCCCTGGATGATTTCTCCGAAGTTGGGGCGAATGTCGGTCATCGCGGCGTAGACATCGGACACGGCCGGGTTCTTGATCTCCGGCACCGGGGCCAGGCGCACCAGTTCATCGAACAAGCCAAGCGCCTTGCTGTAGGCCGGATGCACATTCGCCTGCCCGACAGCGGTGATGTCCAGCGGCGGCTGGTCCATCCGTTCCGCCAGACCCACGTAGAAGTCGGGCGTGTTGAAGCCCTGCAGGATGCCGGCGGCAATCTCCGGATGCTCCGACTGGCTGCTGACCCAGAAGTCGCCCCCCACCGGACCACGTGTGATGGAGACCGGCGTGGTGGCGTCGGGGCGTGGAATCTGGGTGACACCCAGCACCTCGGCGAAGTCGGTGAACTCGTTGTTGATGACACCAACCGTCCACGGTCCGTCGAAATTGAAGCCGGCGACTCCCGTGGCGAACCGGGCGCGAGCGTTGCGGGCGTCCAGCGAGGTTGAACCCGGGAAGAGATTGCCGTCCTCGTCGATGGAACGCAGGAACTCGATCGCCTGGATCACGGGCTCGGTGTGGTACGCGTACTCGCCCGTCGTCCAGTCGATGGCGCCTGTGCCCCCAGCGGTTTGCGCAAGCTCCAGCACCTGCGCGCCGAGCCGGTCGGACAACTGAATCGCCTGGATCCAGCCAAAGGTGCGGCCGCCGCCCGACTCGGTGACAGCGGTTGCCGCCTGGCGGAACTCATCCCAGGTTTGGGGTCCTGTTTCCGGATCGATCCCGGCGGCTTCCACCACCTGCTTGTTGAACCAGAGCAGGCTCGAATGGCTGCGGAAGCTGAACATGGGGAACGAATAGAGCTGGCCATCAAACAGGTGCAGCCCTTCCAGCAGGGTACCTTCCGGGAACCGCGCGACGAACTCGTCGGAAACGTACTCTCCAATCGGGGTGAACCAACCTTCAGCCACCAGACGACTGGTCGGCACGTTCAGGCTCGCAATCGCATGCACGTCGGGTGCCTGGTCGGAGTTGAACGCCAGTTGGAGCGACTGTCCCAGTTCCGGCAGGTTGTAGAGCGTGCGCTCCACGGTCACATCGGGGTTGGCCTCGGTGTAGGCCGCGAATTGTTGCTCCAGGAGGGCTTCCAGCGGGGCGTAGTGATCCCACCATTGGATCGAGACGGCATCCTGGGCCATCACCGCGTGGGACGCGGGCAATCCGAGGCCGGTTGCCGCGGTGGCTGCTGCTGCCGTTTGCAGCAGTGAACGACGAGACAGGGTGACCATGACAAGACCTCCAGGCGTCGAAACGACTCGCTCGGACCGTGTTTCATGCTGGTACCATTGCATGCAAAGCAGTGTAGGGACAGACTAGGGACAGGTTCCTGGAGTGTCAACGGGATTTCATGACGTTAGTCATTTGCGTTTCATGCTGGGGATTGCGCAAGCATGGAGTCATCGTACGAAACGCTGGAGGAACAGGTCTATCAGCAGCTCCTGAACGCCATCCAGGTGGGCCAGCTCGCGCCTGGTGCGCGGCTGATCACCAGCCAACTGGCCGGTAGCTACCAGGTCAGCCGCATCACCGTCTCCAATGCCCTGAAACGACTGGGGAGTGAGGGATACGTGGAGATGCGGCCGCGCCGGGGTGCGATTGTGGCCTCACTGGCCGAAAGCGACCTGCGCGAAATCTTCCTGATTCGTCACGCGCTGGAGGACATCGCCATCGTGGAGGCGGCTTCCCGCCACGACGCCGATCTCGTCCCCCGGTTGCGCCAGGTGAACGATGCGGCCAGGGCAGCAATCGAACGGAATGATGCCGAGGATTATCGCCAGTACGAGCGCGAGTTCCACATGCTGCTCTACGCTGCCTCGCATCTGCGCCTGGTCAGTTCCACGCTGATGGACCTCTGGAATCGGCTGGAACCATACCGGAACCGGCGTCATACCCAGTTCGATCTGGAAGCCGGTTCGTCGGCCGATCGGGCACGCACCATCGATGCCCTGGCCCGGGGAGATGGACCAGTTGCTGCCCTCGAGATGCGCCATCACGTCGATCGTGGGTACGACCGCATGCTCGAAACGCTCCGCCACCAGGCCCCCAGCATTCCGCACCGTTCACCAGGGCGTCGCGGGCACGTCGATTGGGACGCACCGCCGGGGTCCCTGCTGGCAGCGTACGCGACGTTGACCGACCACCGTCGCCCGCAAGGCAAGCTCTACCGCCAGGAGCAGTTGCTGACACTGATCTCGCTCGCCAACCTGGCGGGTGCCCAGAGCCGGCAACAGATCACCCGGTGGATCACAACACTGCACCCAGCCGTGCGGCAGGTATTGGGTATACCAGCGGATTCCTCACCGAGCCTGGCCACGATTCATCGCAGCATGGGCAACACCGATGCCACACGGGTCGCTCGGGACTGGCTTATCGCACATGGATACGACACCGGGGCGGCGGAGGCGCTACCAGACCTGGCCGATCGAATTCGGACGCAGTTGACGACGCCTGCTGCCTGGGAACGGTTCGCGAGTCTGGTGCTGCACGGAGACGTGCGGTCCAGTGTGGAAGCATCGCAAATGGTCGACGATCTGCGAGCCGGCTGCAGCGATTAGTCGGGCGCTGTGGCCAATTGGGCCATGATGATCGTTGGCACGTCCGAGCCCACGGCATCGACGCCGAACGCCTGGTGCCGGGCGAGGTCGTCGGCCGAATTGCATGGCCAGCCGATGATCCAGAGCCCGTGCCGCCGGGCCCAGTCGATGTGCTCCTGACCCACCTGCCGGACGTCGAAGTCCGTTCCCCAGACACCGGCGGCAATCGCTTGCTCCGAGATTCCCGGAACGCGCCAGGCACCATTGATCACTCGCCGGATGGCAGGATCAGTGCGGGCAGCCACCTCCAACGCATAGGGGGCGAATGAACTGATCACCGCCTTCGACGCCAGGCCCCGAGCGTGAATCGCCTCGATTGTGGCCGGCACGACCCAATCGAGTTGATCAGGCTCGTCGCGCTTGATCTCCACCAGCAGGAGATCCAGACCACCCACTACCGTCAACACCTCGTCCAGCGTGGGAATCCCGCATGGTTCCGGCCAGTCCGTGAACTGGGCCCGGGCGTCGAACTGCCGCAGTTCCGCCAGCGTGTGGGCCGCGATCGGCCCCTGGGCATCAGTCGTCCGGTCCAGGGTCGCGTCGTGAATCACCACCAGTTGGCGGTCGGCGGTGCGCTGGACGTCGAACTCCACCGCCCGCAAACCGATGTCCACGGCGTGCTGAAACCCGCTCAAGGTGCTTTCCGGCGCCTCGTCCTGCGCCCCGCGATGCCCGAACAGATCCATCAGGCGCCCACCGGGCCGCTGCCATTCATCGCCGCCAGCCGGTGCAGAATGTCGCGGTTGAGTGGATACAACTCCAGGTACATGCCGTAGAGGTCGTCGTAGACCGCCTTCGTGGCCGGATTCGGCTCGATGGTTCGCTCGATCCGCACCCAGTCCCGGTCGATCGCGCCGAGGTCGGAAATCAACCCCGACCCCAGGCCGGCCATGAACGCATCACCATACGAGGCCCCAATCGTTTGGTCCGGCACCTGCTGCGGAAGCCCGGTGACATCACTGATCACCTGCAGCCAGAGCGGGTTCTTCGTGCCGCCGCCAACCGCCACCAGGCGCTGCGGCGGAGCGCCCATCTCGCCCATCACCTCGAAGTTGTGCCGGGCACCGAAGGCCGTCCCTTCCAGCAGGGCGCGAAAGAGATGAGCCGTGGTGTGCCGTAGCGAAAGTCCGACGTACGCGCCCCGCGCATCCGGATCCTGCAGGGGCGTGCGCTCGCCCTGGAAGTAAGGCAGGCAGATCAACCCTTCCGCGCCCGGGGGAGTGGCCGTGGCGGTTTCGATCAGTGTTTCGAACGTTTGCCGGTGTTCGGAGAGGCGGGCCTTCCCGGCTGTCACGTCGAGGAACCAGGTCGTCAGCATGCCACCCGTCTGCAACCCGGCCGTCACCGCCCGCAACTCCGGCAAGGCGTGAGCCGTTGTCCACATCCGGGCGTCCGGTTGCGGGTCGGCGACTGTGTTGATGAAGAACATCGTCGAGCCGTACATGATCATCGTGTCGCCGGGGTGCCGGATACCGACACTGACCGCCTCGGCCGCGGCATCGATCGTGCCGAACACGACCGGCGTGCCCACCGGCAACCCGGTTGCCGCGCTGGCGGCGGCCGTTATGCCACCGGCCACATCGGTCGCGTCCCCGATCCGCGGCAGCCTGTCCAACCCGATCACGGCCTCGGCGAAGCGGCCGTCCCAGTCACCCGTTGCCCGGTTGTAGAGCGGCGCGAAGTACGACGCCGTGTGCCGGTCGATCACGTGCTCGCCGGTCAATCGGTAGACCACATAAGAACTGGAGGCGTGGATCATCGCAGTTTGGGCGAACAGTTCTGGCTCTCGCAACCGGTGCCAGAGGATCTTCGGCCCAACCGTCTGCGAGTTGAGCGCCATGCCGCTCAGGTCGAGAATCGCTTCGATTCCCAATTGCTCGTGCAGCTGGTCGATTTCGGTACTGGCCCGGGTGTCGATGCCGTAGAGAATGCCAGGCCGCAGGGGTTTGCCGTCCGCATCCACCGGCAGCATGCAGGGCCCGATCCCGCTCACTCCGACCGCCCCGACATCCGCGCCGGAATACCGACCGCTGGTCAGTTCCCGGCTTACTGCCACCACGTCGTGCCACCACAAGGCGTCGGCGTCGTGTTCGGCCCAGCCGGGGTGCGGAAAGCTGGTGTCGTGCTCGATCACCGTGCTGGCCAGCACCTCACCGCCGTCGGTGCACAAGACCCCCTTGGTGCTGGAAGTTCCGATATCGATGCCAAGCAACAGCGTTCCGCCCACGTTTCTGTCTCCACCCGGTGATGCCCAAAGCTCATGCGACGATCATCGTACCGGCAATCTGCTGGACCTGTCGCACGGATGTGCCTGCACACTCGTGCGACAGGTCCAGCCTCTCGATTTCGGCGGTGAAGGTCACACCTGAACCAGCATGCCAAAAGCCCCAGTGATTGTTCACCGGAGCTTCACACAATGCTGGGTTGGTTGATGGTGGACTCAGTCGGCAGCCCGACGACGATCCTCGTCCGATGGGTAGTCAGGCAGCCCAGCAGCACGCCGCAACTCAATCATTAGCTTCCTGGCGTGTGGATCGTCCGTCTCTGCAGGATCGAACGCCTCGGCAGGTTTCGGTACTTGGGAGTAAATCCAATCCGGGTCACTTTCGGCCCGTATGTCCAGGCCCTTCTTGACAGGGACACCAGTCTTCATGGAATCCACTCCTTTCGCTCGTATTCTACACCCCAGGCAATGACCAACTCTTCCATAACCTGATGCCAGTGGTCTGCAATGGCCTGTTCCACCGTCATCAGATCGTTGCGGTCAATGACTCGCAGCATGTTCTGATGGTGCACGATGTCATCGTAGACCAGTATCCGACGTTGGATGTCACGATAGCCTTCCTTCGTGATCCTACCCCGGAAATACTCGGCCTCAACGCTGCGATTCGTCATCCTGGGAGGCCGCAGAACATGCAGGTATTTTGGGCTTATCACCCGGATTTCCGCCAACCTTCCCGTCACCAGGACGGCCACATCGGCATCCGAGAAGGAACTGCCAGCACGACGCAGATCACCTGTTGGGTATCCCCAGCCACCAGGGTGGTTGTGGGTCAGAATGTTGCCTTGCATCAGGGTGATCTCGGTATCGGTGAATTCCACTGCTGTTGTCTCACCAACCTTTCGCCAGAGCACGGTCCCGTCCATTCCGTCAATGAGCACCGCTTCTTCATGGCTGACAATCGTTCGAATTCGCGCTTCTTCGATTCTGGCCGTTCGTTGAGCCGGCTGGTCAGGTTCCGACGACGTGGGTTGTGGCGGCATAGGGTTGGGCTATCCGGATCACGATGCTGTCGGTTGGAGAGTGAGGTTCAGGTACTGGGCAGAAATGCAGTCTCGACTGATAGTTCCTGCCCGGATAGGGATATTACTCCGTTCATCATCAAACTGAGGCGAGCAGGCTCTCTCAATTTACCTGGGACAGAGCGGATTGCAGCCCTGCGCGAGACGGGTTACCGTGCCGACAGAGCGAGCCCATCACCCGGAGGAATCTCATGCCGTCCCGGCCCAATGTTCTCTTCATCATTGCCGATGACCACCGTGGCACCGAGCTCGGCCACCTCGGCGCCCAGGTCTCCACGCCCAACCTCGATGCGCTGGCGGCTCGCGGCGTCTCCTTCCAGCAGGCCCACTGCCAGGGCGGCATGCACGGCGCCATCTGTGTCCCCAGCCGCTCGAGCGTCCTCACCGGCCGCAACATCTTCACTGCCGCCGTGGATCCCACCGGCCAGGACTTCACGGGCTCTCACACCATTCCGGAAACGCTGACGACCTTTCCCCAGGCGCTGCGCCAGGATGGCTACCGCACGCACGCCGTGGGCAAATGGCACAACGATGTCGGGACCTTCCGCCGCTCGTTCCAGACCGGGGACGCCCTGATGTTCGGCGGCATGAGCGATCACTACCACGTACCGGTCCAGACCTGGGACGCCAGCCAGGGCGACGATTCGATTTCGCCCGAACCGCCCGGCGGCACGCGGCCCTCCCGCGAAGACGTCGATCCAGCCACGTCGGATCTCGACCACTTTTCGACCAATCTCTTCGCCAATGCCGCGATCCGGTTTCTCGACGGTGACCGAGGCAGCGATGATCCCTTCCTGCTCTACGTGGCTTTCACCGCCCCGCACGATCCCCGCACCCCGCCACCGGGTTGGGAGGTCGATCCCGCCACCGTCGAGTTGCCGCCCAACGTCCTCCCCGAGCATCCCTTCGACAATGGCGATCTCCAGGTCCGCGACGAGTTGCTGGCCCCGTTTCCACGCGATCCCGAGGTTGTCCGCAGCCACATCGCCGACTACTCCGGCATGATCGCCCACCTCGATGATGGCGTCGGCCGCATCCTCGCCACGCTCGACCGGCTTGGCCTCACGGATGACACTGTCGTCGTCTACACCGCCGACCACGGTCTCTCCGTGGGACAGCACGGGCTGATCGGCAAGCAGAACGTTTACGAGCACAGCCAGCGTATCCCGCTCGTCATCGCCGGACCGGGCATTCCCGCTGGCGAGACATCGCATGGCCTCGTCTGGCACGGCGACACGACCGCCACCATCCGCCAGCTGGCCGGTCTCCCCGCTGACCCGGCCGCCGAGGGCGCCTCGCTGATCGATACCAAGGGTGCCGTCGACGCGCCACGCACCACCCACGCCGGTGCCTACGAGCAGACCCAGCGCACCTATCGCGAGGGGCCAAACAAACTGATCGTCTACCGGCCCGCAGGCGAGGGGAAGCGGCCGGCCTCCACCCCCGGCTCGACCATGACCCAGCTCTTCGATCTCGCCGCCGATCCGTGGGAGATGAACAATCTCGCCGGCCAACCCGCCTACGCGGAGATCGAGGCCCGGCTCCTTGCTGGCCTCCGGGCCTGGCAGGAGCAGGTCAACGACCCCTTCCGGGCTGCCTATGCCTGAGCAACCACAATCGCGAGAGCGCCAACCTATCCCAGCTTGATCAGAAACGAGTCGATCCGCACGATTGGCGCGGTTTTGCCGGCACTGCGGAAGACGTAGACCGCGGACATCGCCCAGGTGCCGTCTCTCCAGGAGATCGTGCCACTGGCCGATGCGAACTTGCCGTGCGACAGGATCGTCTCGAGTTCCAGCGCCGTGGGTGGGCTGGCGGCCTCACCCTCCAGCCAGCGCGCGATCTCGGTCTTGCCGTCGAGGCGCTTCGTCCCGACCAGATTCCAGACGACATCATCGTCCAGCCAGGCCAGCACCGCCTCGGCATCGCCGGTGGCCATGGCGATGTTGAAATCGCGGATCAGTGCCATCCGCGGCGAGTTGCCACACCCGATTTCGACCACCACGTCGGATGCCTTCATCCGGCGCCTTCCAGTTCGCGCGCGGCAATGTCGCTTCGTAGCATCTTCCCGTCAAAGTCGATTTTCGCCACCGCCGCATAGGCCCGGTCCCGCGCTTCCTGCAGAGAGGCTCCCTGGCCAACCACCGTCAGCACCCGGCCGCCCGCCGTCACCAGTTCCCCGGCATCGTTGCGCTTCGTTCCAGCATGAAACACCAGCACGTCCGGATCGGCCTCGGCATCCTCGATTCCGGTGATGGGGATTCCGGTTTCGTACGATCCCGGATAGCCACCGGAGGCCATCGCGACACCCACCGCTGCCCCCTCCTGCACGGGTTGCGGCGTCTCGGCCAGCGTGCCATTGGCCACGGCAAACGCCCACTCACCCAAATCGCCCACCGTCGTCGGCAGCACCACCTGCGTCTCCGGATCGCCGAAGCGAGCATTGAACTCGATCACCTTCGGCCCGTCCGGGGTCAGCATCAGACCGGGATAGAGCACGCCATGGAGCGGACGACCTTCGGTCGCCATGCCTGCCACCGCCGGTCGCACGATCTCGTCTTCGATCCGGGCGAGCATCACGGCATCGACGCGCGCGGTCGGGGTGTAGACCCCCATTCCACCAGTGTTGGGACCTTCATCCCCGTCATACGCCCGCTTGTGATCGCAGGAGGGCGCCAGCAGCCGGTAGTCGTTCCCATCCACGATCAGCAGAATGGAAACCTCGGGACCGGTCAGGCACTCCTCGACGACCAGCGTTTCACCCGCGGCACCCGTGAAGAGGTCGGCCAGCGCCGCCTGGGCCGCGGCTGGATCGGGTGCCACCACGACCCCCTTACCCGCCATCAAGCCGTCGGCCTTCAGCACCACCGGTCCGCCGTTGGCGAGGTCGTCGATCGCCCCGGCAGCTTCGGCAGTATTGGTCGCCACGATGGAGCGAGCGGTCGGGATACCGTGCCGGGCCATGAAGGCATTGGCCCACGCCTTCGACCCTTCGATGCGGGCGGCAGCCGCCGAATGCCCGAAAACCGGGATGCCTGCCTCCGCCAGGCGATCGGCCAACCCGGCCACGAGCGGGTCTTCCGGCCCCACCGCCACCAGGTCGACCTGCCGGTCACGCGCCAGGTCCACGATCCCGACATGATCGGTCACTGGCACCGGCACGCACTCTCCCAGCGCGGCCATGCCCGGATTGCCCGGCGCGGAGATGATCTCCGTCACCAGCGGGCTCCGGGCCAACTTCCAGGCCATGGCATGTTCCCGCGCCCCGCTGCCGATCACCAGCACTCGTCCCGTCACCCATCGGTCCCTTCACGACTGTCAATCCCCGGCTGCGATGCACAACATCGCCTTTGCCGTGCATGATAGCCGGGATCACCGGGGTGTTCAGTTTTGGGAGAACAGGCCGACACATTCGAGCCAGTTCCTGGAGGCAAACATGGTTGAGCAGGCTCGAAAGGTCGGCCCCTACCTTGTCCGTCGGAACACCGTGTGATCCTCATACCCAATTCTGAACACGTACTCCGTTCTGCAGCGTTGCTCGCGCCGTATACTCTCGCCAGCGTCGCGACCACCGGACACGGTTCCACAACCGGTCGCGCCTCACCCGAACCGGCATCCACCGTGGATGCCCAGGCACGAAAGGTCCCACCTGCATGGCATTCGATCTCTCTCCGAAGGACACCCGGGTTTTCCTGTTCCATTCGCCGAACGCGGCCAAGGATGCCGGTGGTGCCCTTGAAGCCGTCAACGCCTGGCTCGGCAAGGACCGCTCCGGTTCCCCATACGCCAACCTCCGCGTGCGTGATGTCACCGTCACGCCAGACGGCCAGGGCGGGGTCTACACCACCGTGGTCTGCACGCTTGGCCAGCTCAGCGCCAGCTCGGTGCACTCTGGCCCGCGCGACCAGATTGCCGAAGCCGCCGAGTAACACTCTCCAACCTGCAACCTCCGCGCACCGGTGGACGTTTCCCCAGGGAAGCATCCACCGGTTGTCGTTTCCCATCGCGCTGGTGATGCCGAGCAGATCGGTACCTGGTGCATCATATGGAGGAACGACATGTTCGAACTGCTGCTGACCGTCGGCGAACTGGTGGTCCTGGCGGCAGAGGGCGTCGTCCGGTTCGCTGGCTGGGTGGCTGGCGATCGGCGTCAGTCCTGATCGGTCCCGCCCGGCTGCCATCACGGTGCTGGCATGCCATGATGAAGCGAAGACATCCGCGCTCACCTCGGAGGGAGTCCCCATGATCCGCGCCCCGCTCATTCGCCTGCTGATCGCCAGCCTGTTCGCCCTCGGGTCCCTGTCTGCTTCCCTGCTGCCCATGGCTGCCCAGGAAAACGCCGGTTCGTCGGCGGCCAACCCGGTGCCGCTTGGCACCGCGGCCAAGGTCGGAGACTACGACATTACGGTGGTGAACGTGATGCCTGACGCCGCCGACTACATCCTGGCCTACAACGAATACAACTCCGAACCCGAACCGGGTACGCAGTTCTTCATTGCCCGGATTCAGGTGACCTACACGGGAATCACGAGCGGAAGCCCTGCGAATGACCTGCTCTTTGGTGCATCCACCGGCGCTGAAGACGACGAGGGCTACACCGATTGGGGCTATTCCTGCGGTGACATTCCCGATAGTGCCGGAAGCAGGGCGAACGAACTCTTCCCCGGCGGCACGATCGAATACAACGTCTGCTGGTCGGTCGACGAAGCCGATGCCGGTTCACTGGTGATGCAGATCTCGCCTGGCTACCGCTACGGCAACAGCAATGTGGTCTGGTTCTCGCTCGGCAATGCAACCATGGCCACACCCGAGCCTGGCAACGGTCTCAAGCCCACCACTGCCATCGTCCCCAGTTCCCGCACCGAGCCGATTCCGGTTGGCACATCGAGCGTGGTTGGCACCTACGCCGTCCAGGTGGTATCCATCGAGCCCGACGCCACGGACCTGATCGTCAACGACCAGACGTTCAACGAGCCGCCCGCCACCGGAAACCAGTTCTACCTGGTCACCGTGTCGGTCACCAATCAGGGCGAGGAGGTCACCTCTCTGTGGTGGGATCTCACCTTCTACAGCGTTGGCGACCAGGCGATCGGCTATTCCGAGAACACCAATTCCTGTGGCTACATTCCAAACGGCGCCTATGACGCGCCGGAACTGGCCCCCGGGGAATCGGCCGAGTTCAACGTCTGCTGGCAGGTGCCCGCCGATGAGGTCACCTCACTGGTGATGTATGTCGACACCGGATACGGAGGGGAAGGGCGAGCCTGGTTCGCAATTCAGCCGTAACCCCACGCAGCACCGCCAGCCGCCTTTCCGCACCGGGGACGTGCCCACCCAGGGGTGAGGACACGTCCTCCGGTGCCGTACCATGTGCGCCAGGAGTGAACGCGGCGCATGGGTGAGTTTCCGCCAACCGAAACGCCTGTCCCCCCGGACGATATCCGCATCGAACCCGCCCGCTGGGCCGATCTTGGTGCCGTGATGGAGATCCAGCGAGCGGCGTTCCGGCCCGGCCTGGCCTACGGGCGGTTCGCCCTGATCACGCTCAAGCTCACGCCGGGCGTGAGCTTCCTGGTGGCCCGCACCAACGATCTGCCGGTGGCTGGCTGCATCATCGGCGACCAGTACCGCGGCGATGCGCGGGTGATGAACGTCGCCGTCCACCCCAGCGCCCGGCGTCAGGGTATCGGGTCCCGCCTGCTGCGGGCGCTGGAGGCCGCCCTGCCGAACGGCGATATGGTGCTGATGGCGGAGGAGCCCAATCGTGGCGCCCAGGCACTCTACGCGAAGGAAGGCTACGAACGAACCGGCCGCGTGCTGAACTACTACGGCCGGGGCCGGAATGGCATTTCCATGCGCAAGCGGCGGTCCACCAGGTCCGGCACGATCAGCGTTTAGCTTTGGAGCGCCCGGGGAGAAAATAGTGGGCGAACCATGGACGTCTCGGGTAGTGGCGGACCTGCCGCGATCAGACACGAAACATCCCATGCGGTGAGCAAGCGGCTGTTGTCCGCCCGGCCCGATTGCCTACCATCAGCGGGCTGGAACAGGTAGTCAGTCCCGCAACGGCTCAACGCTGGGGTTCGGAGCCCAGCGGTTCAGGACACCAGCAGAATACCCAGGATCGCCAGCACCCCCACCAGCAGGCAGGTGTTCATCACGGCCATCGTCCGCAACCGCGAGCGCTGCACCGGACCGGCAGTTTGCGACGCCATCCAGGTCAGCCAGATCGTGAAGGCCAAGCCCGCAGCCAGCACCCCCAGCGCCACCTCGATCCCAAACAGCAACGCCAGGAACGGCGCCATCACGATGGCGACCGTCAACAGGAACGCCTTCAGGTTCACGCGGTGCTCACGATGGCGCGCCACCAGTTCCTCGTGATCCACATCCTGGAACTTGTCGTCCTGAAACAGCTGACTCATCGCCGGTGTCTATCCCGTCTATCCCGTCGGCCCAAAGCCCGGTATCATCCTGATCCGGACTGTACCAGACCGGGCGTGGCCAGCAGGCCAACGCATGCCCCACCTGTCGCACCCGTGCCGGTTCCGCATCGACTTGAGCCAGGATTTCCCACCATGACAACCTCCTCCTCCGATATTCGCGAATGGAACGCCGCGTCGTACCACAAGGTCGCCAATCCGCATGTGGACTGGGGCAGGGCCGTGCTCGAACGCCTTCCCTTGCGCGGAGATGAAACCGTGATCGACGCCGGGTGCGGCACCGGGCGCCTGACCGAACTGGTGCTGGAACGGTTGCCGGAAGGTCACGTGATTGCCGTGGACCAGTCGGCCAACATGCTGGCCCAGGCCGAATCGCACCTGCGTCCCCGCTTCGGCGACCGCGTGAGCTACATCCAGGCCGACCTGCTGGAACTCCCCACCGACCAGCCAGCCGACATCATCTTCAGCACCGCCACCTTCCATTGGGTGAAGGATCACCCCGCCCTCTTCGCCCGCCTCTTCGCGGCCCTCAAACCGGGTGGGTGGCTGATCGCGCAATGCGGTGGCGGTCCGAACATCGCTGCCGTCGCCAATCGTGCCCTCGCCCTGCTGCATGCCCCACCGTTCCTCGCCTACGGGGCCGAGTGGGATGGACCGTGGCACTTCGCCGATGCCGACCAGACCGTCGAACGTCTCACCGCCGCCGGGTTCAATCACGCCGAAGCCGAAGTGATCCATGCCCCGGTGGTGCTGGACGACGAGGCGGCCTACCGGGAGTTCCTCGAAACGGTGGTGCTTGGCACGCACCTGCGCCGGATTCCAACTCCGGAACTGCGCAGCCAGTATCTCGACCTGCTGGTGGAGGGCGGCCGCACCGACGATCCGCAATGGAGCCTCGACTACTGGCGGCTCAACCTCCAGGGCCAACGCCCATCCTGACCG
>CAZNQC010000031.1:16549-23336 GCA_964574825.1 uncultured Sphaerobacteraceae bacterium | reverse complement strand
TGCAAGGAGCAAGCGGCTGTTGTCCGCCCGGCCCTATTGCCGGTCGCTCTTACACGTGGCGGTAGGCCCCGTAGTAGTGACCGGCGTAGTAGTCGGAGTAGATGCTGGAGATCACGACACCCGTGCCTTCGTTCTCGGCGTGAATGAATTGTCCATCGCCGATGTAGATGCCGGTGTGCGAGATTCCTGCACGGTAGGTGCCCGCGAAGTAGACGAGATCGCCCGGTTGCCAGGCACCCCAATCAACCCACGAACCGTAATTGGTCTGTTCGGCCACGCCGTGCCCAATATCGATGCCGAGGACGTTGAGCAGCACGTATTGGGTGAAACCGGAGCAGTCGAAACCGCCCGGTCCGTTCCCGGCGTAGACGTAGGGATAGCCCTGGAACTGGAGCGCGAAGTCGACGATGGCCTGACCGGACGAACTGGTTTGGGCCAGCGCTTCCGATGCCTCGTTGGGGTCGTTGTAGCCCATGTCGGCGTAGGTGTAGCCACCTTCGTCGGCTTCCTGGGCCGAAACCGGACCAGCCATGGTCGCGAGGAGAGTCGCCATCAGGGCGACGATTGCCAGTGTGCGGCCAGCCAGCCGGCACCGGGCGATTGTTGCGGAGCAGTCCCATGTGGGGCGCGCCACTGCTGCCGTACGCGCCATCCTGCGCACAGCCGTGTCACCTGCCACCCCGGCAGGCGTTAGCACCTTGGACATTGGATGCCCTTCCCTCTTGGTTGTGACTGCGGGCTCCCGGGCGCAACGCCGATGGGCGAGACCCAGGACTCACCGGAGTCGTGGTGTCCCGAAGCAGATCGGGACAGGACGCAAGCCTGTCGTGCTCCTCTGCGCTTGAGCGGCACCGCATGGCGCCACTGGAGGAAGTTCGATCGCTCTTCAACACCTCCAGCCACGGCGTATTGGAAGAGCGATGTCGTGCCGGAACCCGGAACACCTCGCCGATCGGTCATCAGCCCGCGACCTGATCGGGGAGTACGTGCCCTGCTGGCAACGAACGCGGGGGAGACTACCACATGGGTTTCGGCCATGCCAAACCATGTATGGCGGCCACTACCCGATTCTCGTGACGACACCCCTGCACGTACGCACTGATTGTGGGCGAGCAGTCCAACAGGAGATCCACAGGCGAATCCGGGCAGTTTCCGGTTGACACCACGGCGAGGGGCCAGGGTGTTGCCGATGAACGAGCGTGCAACCACGACGGCTTGCCACCACCATCACGGGCTGCGATGATCCGGCATTGTTAACGTCGCGCCCCACCTCCCGACCGGAATCGCATGTTCGCTCGCGCCGACACTCGTCCTCCCCTCGCCGACCGCCGCTGGTTCTACGGCTGGACCCTGGTCTGGATCGTCTCCTTTACCGAGCTTGTCTCGTGGGGGGTGCTCTACTACGCCTTTTCGGTGCTGCTGGTGCCGATGGGCGATGACCTGGGCTGGACTCGGGTGCAGATGACGGCAGCCTTCTCGGTCGGCGGCCTGGTCGCGGGCCTGGCCGGCATCCCGGTTGGCCGCTGGGTGGACCGCCACGGCGCACGACTCCTGATGACCGTCGGGGCTGTCGGCGCCACCCTGATGGTGCTCGCCTGGTCGCAGGTGCAAACCCTGCCGGTCTACTTCCTGATCTGGATCGGCATCGGCCTGACCATGTCGGCCGTGCTCTACGAGCCGACGTTCGTGATCGTGGCGACCTGGTTCCAGCGCGACCGGAACAAGGCCCTGGCGGTGCTCACCTTCACCGGAGGGCTGGCCAGTGTGGTCTTCCTGCCGCTGACCACCTGGCTGGTCGGGTGGACCGGCTGGCGAGAGGCCCTCGTCATCCTCGCCGCCATCCTGGCGGTCAGCACGATCCTCCCGCACTGGCTGTTCATCCGCCGCCGCCCGGCCGACCTGGGACTCCTCCCCGACGGACCTTCCCCCGTGGAGGTCATTCACGACGTTCCCGTTGGCTCTCGCCCGGAGCCCGCCGCGCCGCCGGCCGGACCGGCCGTGACGCTGCGGGACGCCACGCACACTGTCCAGTTCTGGTGGATCTCGAGCTCGTTCGCGATCATCTGGGGTTGCGCGGTGGCTGTCCAGATCCACCTCATCCCCTACCTGCTGGACATCGGGTTTTCGGCGGCATTCGCGGCGACCGCGGCTGGCGCAATCGGCCTCTTCAAGCTGCCCGGCCGGATCATCTTCGCCCCGCTGGCCGACCGGCTGGGACACCGCAAGCTCTCGATCATCGTTTTCCTGGCCCACGCGGCGGCCATCGCCGTGCTGGCATTCAGCCATTCGCTGGCCGGTGTCTGGCTGTTCGTCATTCTGTTCAGCGCCGGAAACGGGACATTGACTCTCATGCGGGCCAGCCTGGTGGCCGATGTCTTCGGCTTGCGGGCCTATGGCGCGATCTCCGGCACCATGGCCTTCGTATCCCAAACGGCGATGGCGGCTGGCCCGCTGATCGTCTCGTTGCTGGTGGCGGCCTGGGGCGGCTACACCCCGGTGTTCTGGACGCTGGCGGCAATCGTTGGCCTGTCAGCCCTCGGGATCGCCCAGGTCCGCCAGGTGACCACAACCTCCCACCAGGTGGCCCATTCTGCAGGCCCGTAGGCTGGAAACCAGGGTCGTGCCTGTACAATGTGTCCCTGATCGTCATCTCCAGGGACCAGGTCACTCCTGGCTCCGCCGGGATGCGAACTCGCTGGATGGATGATGAACCCCGGGTGGGGTTCGGAGCGAGCTAGGAGAGAGCGCATGGTGCTTCCACAGGACCTGCTACGGAAGATGGTGGCCGAAGCGATCGGCACCTTCATCCTCGTCCTGGCAGGAACAGGCGCCGCCATCGTTGGCGGAAGTTACGCCCTCGGCTTTGGCTTTGGGTTGATCGCCGTGGTCTACGCCATCGGTCACATTTCCGGGGCTCACGTGAACCCCGCCATCAGCCTTGGCCTGGCGGTCACCGGGCGCTTCCCGATGGCCCAGGTGCCGTATTACATCGGCTCCCAGATCGTGGGAGCCATCCTCGCCTCACTCTTCCTGCGGTTGGTAAATGGCAATCTCAACAGCCTCGGCGCCACCTCGGTGGTAGACGGCTACAGCGTGCTGGATGGGTTCCTGCTGGAACTGGTTGGCACGGCCATCCTCGTCTTCATCGTGGCCGCCGTTGCAACCGACAAGCGCGTGCAGCCGGGCGTGGTTGGTCTCGCCATCGGCGGTGCGCTGCTCTTCATCGAACTGGTGGCTGGTCCCATCACCGGCGGCTCGGTCAATCCGGCCCGCTCGATCGGCCCGGCCCTCGCGTCCTGGTCGTTCGATGACATCTGGATTTACCTGACTGCCCCATTCATCGGTGGTGCGATCGGTGCTGTTGCCTACGAGTTCATTCGCGGCCCGGAAGGCTGGGCGGAAGATCGCCCTGCCCCGGAAACCGCGCCGCCGCCGGTAGCTGACGAGCGACCACGCCGCCAACCAGGACGGCGCCCGACGCCGGTGATGGAAAGCGATCCCAGCACGCTCGGGCCGACGCGCTCCCGGCGCCAATCCCAACGCCCGCAGGCCTATGAATTCGTGGAGGAAGAGGTCTTCTTCGAGGAAGAACCACTGCCACCACCAACCCAGCGGCCCACCCGCCAGGCTCCGCGCGGGTACGAGGATGATTACCCGCCACAGCGGCCCACCCGCCGCCGGCCTCCCCAGCAATAGGCACAAGAGGCATGCAAACAGGCCCGGGAGCGTGACTCCCGGGCCTGTTTTGCGTCTGCAACACTGCTGGGTTGAAGGCTGGAGAGGCAACCGCGTCGACGGATCCTTCGCGTTGCTCAGGACAAGCATCCGAGCCAGTTCCGTTTGCCACATTCTCGGTCTGGGCTCGGAAGGTCGACCCCGACAATGAGTTGCTAGGGTTCCTTGATCGTGCCGTCCATCACCTCGGTACCCGGAACGATGGCTGGCTCGACGCCCGCAAAGACATTCCAGAGACCCCCAATGGAACCGCCAGCCGCTGCATAGGTCTCCGCGTCGTCCCCCGGTGCGCCAGCCAGCAGGCTGGTCACCAGCCGGGTGGTTTCGGTGGGAGCATCGAGCCGCAGAAGCGTGCCCTGCAGCAGGTAGACGAGATTTCCCTGCCGAACCACTGCGACCAGGAATGAAAACGGGATCCCTTCCTGCTCCATGGTGTTGGTCGCGGCCAGCGACTGATCGCCCAGGCCGAGATCGGCCCGCGTGCCTCCGGCAAATTGCGGGTCGCCATCCGAGATTTGGGTCACGTAGGCGGCGAGGCTGTCAAATCCGTTCGCGGCCGACTCGTCGGAATCGAACTCGAACACCCCGATCGAGAGGAAGATGGTGCCGCTGTCGGTGGCCGGATTGATGGTGGGAGCCGGGGTTGCGGCGGTGGGACCGGCGATTGGGGTGGATTCGATGACCGTGGTGGATTCCGGGGCGAGCCAGGCACGAACCACTGCTCGCTCCAGTCCTGGCAGGTCGGCAAAACCCTGAGCCGCCGCCGGACTCGACGCAAGCAGAAGGGAGACGAGGCAGGAGACGATCAGGAGCAGGGTGGACTTCCGCATGAGGGAAACGCCTTCGCGCAGCAAACCGGATGTTCGACAGCCAGCAGTCTACCCGGTTCCGTCCCCGGCAGGACTCAGGATCGGGCAATGCGTCCCGCATTGGAACTGGACGCGAATCTGCCCTGGGGTCGGAGCAGGTCCCGGATACAACCGTGCCCCTGGTGCATGAAACACCAGGGGCACGGAGTGGACTGCCGACGGTTCTGTTGGCGAACCGCTATCCGAATCGGAGAGGAATTATTCCTCCGCCGACTCCGGGTAGAGGATTTCGTCGGTCGCAATCAGGCCAGCGACAGCTTCATCGTCAGCAGCCGGGAACTTGTCCCAGAGGCCGCCGGTGGACGTGCCGTCTTCGTTGAACTCGCCCTCGCCGCTGCCATCGTTGTCGATCATCGTTCCCATGAGGCCCTTGGTGGTGTCCTTCATGTCGATGTCACTGCCGGCCGCGCTCACGATGTAAACGAAGTTGTCATCCTGCACCAGCGAGAGCACGATTTCGCTCTCGACACCCTCTGTCTCTTCGATGGAGAAGTAGGACATGCTCTGGTTGCCGGATTCGACATCCCACTCTTCGTAGGTGGCGCCGTCGTCCCCGAACAGGGCTTCGGCGGTGAACTCTTCCGTGATCCGATCGTAGCCGGACTTGGCGTTGTCTTCGTTATCGAACTCCAGCACCAGGCCACCCATGAAGAGGACACCGGACGGCATGGCGAAGTCGTCCTCGGCGCCCGGCGTGGTCATGGCGAACATCGCCTCGTAGTCCATGCTCCAGGTACGAGCCACGCCGTACTGAATACCGTCCAGATCGGATGGCTGGAAGTCGTCTTCCAGGTCGTCCTGGGCGCCCACACCCGTGCCGCCCACCAGTGACATGGCGAGCAACACCAGCGCCAGGAGCGCGGAAAGCTTCAGAGGTGATCGCATGTGCACATGTATCCCTTCCGTCCCGGCCTCGATGCCGGTGACGTTTGTCCCTGCGGTGATGACGCACCGCGCGGCCATGTGGCCGTCGGGAAGATGAACGTTCGCCGCGACCGGATGGTTCCGTCGCACGGCAGCGAGGAGTATGCCCCAACTGGCCCACCGGTCACCATGCATGCGAACGCATATGGAGACCATGCGCGGACCGTGCCGGATCAACCGGTTACGACAGTCCGTGCGTGACAACGCGTTATCCGGCGGAGTCCACCGGCTCCATGGTCAGCAGGTAGGGTGTGCCGGCGTAGGACGGAATCAGGACCGTGTTCTCGGCTGACCAGGTCGGCCTGATCCAGCGTGGTCCGCGCGATGTGGCGCCAGAGGATATCGGCAACAGCGTCAGTTCACTCGCAGGCCCAACCGTCTCCACGGTGATCTCGCCTTCACCCTCCAGCATCCGCCCGATCACCAGCATGGTGCCACCATCGGGCGACCAGAAGGCGGTGAATGGCCTGACTGGATCGGTGAAGTCGACATCGGCAACGGGAACCGGCTCGCCCACATCCGATGACCAGGTGAAGAGCCAGGGTCTGGTGACATCGTTGGCGCCGGACAGGGCCGCCGAGATGCCGGCAAGCCGCAGCTCGGACTCCCCGGCCGAGACATCGAGCAGGACCGGGATCGGGAATGTGTCGGCGGCGGTGCCAGAAACAAGCTGGCTGGTGTTTCCATCCGGATCGAGCTTCCAGATCCCGTTCATCGCATCGCTAACGTCGCTGAAGGCAAACGTGTAGACGATCGATCCGTCGGCCAGTACGCGCATCGGCGTAAAGATGGAGAACGGTCGCGCCTCGATGCTCGTCAGAATCTCGACGTCACCACCGGTGCGGGATATCCGGGCGATCTCGGTTGGGATCGAGTCTGCGTCTTTCTCCCAGGTTGAGCGAGCGAAAACAATGGCGCTACTGTCCGGAGTCCAGGCAGGCATCACATCGATCGGGAAGGATTCGGCGCTGTCGGTGGTGAAGTAGCCTCCCTCGTACCCGTCATCGGTCAGGTTGTGAATCGATTCATCCGCCAGTTCGTAGACGAAGATGTCGCCATCGATTCCCCGGACAAATGCCTCCAGGCCGAAGGCGATCGCGGTGCTGTCTGGCGACCAGGCGATCGAATCGATGTCGATTGGTTCGGGAAATGGCACCAACGTCTGCTCGAAGCCGGGCACCGACCAGATGGCAAGTTCGCGGTCTGGGCCAACTCCTGCCAGCCACTGGCCGTCCGGCGAGAGGGCAGCCACCATCCCT
>CAZNQC010000031.1:3662-16449 GCA_964574825.1 uncultured Sphaerobacteraceae bacterium | reverse complement strand
GCGGGGTCGGTCCCAATCTGGTGCCGCAGCGTGCGCAGGTCGGCGTCGATCCCGGTCAACTGCTCGTTGATCTCGGTCAACTGGGTTTGGGAGGAGCGCACGAACCGCGTGTAGGGGGCGATTGCATCCTTGATCCGGCCAACCGAGCGGGCGAGTTCGTGCTCGAACTGGTCGCGCATCACCTGCACCAGGCGTTCTTCCAGTTCGGCCGAACGCGCGTGGAACTCGTTGCGGGCCGTCCGGCGCTTGTTCGGCAGGATGAAGAGTCCCAGTCCAGCCAGGACACCAGCGGCGAGAATGCCGGTTACATCGACGGCCGCCGTCGAAGCAGCCGCCACGATCAGCGCCCCAAGCCCAACCGCCCCGGCTTCGGCCACGGCCACCCCGGCCACAGCATTGCGCACCGAGAGCGAGATTTCGCGGGCGTGGCCATCGGCGTCGTAGCGGTCGACTTCCTCCTGCGCCCGCTTGGAGACTGACTCCAGCATCGAGCGGCGGTCGTAGCGGAACTGGCCGCCTACCTCGCCAATCAGGTCATCGGCGTACTTGTTCAGGCGCCGCCGGTCGATGTACTCGTTGACCGCTTCCCAGACCCGCAGGTCCTGTTCGACCATCCAGTCGATCAGTTCGTCGACGCTCTGGTCGATCGCCTTTTCGGTATCACCCACCACCTTGCGCTCGAACTCTTCCCGCACCCGTTCGGGCTTGAGCAGGTCGAAAATGCGCGCGATGCGGATGGTGTCCTCGAAGAACTCGTCACCCCGGGCGTTCATCCGGTGAATGATGTTCTCGATGCGCGTCAGGTGATAGGCGAACTGGCGCCGCATGTCGTCCTGGTAGAGCTCCAGTTGCCGTTCGATGTTTTCGATCGTTACCAGATCGTCGGCCAGCACGGCCAACCGGTCGGAGGTGGCCTTGAGATAGCGCTCGGTGAGGTGTTCGGCGATCCCGAGCGGGTTGAGCAGCTTGAGCCGGATGCGGCCCTCTTCATCCAGGGTGGTGATGATGTAGTTTTCGAGATCCTCGAAGTTGCTGGCGGTCCAGAGGCGGTCGCGCTCGGTTGGGTTGCGGTCGCCCATCTCCTTCGCCTGCTGGGCGAGGAGGGCGGAAACCGGGAAGATCTCCGGATCGAACCCCAGCAACCGGTCGATGCTCTCGCGCACGAACTCCACCACCTGTTCCTTCGACGCGTCGTCGCGCAGCAGGTCGGTTTTGTTCAGGATAATCACGATCTTCTTGCCCCACTCCCGGATCTGCGCCATGAACTCGCGTTCGGATTCGGTGAAGGGACGGTCGGCCGAGGTGACGAAGAGCACCAGGTCGGAACGGGGCACAAACCTCTGGGTGAGCGTTTCGTGCTCCCGAATGATGGCGTTGGTGCCGGGGGTGTCGACAACAGTGATCTCTTCCAGGAACGTCGCTGGCCAGGTCCGCTGGATCACGCCATCGGGCAGCATCGTTTCCGAGGGTTCTTCCCCGTAGCGCAGGAGATTGATCACCGAGGTCGTCGGAATCGCCCCCTCCGGCATGACCGGGTTCCCGATCAGGGCGTTGATGAACGCCGACTTCCCGGCATTGAACTCGCCGACAATGACCAGCAGGAAAAGCTCGTTCAACGACCTGGCGGCCTGCGCGAGTTCGTTGCGGTCGTCCTCGGTGGCCGGAAAGGCATCCAGCGTGGCGATCAGGCGCTGCAGGATAGCGGACTCTGTGGCGAGGAGGTCCTGCTGTTGGCGGGAAAGGATCGTTCCGTCACCGGAGCGTTCATCCTTGCCACGAAATCGGAAAACACCACGCATGCTGTGCCGCTCCTGGGCCGGAAGGCAGATCGACGATTGGAGCCAGCGAAGATGTGGATGGGGCTCCGGACACTCTGCTGAGTATACCGGTCAGGAGTGGCGGGGCGGGTTCCCGAGTGCGTCAATTCCGTGGAGCTGGCGATTGGGGCGCCGGAATCGGGGCCCGCTCATCACATCAGCCTCGGGAATGCCATGCAGCAGGGGCCACATCCGCGTCCAGATGAAATAGGCATTGGTCACCACCTGCATCAGCAGCACGGTGGCAATCATCAGCGCGGTTTGCAAAGCGGGCACGGAGGTGACCGGCATGGTGTAGGCAATCACCACGCGGAGCCCGGCATCGAGCAGGGTGACGACACCCCAGGCCACCGTCAGCGTCCGCCAGATGTGCCGGAAGTGCCCACTGGTCTCCCACATGGTTTCCCAGGCCACGGTGGTGCCGAACCGTCCTTCCAGCAGGGGGCGGGAGAGACGATAGGCGAGGGGGCGCTCGTCTCGCAGGCTCATCAGGAACCAGCCACCGGCCAGGGCGGTGATCACGCTCTCCCGGGCGAGCAGGAACCGGTCGCTCCCGGTGACGAAGGAGATGGCGAAACTGGCCAGCGAGATCAGCAGCATGAACCGGGCTCCGCTGCGTTGTTCACCCCGGAGCCAGCCATAGACCCCGGTTGCGGCGGACCACGCGGCGGAAATCAGCAGTGCCAGGTAGATGCCGGCACCCAGGTTGAGCGCCACATAGAACATGACCGTCGGCACGATCAGGTCAATGATAAAGACCAGGATGGGCCGCCAGGCACCTGGCCTGGACAGCCAGCGCTTCAGGTCGTTCATGCAGCACTCCCCTCTGCTCGCGTCGCCCGGTGGAAGATGTCGACCAGTTCGTTGGCATGGAAATCGAGGTCGAGGTCGGGCATGCCCCGCTGCAGGAGCGGAATGCCATCGAGCGACCGCTGGATGGTCGCCGCCATGATGGAGACATCGAACGCCCGGAACAGACCGGTTTCCTGCCCTTGCCGCAGGATGTCTTCCAACGCACTCGTTGCCTGCTCCTGGTCGCCAGACCCCCATTCCAGGGCGCCATGCAGCACCAGGTCGGCGAAGGCAGCCAGGTGGCGGGGGCGTTCCTGCATGTAGCCGATCAGGCTGCGGATGTAGGACTCCAGCGCAGCCGCCGGGTCGGCGGAACCAACCATGTGCTGGTACATCCATTGGCCGAGGTCTTCCAGCACGAAGGCGGCGATCGCGGCATCGAGTTGGCGCTTGCCCCGGAAGTGATACGAAATGAGCCCGGTGCTGCTGAGCCCGGCCCGCTCGGCGATCCGGGCAAACGAGGTCTTGCCGTAGCCGAACTCGGCAATACAGGCGATTGCAGCCTGCACGATCTGCTGGCGGCGGGCCTGTTCGGTGATGGTCATGGTGGGTGGGGGTGGAGGAGTTGCTTGCATGAGCAAATGTTAGCACACGTAAGCAGTTCTCCGTCAAGCCTGGATACCTTATGCTCGCCTGCCGCACCCATCGAAGCACGAGAGATAGCGCAAATCTGGCTGCTACCAACTCCGAAAGGTCATGGGGGTGACCGCCATTCTGCCCCGATCAGGCCACACCACCTACCAACGCGCCTACCCCTTGAGTACTATGGAGAGGAGTATGGAACGGGACGATCGTATACCGAGGAGCGTGCATGCATTACAGCAACAGCAACTACGAATCCTTCATGACACCGCGCAAACCGGCCGGGGTCGATGACAAGTCGGCGTACCTGGTCGGTGGCGGCCTCGCCTCCCTGGCCGCCGCCGTCTATCTCATTCGCGACGGTCGCATGGATGGCTCGCGGATCACCATCCTTGAGGCTTCGGATGTGCTGGGCGGAGCGCTCGATGCGTCCGGCAACGCCCAGTCGGGGTGGCTCACCCGCGGTGGCCGTGAGATGGAAGAGCAGTTCCAGTGCCTCTGGGACCTCTATCGCTCGATCCCCTCCCTCGAAATCGAGGGCGCCTCGGTGCTCGACGAGTTCTGGTACCTCAACCACGACGACCCCAATTCCACCCAGATGCGGGCCACCATCAACCGTGGCGAGCCCCTGCCAGCCCAGCTTGAACTGACCCTCACCGCGAAAGCCCGGCGCGACATCCTGAAGATGGTGCTGACCACCGAGGACGAGCTGAACGACAAGACCATCGCCGAGTGCATGAGCGATGATTTCTTCGCCTCCCACTTCTGGCTCTACTGGCGCACGATGTTCGCCTTCGAAACCTGGCACAGCGCGATCGAGATGAAGCGCTACCTGCAGCGGTTCATTCACCAGATCTCGGGGTTGGCCGACTTCACCACCATCAAGTTCACCCGCTACACCCAGCAGCAGTCGCTGGTGCTCCCGATTCGCAAGTGGCTGGAAGATCGCGGCGTCACCATCCAGTTCAATACCCGGGTGACCAACGTCATCATCGACAAGCGTGACGACCGCAAGACTGCCACCCGCATCGAGTGGCTGCTCAATGGCGAACCTGGTGGCATCGACATCGATGAGAACGTGCTGGTCACCGTTACCAACGGCTCGATGGTCGAAAACTCGGCCTGGGGCGACCACCACACGGCGCCGGTGCTGAACACGGAGATCAAGGAAGGCTCGATCTGGCAACTGTGGCGCAACCTTGCTGCGCAGGACGACCAGTTCGGCAACCCGGAGAAGTTCTGCGGCAACGTGGCGCAGTCGGTCTGGGAATCCGCCACCATCACCACCTCCGACGAACGGGTGATCAACCGCATTCACGAGGTCATCGGGCGCGACCCGCTCTCCGGCCACGCCGTCACTGGCGGCCCCACCACCTTTGCCGATTCCGGCTGGCTGATGGGCTACTCGGTCAGTCGCCAGCCCTACTTCAAGGACCAGCTCCCGGGACAGTTGACCGTCTGGACCTACGGTCTGTTCATGGATACTGAAGGCGATTACGTCAAGAAGAAGATGGGCGACTGCACCGGCGAGGAAATCGCCCAGGAGTGGCTCTACCACCTCGGGTTCCCGCTGGACGAGATCGACGCGATTGCCGCCGATGGCCTGATCTGCAACCCCTGCATGCTGCCATTCATCACCTCGCAGTTCATGCCCCGCACTGGTACCGACCGGCCAAAGGTGTTGCCGGAAGGGTCGGTCAACCTGGCGTTCGTCGGGCAGTTCGCCGAAACCGAACGCGACTGCGTCTTCACCACCGAGTATTCGGTGCGCACGGCCATGGAAGCGGTCTATACCTGGCTTGGTGTCGAACGCGGGGTGCCGGAGGTGTTCGGGTCCATCTTCGATGTCCGCCAACTGCTGAAAGCCACTTCCTACCTCCAGGACGGCGAACAGCTCCACCTGCCGAAGCTGTTCGAGAAGTGGCTGGAAGGTGATGAAGTCGGTGTGCTGCTGGAGCAGTACAAGCTGATCTAGCGCACGGTGCGGCATGGGGAAGAGACGCAACAGGGGCGTACAGACCGGGCGCAGCGCCGTTCGACCGTACATCCATGGCCTGCGCCATGCCGCACCTGCTCCCGAATGGTGCCGGCCTGAGGACAATCCGAGGTGCCTGATGCCTCAGGAGAAGCGTCCTCAGGCTCTGGCGGGTGAGCTCAGGCGGTGAGCCGGTAGAAACGCCAGAACAGATTGTCGACCGGGAGAATCTCCAGGCCCTGATACCCGGCCGCCTCGACGTAGCCCCGCATGATGCTGGAGCGAATGACGGTGCCGGTGGCGGCCGACGGGGTGTCGGCCATGCCCACCGGCAGGCAATGCAGAATGCTGAAGCCGTACATCAGCCGTTCTACCTCGTCACCATTGGGGGTGAACTCGTCGGCCACCCGTTCATCGGCAATGAGAACCGTCCCACCCGGACCGACGAGTTTCCGCACCGCCGCCAGCACGCCAATCGGGTCGGCCATATCGTGGATGCATTCGAAAGCACAGGCGAGGTCGTACGGGGTTTCCGGCTCGACCTGGGCGGCGTCACGGAGATGGAAGGTGACGCGGTCGCCCACTCCGGTGGCCACGGCGTTTTCGCGGGCGAGGGCAATCGACGCCTCATCGAGATCGTAGCCATCGACGTGAATCCGCGAGAAGCCCTGGGCGAGGGCGATGCTGGACCAGCCGCTGCCACAGCCAATATCGGCGACCCTGGCGGGCGAATCCGCGACATTCAGGCGCTCGACGATGTCGGGCATGGCAGTCATCCACTCGGAGGCGAGCTGGTTGATGAACATCACCCGGTTCATGTCCGCAATGCCCTCGCGGGCGTTCGCGCCGTAGTCGGGATAGGGCACACCGCCGCCGCTGCGGAACGCCTCCAGGAGCTGGTCGAGCGGCTCCGTGACGCCAACGGTGAGGCGGATCAACGGGGTCATGTAGGTGAGGCTGTCGCGGTCGGTCAGGACTTCGGCGCAGTCGGCCGGGAGGGAGAAGGTGCGTGTGTTCGCGTCGGCGGAATCGTCGGCGTCCAGCACACCAGCAGTGGCCTGTTGCTCCAGCCACTCTCGGACATAGCGCTCATTGGTCCCCGTCCGCGCAGCCAGCCCCGCAGCGGTGACTGGCCCGGCATCGGCGAGGGCGCGGTAGTAGCCCAGACGATCCCCGATGTGAACGGCAAAGAGTTCCATGGTGGCGATCGAGGCATTGAACAGGGATTCCATCAATGCCTCGGCCCGTGTGGGAGAGGACGAGAGATCCGTAGCCATCACGACGGTCCTTTCGCGTACGTGCTACCCAACTCCTGGCGGGAGTGCAGCCACCATGCACGGAACCCGCTGGCGTTACATCCGTAGGAAGTACTCATTTCCCAGCAGGCCATGGAACGGCTGTCCGGTGTCTGAGCGGCGTATCCGGGTACCATCACTCTGGCAAGTGGGTCACTGCGACAATGATAGCTATCGGGGAAAAGGGCATTGGCGAACTCGGACAAACGGCAGCCACCAGCATGGTTCCCTGGTGCGAAAAGGAAGCCGCCAATCCCTCCCACTCCCATGCACACACGGCACGACGTGATGCGATTTGGGAAAGGTGACAACCCCAGGGAACGGAATAGCATGATCCTTCCTGGCTTCGACCACCAATCGGACCTTGATGCAATTCGCAACGGTGAAGGATGGTTCGATCCTGCGACACGCCAGATTTGGGTCAATGGCCACATGTATGGCCAGCATGACGATGGTCAACTCTATCCAATGTCCGGAGACAATGTCGTTGAGTGGGACCGGGGAACGACATCAGCGTTCAAGGTGCTACGACAGTACAATGGAGTTACGGAGAAGGCTCTGAATCAGATCGACAGAGCCCCTCACATCTCTGATGACCAGCGAGACGAGGCGATCAGGGTCTGGCGCCTCAGGGAACAAGCAAAACGGAGCCAGCCGTGAACATCATCGGCGTAGCCACCATCTCCATGCCGTATTTGCCCGACCGCGACGCACTTCGTGCCGCCGCCGCCGTGGCGTATGGCGTCCCCCCCGGTGAAGTCGAAGTCGGGGAATTCTTCGGGGATGCCGATCCGTTTCCAAGGGGGCGGCGGGTGTACATCAATCTCTGGCGAAGTGATGGCAACGGCGACCTCCCCGTCTCCTTCGACCAAGCAGTCGATGAAACCCTTGCTCAAGACATCGATACGGTGATTCAGAGCATGGCCGAAAAGCTTGGCATGATGATCGTCACCGACGATATCGACCAGCAGGACCCGCTCATTCACCTTCCGGATGGAACCACCCAGCAGCAGCCACTTGAAGAACTTCCTGATGGCGGCAAGACACTTCCGCCAGACCTCAAAGCTATCGCCCAGGCAGAACAACCGGTCCGCGCCGCCTGAAGCAAGCCAGGACGCTACGACGTCGGGTCGAGCATGCGACCGAGGAAGAGCAGCGTGCCCGAATCCGTGTCGCGAATGGCGAAGATGAACGGACGGTCGATCACGAGTTCGACCGGCTCCGCCTCTTCCTGGGCCGATGTCGCTTCCATCACCACCACCGTGGCGGCGGCTGCTTCGGTGCCGTCCTCATTGAGGTCGATGAACGCCTTGTGCAACACGCCACTGATGGCCAGCGGGTCGGCCGTCTCGTCATCGACCATGCCGCTGAAGTCGGCCCGGGCGCCATCGAAGGCGTCCGTCATGCCCAGGGCCTTGAGGGAGTCGGCCAGGTTGGCATCGTAGTCGAACGTGAAGGTTGGCAGCTGCAGCCGTACGTCGACACGCTCGAGGCTCGCAAGAATGGCATCCACCCCCGTCGCGTCGAGCGACTCCTCGAACGCCTCGAACTCCCCCTCATCCGGCACCAGCACCGTAAACGCAAAGCCGCTTTGGTCGTAGGGCAACTCAACGGCCTGGAACCCCTCACCCGCAACATAGGGATACGACTGGGTCTGCCGCATGAACGGCACGGAGACGGTGTCGCCGTCGAGCAGGGTGAAGTCACTGTCCTCGGTCCGGTCGGCATCAAAGGCAGAGCGCCAGGCCCCGGAGAACCAGATCGCGTTGGCCAGGACAAGGCGGGTATCGGTCGTGATCGCGCCCTCGGGGACGATGTCTTCGATCCGGTCGTTGGTGTTGTCGGCCACCCAGTCGTTGATCTCGTCGCGGGCAGCATCTGGCTCTTCGCTGAACTCCACGAGTTCCAGCCCGGCGCCGAAGTCGTCGCTCAGGATGTCCATGTAGGTCTCGCTGAACGGGAAGGTTGCTTCACCCCAGAGCGCATTGGCGATGGCCAGACCCAGGGCAGCCCGGCCCTCGTCTTCGTCGGCCTCGGCGTTGCCACGTTTCACCATGTCGTCCGACAGATCGCGAAAGGCGGTGGCCAGGTCGGCCGGATCGTGGTCGAAGCCGAGGACCTCGGCCATCTGGGTGGCGGTGTCACCCTCCGCCCCGAGATAGACCATGGCCAGGGCGAGCGAGACGCTGTAGGGCGAAACGAGCAGGTTGCCATCGGTTTCCTGCCGGAGCGCGCCATAGAGTTGCAGGGCGAACTCATTGTTTCCGGCAACGAGGAAGGCGTCTTCCGTCTCCTGGGCGTGGGTGGCGATCGACCAGAACGGAACCTGGGCCGCGGCGAGGGCAATGCCACTCGACTGCAGCAGGCGACGGCGGGTGAACGGCAGGCGATCGAGGGTGGTAGTCATGAATGGGCTCCTCAGTGCTCGGGCCAGGGGGTGGATCGACGGCAGCCGCGTGGAATCCAATGCGTATCGTGATTGCTGCCTGTATGAAAAACGCTCGGCGGCCGTTCAATGTTCCGCATTCCGCAACCGGCAGGTCCAACACGGCCTCTCAGCGTCCCCTGAATCATTTCCGGCGATGATTCCGTTTACCTGACCAGGCGGGAATCGAGAGGGGACCAGCGGTGTTCGGCAAACGACCGGCAACCGAACCACAGGGAATGGCATCGCCAACGGCGACCGATGCCGACCTCGTGAGCCGGGCGCTGCAGAATCCGCAGGCGTTCGCCGCCGTCTTCGAGCGCTACCACCGCGACATCTATCTCTACTGCCTGCGCCGTCTCGGGAATCCCCAGGACGCCGACGATGCCGCCGGGACGGTGTTCCTGAAGGCCTACGCCGCGCTGGACCGATTCCGCCCACGCCGCAACGGTGCGAGCGTGACCTTTCGCAGCTGGATCTTCTCCATCGCCCACAACGTGGTGGTCGATGCCTGGCGCAAACCGAACCGGACCGTTTCGCTCGACACCGCGACCGGCACCGTCATCGGTGACCGGATTCCCGCGCCCGGTCTCTCACCCGAACATGAGGCCATTCGCTCCGAAGAGGCTCGCACCGTGTTGACCCTGCTCACCAACCTCCCCGAACAGCACCGCGCCGTGGTCGAACTCCGGCTCGCCGGGCTGTCGGTGAAGGAAGTCGCCGATGCGCTGGGCATCTCGGTGGCGGCCGCCAAATCGAACCAGTTCCGGGGCTACCAGCGGCTACGGGATCTGCTGGAGACGAAGCCGGAGCATGCATCGGCAGAGGAGTTGGTGGGATGAGTTCGATACCGCACGAACAATCCGAGGATTTCTCCGCCTGGCTCGATGCCTTTGTGGCCGGAAAACGGGAGCCGTCCGGCATTCCCACCTCCGACGACGAGCTTCGCTCTCTTCGCTCCGCCGCCGAACGATTCCACGGACTGAGTGACGCCTGGAGCCAGGAAACGCCATTCACGACGCGATCCGCAACCACCTGGGAGGACCTGATGACCGCCAATCCGCACGCGATCCCCACCCGAACGACCGCACCATCCACCCCGCCGCGCGTTGCCGCCCGGTACTGGGAGACGGCCAATCGATTCATGTCGGTCGCGCTGATCGTGGCCCTGCTCGTCGGCATCGGTGCAGGATCCTGGCACCTGACCAACCGGGACTCAGGAAATCCCGGAACACCACCGACCGGAGTTCCAGGTCTCGCCCAGTCCGACGAAGCCACGCCCGAACAGATGCCGGCGACGTTTCCCGCTTCCGGACCATTTGACCGCATGACCGGAATCCAAAGTGCCATACAACGCGACTACCTGCGTGAGAACCAGCAACCAGAGAACACCGACGTGGTCGCGATCTCGATAGCCACCTATCGGTTCGACACCCTCGTGAACGCGTACCTGGCGTATGACCTGCTCATTCGAAACCAGTCGACGAGCTTCACCACTCAGGGCGAACGCAACGGCGGGACCCTGAGCTCGGAATCCTTGAATAGCCCCGGCGACCGTGCGAATCAGATACAGGTTGTTGAGAACTCGGGAGCGAACTACGAGGCTCAGCAATACGTGTTCGTGCTCGATCAGACCTATGTTTTCGCGGTGATGATGGTGACCGAAGGAGCCATCGAACCAGATCAAGACGCCATCAACGATTCGCAGGCGGCCGCGGTGAACCTGGCAACGGCGCTTGTCGAACATGACGATCCACCAGCGGACGAGGCGCAGTTCAATCAGGACGGCACGTCCACCGGCGGCGACTGGGGGTTCATGCCTAAAGCCGGAAACCCAATCCTACTCGGACTGGTCCCGAATAGAGACAAGCAGTTATTTCCAACTGAATCAGGAGTCACCGAATCAAGTCCGACATATTCAACCGAAGTCAAGGACCTGACCGGGATTGTAGGTGCCGTCTATCGAGCATACGCGTCGTCGGATATCGTCCCCCCGGTAGACAGTGAAGCCCCAACCAGAGCGACCCCAATGGCCGACGCATACGTCAGCACGATGGGATCTCAGCGCATCAACGTGGGCGTCTACGAGTTGAACAGCCCGCAGGATGCGGCAGCGGCTTATGATCAGATAACGCCAGAACTGGTGAGATCGCTCAGCGAGGTAAGTCCAGACGGCCAGCAAGTCTTGATCGTCGAGGACATCCAGGACGTTGGGGATCAAGCCATCAACGCACGGCTCACCATGACCTTTGATGACGGCGAATCGGTCCGGAAGACGACCTACCAGCAGATTCTCATCCAGCGCGGCGAGTATCTGATCATGATCGCCAGCCGAAGCGAAGTCGGGCCTGTGGATGAGTTACCTGCCGAAGTCGACGGCTACGATCCGATATTCGACCTGGCAACCCAGATCGCGGCCGAGGGTGAGCCATCGTCGGAGGAGGCCATCTTTGCGGAGGATGGCACCTCAACCGGTGGTCTCTGGGGATTCATGCCTGTCACCGGCGACCCGCTGCTGGGCCTCGTTCCTTTGACGGACCACGTCCTGTATCCCGTCCCGACTCGATAGGTGTCACTGCGATCACGCACGGATGGACGTACGGCGTCCGGCTAAGTGGACGACAGCGTTGGCGCTTTCCGACGGGGCGATCGGTCAGGTCGCCGATATCGATCCACCGGTAGCCCCCGGCGGTTAGCGCGTAGTTGATTCGACGGCGTCGCGGAGCCAGCTGCCGTCCTCTGCCTGCGGGATCGGCAGGCGCTGGGCCAGCGGCGGCGGGGCGATGGCGGCCGTTGGGGTGCGAGCGTACCAGTAAGCGGTGGAGGCCATGTCGTTCGCGAGGTGGTTGGCGTGGCCGTGCTCGATGGTGACCTTGAGCGACTCCCGGAAGCGAATCGCATTCTCCAGATGGAAGACGTATGAGGTCTGGTAGCCGCCGGTCTGCTGCTCGTCGATCGTGACGCCATTGCGAAGGAAAGCGACATCCTGCGTTTCCCAGGCCTGCCCCAGATAGTCTTCCGAGCCGGTGCCGTGGAGGTCGGGCGGCCACGTGTAGCCATCGACCCAGATCATATCGTCGCCCTCACCCCACCATTCGCCCTTGAAGTTGGTGATCGAGAGGTTGCAGCCGATGTAGTGCCCTTCGCCCTGGGTGTCGAGGATGACGTAGTTGTTCCGCCAGGCGTCCTCACCGAGGTTGACCGCATTGTTGGCGTCTCCGTAGATCGGCATGTCACCACCCCAGCCGGGAAACGGGTTCGCGCGGCGGAACTCGGCGTGGAAGTAGCCGAGGTCGGTTGGTGGTTCCGGATAGCGCTCGTAGTCGATGTAGAAGTACTGGGTGTGCGGTTCGGCAGATTCGTTGAGCAGTTCGACCTTCGCGCGAGTGGCGAACGGCATCTGAACGTAGCAATTGAGCGCGCAGCCGGTCGGCATCGGGGCGAGGCGCGAGACCGATGCCGTAAAGAGGGCCGACTCGAACGAGCGGATCATGCCGTGGCCGAGGCAGAAGAAATCGCCCAGCGGCACGGCGACGCTCGGTTCGGCGGCATCGTCCCAGGTGAAGAGCAGCAGGCATTCACGGTAGTGATTCGGCTGGGTCAGCCAGATGTGGGTGATGCAGCCTGGCCCTTCGATATCGGCCAGCACCCGCCGTTCTCCCGGGGCGATGGTCCAGGAGTCGGCGTTGCGGCCGGACGTGTCCCACGAGGAGGCGCGGCCGGTGGTGCGGTCGGGATGCAGGCGAGCGAGGTCACGCAGATCCATGGAACAATCCTCCGGTGGGGGCGAGTCTGGTGCAGTCATGATGCCGGAGGGAGGGTGAATCGGGAAGGGGAAGTC
>CAZNQC010000031.1:0-3562 GCA_964574825.1 uncultured Sphaerobacteraceae bacterium | reverse complement strand
GCCAGCATCGTCGGCAGGGCGCTCTGGGCGCTTGGTTCCCAGAAACCGGTCAGGTTGATCGCGAAGTTGAGGGCGCCGATCATCACCGCGCTGCAAAGCACCACCACGGCCAGGAACGGGATGGTCCACCAGTACAGGATCGCCTCACTGCGCGACAGGCCCAGCGAGATCATGATCACGCCAAGGATCACCTGGCCGAGGCCGTGGATGCTGACGATCGCGGTCGCGCTCTGCAGGGCCGGGGAAATCGGCCGGACCAGCACCCGGTCGAACTCTCCACTGTTCACCTTCATCCGCAGCGTCCACGGTCCGTCGCAGAAGAGTTCGGTCAGCCCCTTCGGCAGCATCGCCAACCCGTAGAGCAGCACGATATTCCAGACCGTCCAACCCGCCACCTGCGGCACCTGGCTGAACAGCGCCGAGATGAAGACCAGCCCGGACGCCTGCATCAGCATCGCGCCGACGATCCCGATCCAGAAGTCGGCCGCGTACTCGACGGCACTGCGCAATTGCATCAGCTGCAGCTTGAAGTAGAGACGCAGGTTCTTGCGGATGGAGGCGGTCGTCATCTCACCCTCCCTGGATTTCGACGCGGTTGAACGCTGCCCGCCAGGCCCAGTTGGCGAAGAACCACATCGCCACCAGCCACGCCGCCGAGAGTGCCAGCAGGCCGAGGGCATCGGCTCCCCGGGCCTGCCCGAGGTAGATCATCAGGGGGGTGCTGACCACACCGCGCAAAGGCGAGACATCGGCGATGACCCGCAGCCAGCCCGGCATCATCGCCAGCGGAATGATGGTGCCACTGAGGATGGTGATGACCGCTTCCCGGCTCCACGAGATGCCGACCCCGTTGAGCGTCCAGAAGGTGAGCAGGCTGACACAGAAGACGACCAGCGCCTTGGTGAAGAATCCCAGCACCACGGCCACGGCGAAGAGCGCCGCAGCGGTGGGACTGTCCGGCGGCCGGATCCCGATGAAAACCAGGCCGACCACCAGCGTCAGGCCGAGGCTGAGGATGCCTTCGACCATCGCGGCACCGGTCGCGACGCTGAGCTGGGTGGAGCAGTAGTTCAGCGGGCGTGTGAGGTCGCGGAGGATGTCACCGGTGCGGATCGTGAACATCATGTTCGCCGAGATTCGCCAGCCGATCAGGGCGTTGAGGCCATAGGCAAGCACGACGTAGGTTCGCATGTCGTCCCAGGTAAAGCCCTGGATGACGGCTTCCTCGGTGAAGGCGGCCTTCCACAGGTAATAGAGGATGAAGACCCAGATGAAGGTTAGCGCGATGTTGGTCAGGGTGGTGATCCGATAGGTGATGGCCTGCTGGAAGGCGGTCAGGGCGATGCTGAGGTACTTCGGACGGGGTTCAGCGCGAACGTCAGTCGCCATCGGCCACCTCCCCGAACTGCAGGTTCCCCTCGTAGAGATTGCGGATGATGCTCTCGGCGCTGGTTTCCTCAATCGCGATGTCGGCGATGGGGAGAGCCGTGGCGAGACCACGAATGATCTCGCCGGAAGTCGTCACCCGGGCGTCGAGCGCCACCTCCAGCGCGGTCGGGTTCGGCTGGGTGATGGCAATGGTGGGTGTGCGGCCGAGGGCAGTGGTCGCGACGGTGACTGGGTCGGGCACCTCTTCGGCCAGCGTGACCCGCACCTTCTGCTCCCAGCCGAAGCGACGGGTGACCTCGGCGAACTCGCCGTCGTAGATGATCTTGCCCTGGTCGATCATGATCATGCGCGGGCAGAGTTCTTCGATGTCGCCGATGTCGTGACTGGTCAGCATGACAGTCAGGCCGCGGTGCTGGTGGACGAACTTGATGAACTCCCGAAAGCGGGCCTTGACCGAGACGTCGAGCCCGATCGAGGGTTCGTCGAGGTAGAGGATCTGCGGGCTGTGGATCAGCGAGGCGGCGAGGTCGCAGCGCATCCGCTGCCCGAGACTGAGCTGGCGGGCCGGAACGTTCAGCAGCGGTCCGAGGTCGAGCACGTCCGACAGTTCGTCAAAGGTGCGGGTGAAGTCGATTGCCGGCACGTCGTAGATGTCGCCGAGCATGCGGAGGCTTTCGACGACGGGAATATCCCACCAGAGTTGCGTCCGCTGGCCGAAGACGACCCCGATGTTGCGGGCGTTCGCCTGGCGTTGTTCGAACGGGTGCAGTCCACAGACATCGACCTCGCCGCTGGTGGGGACGAGGATGCCGGTCAGGAGCTTGATGGTGGTGCTCTTGCCGGCGCCATTCGGCCCAACGTAGGCGACCGATTCCCCGGCCTCGACGTGGAAGCTGATGTCGTCGACCGCGATGACGTCGCGGAACTGCGGCCGGACGAGGTGCTTGAGGGCGCCCTTCATGCCGGGATTTTTGACGGGACGGCGGAATGCCTTCGTCAGGTTGACGGCCGAAATCATGCCCACTCCCTCGATCATCGCCTGGACGAATCGCGAATGGTGCCGGATCGGGCAGCAGGCGTCAACCAGGGCAGTTGAGGTCCCATGGGGCAGACCATACACCGCACGAAAGGAAGTCCACACGCCAGCCAGATCGTGAATGAGAAGGCACCTGCGAATGGCTGGCTGGGACTTCCCTCCAGGCTCATGCGCGAATTCCATTCCGCAAACGCGAGCGGGACTACGAGTCATCGGAGGCCGTGCACCCATACATCCCGTTCTTTCCAACACCAATCTCCCAGAAATCGAATGGGAGCCAATTGAGTAGAGGTGGGCCCTGTGATTGATGGGATATCATGGCGGGAGCAGCTGAACGTACACTCCCGGCGAGGCCCCTCGCCCTATCCACAGGAACGCACCCGTGAAGATTTACTCGTGGAACGTCAACGGCATCCGTGCGGTCATCCGCAAGGAGCTCTTCCAGCCCTTCATCGCCGAACACCAACCCGATATCCTCTGCCTGCAGGAAACCAAGGCCAAGGAAGGCCAGGCCAAACCCGACCTGCCGGGCTACCTCGAATACTGGTGCTCGGCCGACAAGGCCGGCTACAGCGGCACGGCCATCTTCACCCGCACCGAACCGCTGAACCTGCTCCGGGAGTTCCCCACCGACCTCGCCGCGCAGTTCTCCCTGGCAAACGACGGCTACGGCGACGTCAACCGCGAGGGCCGCATCATCGCCGCCGAGTTCGACCGCTTCTGGGTCGTCACCGTCTACACCCCGAACAGCAAGAACGATCTCTCCCGGCTCGCCCTCCGCTACGATGCCTGGGATCCGGCTTTCCTGGCCTACATGCAGCAACTGGAGGCCGGCCAGCACGGAACAGGCACACCGAAACCGGTCGTCTTCTGCGGTGACCTCAATGTCGCCCACCAGGAGATCGACCTCGCCAACCCGAAGAGCAACCGCGGCAAACACGGGTTCACCGACGAGGAACGGGAACGCTTCGGAGACTATCTCGCCCATGGGTTCGTCGACACGTTCCGGCATTTCCAACCGGACACCACCGGGGCCTACACCTGGTGGAACCAGATGAGCAAGGCCCGCGAACGGAACGTCGGCTGGCGGATCGACTACTTCGTCGCCAGCAATGGGCTCATCCCTTCCCTGGCCGA
>CAZNQC010000030.1:7067-23402 GCA_964574825.1 uncultured Sphaerobacteraceae bacterium | reverse complement strand
CACGCATCTGCGTCCCGAGGGCGTTGTTGTGTCCCCCATCCCCCCCGAGTTCATTTGAAGTACCAGTACCTTCAGACCATGACCCGTAGTACCATGCTGAGGAAGCATTCGCCCACTCAGGATAAGGACGAGGAACATATGGTGCAGGTGACGGTCGATCAGAATCGTGTGGTGATTATGATGCAGGGAATCGGAGAGGAACTCGCTTCCCTGCATCATGAAGTCACGGTCCCACTCAGCCAGGTGACAGGAATTTCAGCTGACCCCTCACTCGACGTGGCCACCGTGCCCGGCTGGAAAGTTGCTGGCACCGATCTGCCCGGCGAGTTGAAAGCTGGGGTGTTCCGGCACAACGGTGAGGACATCTTCCTCTACGTGAACAACAACGATCAGACGGTTTCGATCACGCTGGCAGCTGGTGCTCCCTATGCGGAGATCGTCGTCGAAGTGGAAGATCCGCAGGCGACGGTGGAGCTGGTGCAGCAGGCCCTGGCTGGTCGCTCACCGTCGTGATTGGAAGCGCTATCGCTGACCTGATCCATCACTGACAGGTAGCCGCCGAGCCAGTTGCAGGAGTTCGCGTTCGTGCGGGGCAATCCGTTCGAGTGCGGTTTCGACCGAGACAAATCTCCCCTCGCGCTCATAGTCATCGCCCAGCGTCAGCGGGAACGGGCGCCCGAGTTGAGTGACGAAGATGATGTTGGTGAAGAGGGGATACGGATAGGCGTATCCGGCAGGGCGCGGTGTGCCGTGACGGAAGACCATGAGCCCGAGCGGGGACAGATTTGGCAGGTCGAGACCGGCTTCCTCCCAGACTTCGCGCCGGGTCGCTTCCTCAATCGATTCGCCTGGTTCGAGCCGCCCACCAGGCAGGATGTGGTCGCTGTCGTCATTGGACATCAGCAGCACGAATCGGCCACCCAGCACAATGCAGCGCCCAGACGTTGCCAGGGCTGCGGGAGGAAGCGCGCCCGCCGTGGCGAAGGTTTGGACGTCAAGCTCGATGGAGCCACCTGCCCAGTGAGCCACATGCTGGTCGAGCGGTTGTCTCTCGGCGAGGAATGACTCAAGTTCAGGGTGACCAGTAAAGTAGCGATTCATACGAGGCTATTCCTTGGCTGGCACTACCCGAAGAGGCCGAGCTGGCGAGTAGGTTTCTGAGCCCGGGCGATGTCCAGCGACGAGATCGGTGTGATGAGGGGGAAGAACGCGTCGAAGGCTTCCTGATCCTCGAACAGTTGCTCGAAGCGGGTGGCGGTGTCCCGCAGGTGGCGCAGGATGATGGTGGTGTTCTCGTCGTTCGCATAGTCCTCGGCGAAGGCGAGTTCCCCATCCTCCCGCTCATAGAGCAGCACGCGCTCGCCATAACGCCAGCGGCCCGGATTGGCTTCCAGGAGCCGCTTGAGCCGAGCCTGGTTGCCGATGGTCGACTGGCGCAGCATCGACCATTGGCTGAAGGCTGCGACCGGTAGCGACTTTTCCTGAATGGCCTCTGCCAACTGGAAGTAGCGTTCTCGCACTGCCTCCCGCTCGTCCTGCATGAAATCTGCGGCGGCATCGCGCAGGAATTCGCGCAGGCACGGTTCCATCCTCCGGCTGCGGAGGGACGACCCCTTCATGGTCATCGTGCCGTCGTGGTCGAGCAGTGCATAGTTCTTGAGCTTGAGTGACATCATGCGCGCATAGCGGCCATCGTGCGCCAGTCGGATACGGCCAGGCAGGTAGCTCGAGATGCGTTCGATGAATGCCAACTCCGCTTCAGGGGTGCGAACATCGTCGGGCGGAACGAAGAAGACGCCGTCGGTGTCGACCTCGATCGGGGCTGCCCCGGCCTCTTCGAGTTTGGCCACGGCCAGCTGGATCAGGCGTTGGCCTTCCGTGGTGATGCGTTCGGCGGCATCGAAGTCGTTGAAGCGACCGCGACCGAAGCCGAGATAGCCGAAGAACGAATTGATCAGCACCTTGAATGTGCCTTGCAGCCCGTCCCAAAGGGCGTGTTCCTCACCTTGCGTCTCGGCCGCCCGGCGCTTGGCATCGATCCGGCGGGCGGTGAGGTCGCGGAGCAGGAGCGGCATGGCGCCGAGGACATCGGTTTGGGCCGTGATTGTTTCCTGCAGCATGATGGACGGGTAGAGGCTTTCGACATCGGCCTTGATGACGGGCCCGAAGATGCCGGTGCGAATCAGATCCATGTGCGCCCCGGCAAAATCGCGCGGCCGTTCCGGAAGGGGAAGGCTGTGGTTGGCCTGCAGATATGCGCGGGTCATCAGGTGATCGATCTTGGTGCCGGTGCCGGCGGTTGTTGCGGTCTGGAGCGCCATCGGCACGATCTGGGTCTGGTAGAACTCGCGAGGCAGGGTGATGCGGGACAGTCGATCGACATCTCGCACGTCGTCGAGGGCATACCGGGCCAGACGGTCACGCGAGCGTTCCCCCGATCGCCACATGTCGGCAATGTCGTCACCCGCGACATGCGTGCGGTCTTCTCGCTCCAGGCCGAGTTCGCGCATGATGTTCTTGAGACCGTAACTGGAGAGTCGTCCCTGCACATCCCAGCGCTGGATTTGCTGGTAGGTGTCGACGATGTGGCGGCCGCGTACGTGGACCGATGTGTAAGGCAGCGAAATGGGTCCGACGCGGAAGTTGGAGCGGAACTGGGCGAGGGTTGGGGGGGATCCGTCCCGCCCGATGCTGAGGGTGACGCCAGCCTGACGGGCACGTTCGATCAGGTAGGGCAGATCGAAGAGGAAGAGGTTGTGCCCTTCGATCACATCCGGATCGAGGCGCTGGATCGTTTCGACCAGGCGTTCGAGCAGGTCGGCTTCGGTGGTCTCCTGGATCAGCACTTCCTCGTGGTCGTCCTGTTTGAGGGCGACCATCACCACTTCGGCGTCGGGTTCGGTGGGTTCGAGGCTGAGGGTTTCGATGTCCAGTTGGAGGCGCCGGACCTGCTCGAACGTCATGTCCTTGAACAGGGTGATCCCGGTGTCGACCAGGAACTGACTGATGGGTGACCGGATCGACAGCACGTTCAGGTCGTCGTTCGAGATGCCTTCGGTGGCATCGCGGAACTCACCGCGGTTGGCGAATCGAATCCGACGATTCAGCGGCAGGTTACCCGCGAGGTCCTCGATTTCGATCCGCGGACGGCGCAGGAAGCGCGAGGATTCCTCGACTACGATCCACGGGCGGGCCGTTTCCTGCAGCACGGTGGTGCTGCCGTCATCCTGGCGCTGGTAGAGCGTGACTCCTGACGGCCCGGTTGGTTCGATGCTGACGATGTGTGGCAACCGGTTGCGTCCGTAGAGCAGCGCGTCGGCGTCCGTCTCGGTAAACTGGTTCACGATGTGGCAAACCTGCCTGGCGAAGATGATGGTGGAGACCTCGGATGCGAGATCGACTTCCTATAGTATGGCAGCGAATGCGGACAGGTCTTGTCGAGGTGGTCTACCCGAAGACCTGCGCGGGGTGTGGCCGGCGTGGGACGTGGCTCTGCGTCCGTTGTGAGGATCAGGTGCGGCGGCTCGATCACGGCATTTGCTATCGATGCGGTTCGCCCGTGCGCGATGCCTGCCTGCACTGCGCCCAACTCGATCCGGCCATTTCGCTGGCCCGGGCTGCCTACCCATACACGGGCTGGGTGCCGGCGGCGGTGAAGGCGTTCAAATACGCCAATGAATGGGATCGGGGCCCGGATCTGGCGGAGCGGATGCGGCCATTGCTCGCTGTGTTTGGCCATGTGGATGTGGTGGTGCCGGTGCCGTTGCACCCAGCGAAGGAGCGGGAACGCGGCTATAACCAGTCGCAAATCCTGGCGACGGTGATCGGAGAAATGCTGGGTGCGCGCGTAGAGCCGGTTGTGACCAGGACCCGACAGACGCTGGCACAGGCATCACTGGGACGGGACGAGCGGCTGGAAAACGTGCAGGGAGCGTTCGGCCTGAACCCTTCGCGCGCGTTTCCCGCAGGGTTGCACTATCTGCTGGTGGATGATGTGCGGACGACGGGATCGACGCTGAACGCCTGTGCCCAGGCGCTGACCGGGTTGGTTCCGGCCCGGATTTCGGCTTTTTCGTTCGCGCTGGACTTGCCGCCACGTGAATTGCGCGACTGGTTGGCGGAATCGTAGCCCGAGGGTCAGCGATCCGTGTCGAGGAGCGCCTGGTGCGTGCGGACCCACTCCATCTGGCGGGGAATCAGCACGGTTCGTTCGCGGGACATGTCGCGAAGGGCGGGATCGGTGGCTGTGACGGCGAGGTGTTGGCGCCAGGAGAGGACCCGCTGCTGCTGGCGGAGAATGGCGTCGCTCAGTCCCGCGCGGTTGAACGGACCGTATCCATCGAAATACTCGTGCAGTCCGATTGTGACCGCGTTGGTATCTGACGAGCCGATATTGAGGAACGTCCAGGTGGCATAGGCAATGTCGTCGATCCGGTCGCCTGGCGCGGCGCCATCGAAGTCGATCATTCCGACGAGCGTTCCGTTGCGATGAATCGTGTTCCAGGGAGCGATGTCCTGGTGGCGGACGACTTCGTGACCGGCAGCCAGGTCGGAGCCTGCCGTGGCTGTGTGAAAGGCGGCCATCATCGTGCCGATGTCGGCAAGAGGCACCTCGCCTCCCTGCATGGTTACGCCGTCAAGAAAGGTGAGAATCTCGCGTTCTTGCTCATCGATGCCAAGCAGGCGCGGGGCGTAGGGGAATCCGGCATTTTCGAGGTGGCGTAGCAGGGCGTGGCGAAACTCCCAACCTTCCGACAGGGGACGGCGAACAGTATCGCCAATGCGTACGACGCCCGGCGTGCATTGTCCACCGGGAAGGGCGATTTCATCATTCATCCGCACGCCTTCCGTTTTGGAAATCTGCAGATCTGGCTGGCTCAGAGCCGCTGATCGATCGAGATTCGCGCCTGGTCGCGGGCCCATTCGTCGGCCGCGAAGATGACATCAAGGTCAGTGACTCCGGCGGTTTCGTGCGCGTCGAGTGTTTGCTGGATCACGGCCGGGATGTCGGTAAAGCTGATTTTGCCGTCGAGAAAGGCGTGAACGGCCACCTCATCGGCGGCGCTGAGCACGGTTGGCGCCGTGCCCCCTTCGATTCCGGCCTGCCGCGCGAGGCGGAGGAGCGGGAACTGGTCTTCGTTCGGCAGCTGGAATGACATGCTTGAAATGCGGGTGAAGTTGAGCGGGGTGCCGGGGCTTACCGGCCGGTCCGGCCAGGTGAGAGCGTACTGAATTGGCAGCCGCATGTCGGGAAAGCTCAATTGGGCGATGGTTGAGCGGTCATTCCACTCCACCATCGAGTGGATGATCGACTCAGGGTGAATGACGACCTCAATCTGCTCATACGGCATGCTGAAGAGATGATGGGCCTCGATCACCTCAAGCCCCTTGTTCATCATGTTGGCCGAGTCAATCGTGATCTTGCTGCCCATGCTCCAGTTGGGATGGGCGAGGGCATCGGCAACGGTTACCGAGGCGAGCTCATCGGCCGTCTTGTGGAGGAAAGGCCCACCCGATGCCGTCAGGATGAGGCGAGCAAGATCCTTGCGTTCGCCGCTCTGCAGCGATTGCCAGATGGCGCTGTGTTCGCTGTCCATGGGACGCATGTCGACATCGTAACGCTGCGCCAGCGGGATGATCAGGTCCCCGGCACAGACGATGGTCTCCTTGTTGGCGAGGGCGATCGTCTTGCCTGCTTCGATTGCGGCCCAGGTGGCACGGATCGCGTCGTGACCGGAGGTCGCAGCAACCACGATGTCAACGTCCGGGTGGGTGACCGCCTCGATCAGGCCCTCGGGCGTGGGCAGCACGGGTTGGCCGTCGATCGGATCAGTATCGGCCGCCACAATCACCTTGGGATGGAACCGCGCGACCTGCTCGGCCAACAGCGTGCGGTTGTGGCGGGCAGCCAGTGCCACGACGTCGAACCTGTCCGGCAGCCGGGAGATGACGTCGAGCGTCTGGGTGCCGATGGAGCCGGTCGAACCGAGGATGGCGATGCCGAGGCGAGACATGCGTGGTTCCTTGCGCGAGGTGATCAGTTCACCAGCGGGGCGATCAGCCAGGTGGCGACCAGGATGAAGACCAGGGCGTCGATGCGGTCGAGCATGCCGCCGTGGCCGGGAATCAGGTTGCCGCTGTCCTTCACGCCGTGGGCTCGCTTGAGCATGGACTCGCAGAGGTCACCAAGTTGGCCGACCACACCCAGTCCCAGGCCGATCAGGATCGCCCAGCCCCAGCCGATCTCCATGCCAAAGGCCCAGTCGCAGCCCCAGGCGATCAGCCCGGCGGCGACCAATCCTCCGATGGACCCTTCGATGGTCTTGTTCGGGCTGACGCGCGGAATGAGCTTGGTGCGGCCGATGGATTTGCCGACCAGGTAGGCGAAGGTGTCCGACAACCAGGTGACGAGCAAGGCCAGCAGGAACCAGGCCAGGCCTCCCCCGGTTTGCTCGGAGACACCGGGGAACCAACCGGCCAGATTCTGGAGCCACTCCCGGGCAGGGAACGCCTCGGATTGGCGAAGGGTAATGGCGGCCCAGGCCGGAAAGGCGAGATAGAGCGTGGTCGCGCTGGTTGCCGTCCACTGATTGGCGGCGTTGGGCGGGCCCAGCAGCATGGCATCGATCAGGGGAATCGCGACGGACAGGACGACGATGAGGAGGAGGGTTCGGTCGTTATCCGTCAGAACGGCCTGGAGGCCGGTCACGACGACGACGATCAGGCCGATGTAATGCAGCCGGGATGGCTGCGGCGCGGTGATGGCAATCGCTTCGCGGTAGGCGATCGCACAGATGGCGGTGAAGATGATGCCGAATACCCAGCCGCCCAGGAGCGCTGGCACGAGACCGACGATGACAACCCCGATGGCGGAGATGGAGCGTTGCTTCACCGCAGGTCTCCCTGGCTCAGGTCGAAGGGGCAAGGGCGCCGAAACGCCGTTCACGCTGCGAATAGTCGATCACGGCGTCGATCAGGTCCTGTTCGTCGAAGTCGGGCCACAGGCACGGTGTGAAGTGGAACTCGGCGTAGGCCCCCTGCCAGAGCAGAAAGTTGCTCATCCGGTGTTCACCAGAGGTGCGGATGATGAGATCTGCGTCGGGCAGATCGGGCGCGTAGAGATGCTCGTGGAGCGTCTCCTCCGTCACCTCGGCCGGATCGACGCCGGAGGCCAGCATCGATTTGACGGCATGGACGATTTCGCGCCGTCCACCATAGTTGAAGGCCAGGGTCAGCGTGATCGCATCGTTGTTGCGGGTCAGGTCGATGGCGTCGAGCACGGATTGCCGCAGATCGGGCTCCAGCGCGTCGAGCTCACCAATATGCCGTAGCCGGGCGCCCTGGCGATGGAGTTCGGCTGTTTCACTCTCGATGGCATGGGCCAGAATGCGGAGGATGCCCTGAACCTCTTCCTCCGGGCGCGACCAGTTTTCAGTCGAGAATGCCCAAAGGGTGAGAAATTCGATGCCTAGCTCACCGGCGGCGCGGGTGATGCGGCGAATATTGTCCGTCCCGCGTTCGTGGCCCTGGATGCGGTCGAGGCCTCGCTGGGCAGCCCAACGTCCGTTGCCATCCATGATGATGGCAACGTGACGGGGAATGGCATCTGACGCGAGACTGGCACGCGTGGCCATGGCGGGTGATGGCGCGGATTCGGCGTCTGCCATGGCTAGACCTCGAGAACTTCCTGTTCCTTGGCCTTGCCGATGCGGTCCGCCTCGTCGACGTACTTTTTCGTCAGGTTCTCAATTTCCTGCTGACCCGTTCGCTCATCATCTTCGCCAATCTCCTTGGCCTTCAGGAGATCCTTGGCGCTGGAGAGGGCGTCGCGGCGGACGTTGCGCACGGCAACCTTGCTCTCTTCCACCGTGCTGTGGACGAGCTTGACCATCTGCTTGCGACGTTCTTCGGTGAGCATGGGGATGTTGAGCCGGATCACCTGGCCGTCGTTGTTCGGCGTGATGCCGATTTCCGACTGCATGATGGCCTTCTCGATCGGCGCCACGGCGCCACGGTCCCACGGCTGAATCACGATCTGGCGTGGTTCGGGCACCGAGATGCCCGCCAGCTGGTTGAGTGGGGTGGATGTGCCGTAGTAGTCGACCTGGATGCGCTCGACCAGGGTGGGCGAAGCGCGACCGGTGCGTACGGCGTCCAGGTTGTGGTGGAGGGCATCCATGGCGCCCTTCATGCGGTGTTCGGCGTCCTTGATGATGTCGGCAATCATGGCCTTGTTCCCTTCATGCATGCGAACTGATGCTGGCTCGTTGAGCCCCGGCGATTGAATACGCCAGGCAGGACGAGCTCAGTCGACAGGTCGTTGTGAGGATACCAGAGTGCCCGCATGCTCGCCCCCTGCGGCGCGCAGGATGGCGCCATTGATGCCAACGTCGAAGACGAGGATGGGCAGGCAGTTGTCGCGGCAGAGCGTGAGGGCCGCGGTATCCATCACGCGGAGATCCTTTTCGATGGCGTGTTGGTAGGTGATGTGGTCGTATTTCACGGCAGCCGGATCGGTGTGTGGATCGGCCGAGTAGACGCCATCGACCCGGTTCTTGGCCATCAGCAGCACGTCGGCGTCGAGTTCGATGGCGCGCAGGGCCGCAGCGGTGTCGGTGGTGAAGTAGGGATTGCCGGTGCCGGCCGCGAGGATGACGACGCGACCCTTTTCCATGTGGCGGATGGCCCGGCGCCGGATGTAGGGCTCGGCTACCTGGTTCATGGCGATGGCGGACATCACCCGGGTGTGAACGCCTTCCTGCTCCAGGGCATCCTGCACGGTAAGGGCGTTGAGCACCGTGGCGAGCATGCCCATGTAGTCGGCAGTGGAGCGGTCCATTCCCCGGGCCGAATCGGAGAGCCCCCGCCAGATATTGCCGCCCCCGATGACGATGCCGAGTTCGATGCCACGCTTGTGCACGGCGCTGATCTGGTGGGCAATGGCCTGGGCAATGTCTGGATCGATGCCGAAGGCGTTGTTGCCCATCAGGGATTCACCGCTGAGCTTGAGAAGCACGCGCTGGTATGGTCGTGTCATGAGGTGGCATCTCCGGTGGGGTGGAAGAAGGCGGAACGGCGGACATGACAACGGCGCCGCTCACCTGGTGGGGTGGGCGGCGCCGGGAAGGGAGCGGGCCGGCAACACGATGCCGTCCCGCCAGGGAACAGACCCTGCCCGGCACGGCAGGAACGTTCCCTCCTAGGCTTCGTCGGTATCAGCCGTCTGGCCTTCGCCGAGCTCGAAGCGGGCAAAGCGGCGGATGACGATGTTCTCGCCGAGCTTGGAGATGCCTTCCTTGACCAGGTCCTGGATGGTCTTCTTGGCATCCTTGATGAAGGTCTGCTCCAGAAGGACGACCTGCTTGAGGGCCTCTTCCTTCGAGCCGAATTCCTTCGTCAGGCCGGCAATGGCGTCTTCCGGAACTTCGTCCACGGTGACCCAGCGCGGCGGGATGGCGGCGACCTGCATGGCAATGTCGTGCGCCAGGGCCTGGAAGTCTGGCGTGCGGGCGACGAAGTCGGTTTCGCAGTTGACCTCGACGAGGGCGCCGATGCGTCCTCCGCCGTGGATGTAGGGCTCGATCACACCCTGAAGTGCAGACCGGTCGGACTTCTTGCCGGCGCGGGCCAGGCCCTGCTGGCGCAGGATTTCCTTGGCCTTGTCGCTGTTGCCGCCAGCTTCTTCGAGGGCGCGCTTGGCGTCCATGATGCCGGCGCCGGTTTCATCGCGCAGGGCACGAACCATGTCGGTGGTGATGGCCATGTTGGAATACCTCACATCATTGTGCTGGGCGAGCGGGAGCGATGTTCGCAGTGATCCCGCTCGCTCGAACTGATTGAACCGGGTGTTATTCGGCGTCGCGGTCGACTGCCTCTTCGGCAGCTTCACCGGTTGCCGCGGCGGCAAAGATGTTATCGGTGGAGGCAACGGCGGCGCCGAAGTCGACCGCTTCACCCGTGACGCTTTCGCGCTCGAGGCGACCGACATTGGCGGCGTTGGCGATGCCAGCGGTGATCAGGCGAACCGAGCGAATCGCGTCGTCGTTGGCCGGCAACACAATGTCGATCGGGGTCGGGTCGGTGTTGGAGTCGACCATGGCAATGGTGGTGATGCCGAGGCGCTGGGCCTCGTGCACGGCCAGGTGCTCACGCTTCGGGTCGATGATGAAGAGCGCGCCCGGCAGCTGGGTCATGTCTTTCATGCCACCCAGGGTGCGCTGCAGCTTGTCGAGTTCGAGCTGCTTGGAGGCGGCCTCCTGCTTGGGCAGGACATCCCACTCACCCGATTCGCTCTGGGCAATCAGGTCCTTGAGGTGGCGCAGGCGCGAGCGGATGGTGACGAAGTTGGTGAGCGTGCCACCCAACCAGCGGCGGTTGACGAAGTACTGGCCGGAGCGCTCGGCTTCCTGCTTGATGATGTCCTGCGCCTGCTTCTTGGTGCCGACGAAGAGGATGTGGCCACCGTTGGCGGTGATTTCCGACACCAGTTCGTGGGCCTGTTCGAGCAGGGGAACGGTCTGCTGGAGGTCGAGGATGTGAATGCCGTTGCGCTCGGTGAAGATGTAGGGCTTCATCTTCGGGTTCCAGCGGTTCTTCTGGTGACCGAAGTGAACGCCAGCTTCGAGCAGCGCCCGGAGGCTGACACGCGGGTTGCGTGCTTCCGTTGCCTGTGCCATGAAGGTGATCCTTTGATGTGTGTTGTGCTTCCGCGCCGGTCATCCGGCCGCCGAACCGCTTCGCCACATGGGAAGGCGGCACACCGACGGTCGTCGCAACGCGTGCAGAATCGCTGGCCAGGCAATTGCCGGGCCGCCGGAAAGTATAGCAGACCAGGTCGGTGGGTTGTGCCGGCGCAAGGGGGCGTTTTGCTGGCCAGACATGAGAACGGCCCGGGAGTGCACTCCCGGGCCGTTCTCATGTCATTCGTGTTTGGGCAGTTACGGCACGACCTCAATGAAGTCTTCCACTACGTACCCGACCTGTCCGGTTTCGTCGTTGACCACCTGCCACCAAACGTAGTCGTCCGCCTCGTATGGACCATCGGTGACCGTCAGCGTCGTGCCTGTCGCCAGCTGGGCGATCGCTTCAGCTGCGATAGTGGCATCCTCGCGCATATTGACGCCCTCTTCTGTCGTCTGCACCACGCTATCGATGGCGATTTCACCGCCCGTGCTGGCTGGCGTTTCCTCGGTTTCCGGAGTTGTTTCCGGCGTGGAAACCTCTTCGGTGGGCGTCGGCGTCGGTGGCGCGATCACGTCCTCGGTCGCCTCGGTGGTCGGCGTGGAATCCGGAACGACCACTTCCTGCGTGACTGGCGGTTCGGTGACGACCGGTTGGTTGCCGCCGTTGTCGTCGTCCATCAACTGCAGGGCCCAGAACCAGAGGAGCCCGATCATCAGCAACAGGCCGAGAATCGGCAGGGCAATCCGCAGGTATTCGGTCCAGTAGCGTTCTTCTGGCTGGTACTGCACGGTGCGCGGACGACCGCCGGAACCACCTCGGCCACCGCCGCCGGCGGCTGACCCGCCCGCCTGGCTGCCGCGTTGGGCTCCCGGAGCACGGCGCGTGGGCTGCTGCTGCGCCGGTTCCTCGTACACGAGGTCGTCGTCGTAGCCGTCCTCGAACCCGTCGTCATCGTCGTTTCCGCCGCCGCCATTGCTGGCGAACTGCATGACCCCGGCCAGCGGAGTCGACCGGCGCCCACGCGGTGCGGCTGGTGCGGGTGCACCGGCCGTCGCGAGTTCCGGCTGGAGAGTGGGCCATCCCTTCAAGAGGGAAATGTCTGGCAGTTTCACGCTGGCTCAACCTGCTATCACTTGAGGGGCTTCTCGACTACCAGTGGGTGTTCGCCTGGTTCCCGGTGGCATCACGGTCCCTGGTTATCGTCCGGATTGGACGATGGTTCGGGTTGCGCGGCACCGCCGTGGCGCTGGCAAATGAGCCCGGGAAGTATAGCATGGGCACCCGTGCCAACCTGGAGAAACCGCGTTGTTCCGGGCCAGGCACCCTGCCATTCCAATCGACCTTCACGTGTCGAACCCCATGGTCCCATACGACGTTAACGCCGGAGATCACGATTCTGGTTCGGTGTCTCCCGTGGATTCGTCCGTCTGGTCCCAGGTGGTTTCCTGGCCACCAAACCGCCGGATGAAGGTGTTGCCACCGGCCGCCGGTCCCGCCGTGGAACTCGGGGCCGGATCGGCCCGTGGCGTGTCGCTGTCTCCGGATGTGACGGTGGACGCGGCGGCCGCAGATGGCAGGGTTGTGCTGCGAGGTCGCACATACTCGCGGGCCGAACTGCCGCTGCCGGTCTCCATCACCAGCTCACCCTCGTAGACAGCCCCTTCGTTGATCACCAGGGACGCCGTGGTCAGCTTGCCGTGCACCTTCCCGGTGGAGAGGATTTGCAGCTTGCCGCGGCACACGATTTCGCCATCGAGATCTCCGGCGACGGTAATGTTCTCGGCATCGACGACGGCATTCACCGATGAGCCCTGGGCCACGAACATCGTGCCCTGGCAGGTGATGGTGCCCTTGACCTGGCCCTCCACGCGAAGGTCGCGCGTCAGGTTGAAGGTGCCGTCGAACGATGAATAACGGTCGAACACGCTCACCGAATCGTCCTGCGCATCGGTGGCGGCGAACGTATTCTGCGAGGCATAGGTGGTTGCGTCGTAGGTGCGCATCGTCATGGTCGAAGTACTCCCTGATTCGGGTGGCCGGCTGGGGCCGGTCAACTGGCGGCGCGGGAACGGCGCTGGACAACGGCGGCGGCGTTGGTGCGGCTATCGTCGCCATTGCCGACCCGGAAGTTCCCGTTGAGCGTGGCACCTTCGTGCACCACCGTGATCGGCGAGGTGACGTCGGCGGTCACGTTTCCCGATGGCAGGACTTCAAAGCGGCTGGAGGCGTTGGCCGCGCCAGTAAGCGTGCCGCCGATGATGACGCGCATGGCCGTCACCGTGGCATTCACCTCCGCGCCCTCGGCGATCCAGATGTCCTCATTGGCGGTGATGGAGCCCTGCACCTTGCCGAGCACGTGAATGCTGCGTTCGGCGTTGATGTCACCCTTCCAGTTGGCGTCGGCGGCGATCACGCTGGCATCGGCGTCAGCCGCAGGCATCTGCGGAATGGCTGGCGCATCCTCCTCGTAGGCCGGTTGCTGGGGCGACTGGGAGGTCGGGGCCGGGTAGTTTCCGAAACTGTAGGCCGCATTGTCGTTGTCGATGGGGGCTGCCTGCGAGCGATACGAGCGATTGTCGTATTGCTCATCGTCGAGCTCGGGCAAATCGTCGTCGATTTCTTCCAGCTGGTCGCCCGAGGCCCCGAGTTGGTTTCGGAGTGCACTCATCTGGCGCTGGAACGAGTCGACCTTGTTGTCACGGCGGAAGACCACGTTGCCACCTCCTCAGGCTGCAGGTCGAACGGACCGAACTCAGCCGAGTGATACGAACGGCACCCCGGAACACCTCGCGGCGGGTGCTGATAACGAGCCTGCCCAACCAGTGCGGGCAGGGATGCGCGAACCGAGCGTCGCACACGACACAACCTGTCTCCTGCAGTATACACGACTTGCAAGGTATGTCCGTACAGTATGTACCAAGCACTTTCCGGGTGTTGTCGTCGTCCGGTCACCGCAACGCCGGGAGAGGAATCGGAATCGGGAAACACATCGTTCGAGTTGACCAGCGAGGAGCTAACCCGAACCTCACTTCATGTTGTTGTCAACAACATGAAGTGAGGTTCATTGCAAGGGTCAGATGGCGAGGGCAGTCTGCACGCCGGGGGCAGCACCGGCGGTCCCAGTCGGGGAATGTCACTGATATTGCGGAGCCGGAATCAGGAGAATGACTGACCTGGGTCGGTGACCAGCGGCGGGAGCATGCCCTCCAGACCCAGCCGTTGCCGTTCGAGGTGGGCGGGGAGTTGCAGCGTCGTGCCCAGCGCGGCTTCATCTTCGTCAACCGTGAAACCGGGGCCCAGTGTGGCCAGCTCGACCGTGGCGCCTCCCGGTGCTTCCATGACGATGGAGCGGAAGTAGGTACGATCGCGAATGTCACTCACCACGACATCGTTGTCTCTCAAGTGGGCTTGCCAGGCGGCCAGCGCCTCGTCATCGGCCACGGCCCAGGCCACATGATCGATGGTGCCGACCGCCACGGTGCCGTTCCAGAGCCCGGTGGCGCCGATCAGGTCGAGCACACCAGGGCGAGGTCCCTTGCCGGCCAGCAGCCGCTCGGTCGTGCTCTCGTGACCACCCTGGCGGAACCCCAGGTGCGCGGTGAAGAACGCTCCGGTGGCGGTATCTCCCTGCCACAGGCTCACCCCATGAATCCCGCGGATGGCGTGCTCCACTGGTAGCGGCGAGCTGGCCCATGGCACTGCCTCCGGGGTCTCGGTCAGGGCCACGAGCTCCAGATTGAGTCCATCGGGGTCACGGAACGCAATCCCGCGCTCACCAAACCGGCGCGCCGGTTGCTGGTAGGGGATGCCGTGACTGATCAGGCGCTCGATCCAGAAACCCAGCGAGCGAGCCGGGATGGCGAGTAGCACCGACCCGAACTGGCCGATGCCAACCTGGCCACCGGCTTCTTCGGGCCGGGCGAAGAAGGTCAGCAACGTGCCGGGTTGGCCGGTGGTGTCTCCATGGAAGAGGTGCCAGCTGGTGGGGTCGTCATCATTGACGCTTTGCTTGACCAACCGTAGACCGAGCACGCGCGTGTAGAAGTCGAGGTTGCGCTGGGGGTCGCTGCAAATGGCGGTGACATGGTGAAGCCCGATGAGGGGTGCTGGCATGGGAATGCTCCGTGGTCAGAAAGGGGCAGTCGCTGCCGGTCATTGTACGGGAGTGGGAGAATGCTCCCGATCGATGAGTCGGGAAGACTGGCTAACGCCGGAGGTTGTTGATGACGCGGATCGAAGACTACGCAATCCTGGCCGATCTCCACACAGCGGTGCTGGTTCACCGGTCTGGCTCGATGGATTGGTGCTGCTTTCCGCGCTTCGATTCCCCAGCCTGTTTTGCGGCCCTGGTTGGCGACCCGGAGAATGGCCGCTGGCTGATTTGCCCGGAAGAGACCGTCATCTCCACCCACCGGGCCTACCGGGATCACTCCTTCATTCTGGAAACGACGCACACCACGGCGAGCGGTGTTGTGCGAGTGACGGATTTCATGCCGATTCGTGACCAGGCGGCGGACATCGTCCGCATCGTCGAAGGCGTCTCCGGCACCGTGCCGATGACGTTTGACCTGGCGATCCGGTTTGACTACGGCCAGGTCGCGCCCTGGGTCCGGCGGATGGACGGCACCCGGCTGGCGATTGCCGGGCCGGATGCCGTGAGCCTGCGGGCACCGGTTGCGTTGCGTGGTCACGACCTGACCACCGTTGCCGAGTTCACGGTGGCGGCCGGGGAGCGGCTCGACTTCGTGCTGACCTGGTACCCCTCGCACCTGCCACCCACCCCCGCCATCGACGTGGACGCGGCACTCGCGCGAACGGCGTCCTTCTGGTCGGAATGGTCGGCGCGAAGTGGCCTGGATGGCGGTTCGGCGGCGGTGATCCGGCGTTCGCTGCTGGTGTTGAAGGCCCTGACGTATGGACCCACCGGCGGCATCGTCGCCGCCCCAACGACCTCGCTGCCAGAGTGGCTGGGCGGCGTCCGCAACTGGGACTATCGCTATTGCTGGCTGCGCGATGCGTCGTTGACCCTGGTGGCGATGATGCGGGCCGGCCACAGCGACGAAGCCGAAGCCTGGCGTGATTGGCTGTTGCGGGCCATCGCCGGCGACCCGGAACACCTGCAGATCATGTATGGCATCGCCGGCGAGCGCTACCTGGCCGAGCGAGAACTCCCGCACCTGGCCGGGTTTGCCAACTCGCGGCCGGTGCGGGTGGGAAACGCCGCCTCTCACCAGGTGCAACTGGATGTCTACGGCGAGGTGATTGACGCGCTCCACCTGGCCCTCGTGCACGGTGCGCCGCCGTCGCATTTCGCCTCGGCCTTGATCCGGCACATGCTCGACTGGCTGGAGGCGAACTGGCGCATGCCGGATGCGGGGATCTGGGAGGTGCGCGGGCCAGTCCGGCACTTCACGCATTCCAAGGTGATGGCCTGGGTCGCCTTCGACCGGGCAGTGCGGTTGCACGAGGAATTCGGCATGTCCGGACCGGTCGAGACCTGGCGCCGGGTGCGTGAGGAGATTCATGCCGACGTGCTGGCGAACGCCTGGAGTGAGTCACAACAGGCATTTGCCCAGTCGTATGGAGCCGACGACCTCGATGCCAGTGTGCTGATGATGTCGATCATGGGCTTTCTGCCCGCCACGGATCCGC
>CAZNQC010000030.1:0-6967 GCA_964574825.1 uncultured Sphaerobacteraceae bacterium | reverse complement strand
CTGGAATCGTCAACAACCCGCTGAGCCGGGGTATCGTTGCACCAGCACGCGGATGATGGCGGGTCGTGGCGCAGGCGACGACCGGGTTTGTGGCGGAGCAGGACATGGGCAGAACCTGGGTACATGAAGCGATTCGAACCATCGAGCGTGATTTCCAGCGCTCGGCAGACACGCACCTGATCCCACTGGCCCTGCCGGGAGTGCCAGGCATCACGGTCTACCTGAAGGACGAATCGACCCACCTGACTGGCTCGCTCAAGCATCGCCTGGCTCGCTCCCTCTTCCTGTATGGGCTGTGTGACGGGGCAATCGTCGAGGGCACCACGCTGGTCGAAGCCTCTTCCGGCTCGACCGCGGTGTCGGAGTCGTATTTCGCCCGGCTGCTGGGACTTCCCTTCATCGCCGTCATGCCGCGCGGCACCTCCGATGTCAAGGTGCGGCAGATCGAGTTCTTCGGAGGCACCTGTCATTTCGTCGACGATGGCACCCAGGTGTATGCCGAAGCCGAGCGGCTGGCGCGCGAAACCGGCGGGCACTACCTCGACCAGTTCACCAATGCCGCCCAGGCGACCGACTGGCGCGGGAACAACAACATCGCCGAATCGATCTTCACCCAGATGCAGCAGGAAGCGGCACCGGTTCCACGCTGGATTTGTGTGGGAGCGGGGACCGGCGGCACGTCGTCCACCATTGGCCGCTACATCCGCTACCGTGGGTACGACACGCAGCTCTGCGTGGTCGATCCGGAAAACTCGGTGTTCTACGACTCCTTCATGGGCATCGATTGGACGACCAAGGAATGCCGGGCCTCCGGCGTCGAAGGAATCGGGCGGCCACGAGTGGAGCCGTCATTCAATCCCTGCGTCATCGACCGCATGATTCAGGTGCGGAACGCCCAGTCGTATGCCGCGATGCACTTCCTGGCCAACGTCACCGGACGGCGCTACGGCGGTTCGACTGGAACCAACCTCTATGGGGTCTTCCAACTGGCGGCCGAGTTGGTCGAACGGGGCGAAACCGGCTCGATCGTCACGCTGGCCTGCGATCCCGGCGAGCGCTACCTGGATACCTATTACAACCACTGCTGGCTGGCCGATCATGGCTATGAGATCGATCCGTATCTCCGGCAAATGCACCGCTTCTTCGATACCGGGGTCTGGGCCGATATCCCGGTTTCCGCACTCGAACGCCTCACCGTAGGAGACTGACCCGCCAGCCAGGCGGCAGTGAGGATCAAAGCATGGATCAGTGGTCTTGGCACGACGTGGCAATGGTGACCGCGAGATGATTGCTCGCCGAACATCATTCAGGGACCAATCTTCGTGAGCGACGATGCTGGATCCGGATTGGGATTCATTGGCGCCATGCGCTTGCCCGGCGTGGGCAACCTGGCGCTCTCGCTCACGGCCGCCAAGCTGGCCCTGGCAACCCTGGCCTATGGTGTCATGGTGTTCCTGGCCGCCGAGGGCGCGGCCCAATGGCAGGTGTCGGTGGTGGCCGCCACCACCTATCTCTCGGCCGTGCTGTTCGGGATCCAGGGTGGATTGCTGGCCGACGCAATGCCGAAGCGGGTGGTGATTGCTGGCGCATATGCCGCCATCGGGGTGGCCTGCGTGGTATTGCCCTGGATGTTCGGTGTCGGTGTGGGCCAGCTTCTGGTGCTGATGTTCCTCGCCAGCGCCCTGATGCAGGTCATCGTGCCCGCGCTCAAGTCGGCGGTGGCACTGGTGGCGAACGCGGAGATGGTGCCGACCGTGTCGGCCGACGTTTACCTCGTTGGCTCGATCGCCTCGTCATTCGGGGCGTCACTGCTGGCGCCGGTCATCATCAAGATCTCGGGCATCGACGTATTGCTGGGCATCGTGGCGGTCGTGCTGCTGCTGGGAGCAGTGGTATCCCTCCGCCTGCCAGGAGATGGGGCGAGTCAATCGTTGCGGGACGCGGCCCAGGCCATTGACTGGCGGCCGACCGCGTTCTCCATGCAACGCACTGCCACCTGGTATCTGGCGCATCGCGCCACGGCCGCCATGGTCCTGGTCGGTGGCATTGCCGTTGCCCTCTACGAAGCCTTCAATACACTCATTCCGGTTTACGTCCGCGATGTGCTGGATAGCGATCCGACCAACTCTGTCTACATCTTCGCGCCCTCGGGCATCGGCTTTCTGGCGGGCGTTTTGCTCACCCCTTGGCTGATTGCCCGGATCGGCCCGCGCCGGTTGGCGACGATGTCAGTCACGATCATGGCCGTGTCGATGGTGTTGTTCGGTCTGATCGATCTGGTCGCGCCGGTCCTGGCGCCGTTGAGCCCGCTTCGGCTGGTGGAATGGGTGTTCGATGTCTCGATCAACCAGAAGGTGCTGGCCGCAGGCGTGATCTCGATTCCGGCCAACTTCGGATCAGCCGCAACTGGGGCGGCAGTCCAAACCTTCATCAATGTCCGGGTGCCGGTTGCGGAGCAGGGTGCCGCCTATGGCTGGCAGGAGGTTCAGGAGAACCTGCTGACCCTGGTGCTGGTGCTGATGCTGGGTGGCATCTCGACCTTCACCGGTGCTCGTTTCGTCTTCGTGCTGGCGCCGGTGGTGGCGTTCTTCACCATCATGATGCTGATTCGCTACAGTCTTCGCCAGGCCCATGAACCGGTGGTGACCGGAGCAGCCTGGCGCGAACTGATGGGCCGCGATGACCCGGGCGGACACCAGTAGTCAGGTTTGGACAGGTTAGAAGGATGGCTCTCGTCCCGAAGTCGTCCAAAAGGGAGGATTTCGACCGTCGTGGGGTGTGACTAGACTGGGTCTGGCGGATCCGGACTGACTGGGTGACCGGATCGGCATGCTGTTGGGCCAGGTGAGACGCCAGATGTTGGACGTGATGCGATGACGGACGAATCAACCGCACGAATCGGCTTTGTCGAAGCGCTGCGCCAGCCAGACATCCGGCGGTTGGCGCAATCGCGCGGGGCTTCGCGCCTGGCGATGGCGACCGTGTCCTACGGCACCATGGTGTTCCTGGCGGCCGAGGGGGCGGCCCAGTGGCAGATCTCGCTCGTCTCGGCCAGCACCTATCTCTCGGCGGTGCTGTTCGGGGTCCAGGGCGGCATGTTGGCGGATACGCTGTCCAAACGGATGGCGATTGCCGGCGGCTACCTCGCCATTGCGTTGATGTATCTGATGCTGCCGTTGGTCTTCGGCACCAGCGTGGGACAGTTGCTGGTGATCATGTTCCTTTCCAGCGCCGTCATGCAGGTGGTGTCGCCGTCACTGAAATCAGCGGTGGCATTGGTCTCGAAACCGCGCGACGTTGCGGTGGTGGCAACCTCGGTCACCATCGTCTCGTCGGTTGCCTCGGCCGTGGGATCGTCGTTCCTGGCGCCGCTGTTGATCAAGGTGACCAACCTGACGGTGCTGTTGGTGATCGCCGCGGCCATCATGGTGGTCGGGGCGTGGCTCACGTTGAAATTGCCGAAGTCGGAGGAGGGTACGCGTTTCCGGGATGCGGTGCGAAGCGTTGGCTGGCGCGAGAACATGTTCTCCCTGCGCCGAACGGCCCTCTGGTTGTTCGCGAACCGGTCGATCGGCGCCCTGATCCTGGTTGGCGCAATTGCCGTCTCCCTGTTCGAGGCGTTCAACACCCTGATTCCGGTGTATGTGCGCGATGTGCTGAAGAGTGACCCGACCAACGCGGTCTTCATCTTCGCCCCGGCCGGAATCGGGTTCCTGATCGGCATGTTCCTGACGCCGCATCTGATCGACTGGATCGGCTCGCGCCAGTTGGCCGTGATCTCGGTCTTCATCATGTCGGTCTCGATGATCATGTTTGGCCTGATCGATCTCGTTGCCCCGATCCTGGCACCGATCAGCCCGTTGCGCCTGGTGGGCTGGCTCTTCTCAACGCCGATCAACGACAAGGTTCTGGCGGCCAGCGTGATTGCCGTGCCGGCCAACTTTGGATCGACGGCGGCTGGATCGGCGGTGCAGGCCTTTATCAACCGGCGGGTACCACTCGCCCAGCAAGGTGCCACGTTCGGTCTGCAGGAGGTGCAGGAGAATGTCACGACCCTGGCGCTGGTGTTGCTGGTCGGGGCGATCTCCAGCCTGATCGGGCCGCGAGTGGTGTTCGTGGTGGCGCCGATCTTTGCATTCGCCATGGTGCTCTGGCTGATTGCCTACAGCTTCCGGCTGTCCGGCCAGGGCAAGTTGGGGGTGGGTGAGGCCTGGCGCAACCTGATCGGTTCGGACGATGATTCCGACTCATCAGGGACTCAGGCGTAGGCGCTGATCTGGACGTGCCCATCTTGCATGGCCCGCGGAAGTGCCGGTTACAGCCGGGTGATCAGGCCAGTGTCGAGCGCGCGTTGGATCGCCTGCCGGCGGCCATTCACCCCGAGCTTGTGGTAGATCGAACGGGCATGACTCTTCACCGTCAGGTGGGAGATGTTCAGTTCGTCGCCGATTTCCTTGTTGGAAAGGCGGCGCTGAAGTCCGAGCAGCACATCGATCTCACGATTCGTCAGGTCTTCGAGTTCGCCTGATTCTGGCTGCGGGTGCACCGTGCCGAACGCGCTTCTGGCGCCCTGTTCGCCTGGCGCGACCCTGTGCTCGTATTCGAGCGATTCGATCAGGAAGTCGCAGTAGTCGGTGCCGTAGCCGGCAGCACTGTGCCACTCCAGCAGAGGCAGCATGGACGGTCCCAATCCGATCACCGTCCGCACCCGTCCCTGGTCACTGGCGCGTTGCAGCGCCTGCGCCAGCCTGGCATGAGCATCGTCGTACTGTCCTTCCAACTGGTCGACCCAGGCCAGCAGGACATCGCAACTGATCTGGGGGCCGGGCAGGTGATGGCTGCGGGCGCTGGTTGCCACTTTGGTCAGGATGTCTTTCGCCCGGGCGAGGCTTTCTGGTGAACCAGACTGGATCAACGGAATCGTCAGGCAGACGGGAGACTCTTCGGCAATCCTGAGGGCCGCATTGGTCTGGGTGAGAAGCGCCTGTTGCAACATCGAGATGCCGGCAGGAACCTCTCCATGGCGTATGGCGATTTCCGCGGACAGGAGCCTGAGTTTCGCGCTGATGAGTTGGGAATCAGTGATGACTCCCCGCTCGCGCAACATCTCGATGACCGCCTGGGACTCGCTCACGTTTCCGTTCAGGTCGAGCGCCTTGGCCAGGCCGCAGGCGGCGATGATGTAGAAGAGCGCGCCACTCGTGGGGTTGGTGATGACAGCCCTGTAGTGATCGATCGCGCGGTCGATCTGATTGCGTTCCCAGGCTGTCGCACCCAGGAAGAAGTGGGCTTGCGTCACCATGCGGCCGGCATTGCTCGCAGTTGCCAGCGACATCAGGCTGACGGCCAGGTCATGATATCGATCGATTGAACCGGAATGTCGCGAGAGGACGACCTGGGCGGCCCGCGTCCAGATGCGCCGGTAAACATCGAACTCGGTCGTCCCCTCCAGCGCCGCTGTCATGTAGTGGTCCATGGCTTGCTGGGCGTGGACCGGGTCGTGAGATCCCGCGGAGATTGCATACATCTGAACGGCCATCAGTTCCGATAGCCGCTCACTCCCGGCCAGGACCTGAAAGACGCGCTCGAGGGTAGCGACCTGGCGCATGTCGTCGCGGCCTGGCTGGACGGAAAACACGCCCAGTAGATCGAGCTCGGCCCGTAATATCGTGTATTTCGGGTCTCGATCGCTGTCTTGCCGATCCAGAATCTCATGCGCTCGTTCCAGGAGCGGTGGAATGTCGGCATACATCCCTCGGACCTGGGCAACCATGGCCCGGGCGAGCAGGAGTTCGGCGTGGGTATCGAGCTCACTGGCGGGAATCAGATGGAGCCATCCTTCCAGTTCCACCCAGCGGTCGTGCAGCAGCGCCGTTTGTGCGTGGGAAGCGATCAGGTCGACAACCCCATTGGTGTCCCCGGCGATCAGGAGATGCTCGATGGCCCGATCGATCCGCTGGTTGCGGGCAAACCAGTTGGCGGCGGCAAGGTGCATCACATTCACCTGCCCCTGGCCGAACACGTCCACCAGCTCCCCGAGCAGCATCTCGCGAAAGAGCGGGTGGAACCGGTACCAGGTACCGTTCTGGTCCAGGCGTGAGAGAAAGAGTCCTCGCTGGGCGATGTCGTTCAGCATGGCCTGGGCATCCACGGTTCCCAGCCGGTTAGTGGTTAGTGTCTCCGCCAGGTCAGGAGTGATGACATTGGGAACCGCGACGATGAGCATGAATGTGTGGAGGTCCGTTGGGAGCTGGTCGATCAAGGATGTGCCGAGGAAGGCGGCAATCGACGCCCGCGCCCTCGACATCATGGTTGCGACCGATTCGCTCGATGTGGCGGTGGCGTGGTTGATCGCAGCCAGTTGCATCAGGGCAATCCAGCCTTCGGAATGTGCCCACCAGGTGTCGATCATCTCGTCACCCGGCGTGCCATCCAGCACCAACGCGAGATAGTCCGCCACCTCCTCACGGGTGAACGCCACGGTGGCGGTGTCGATTTCCAGGAACTGGCCGTGTGTACCCAGGGCATCAATGGAAAGTGGCGGCTGCTGGCGGCTGCAGATGACGAGATGCAGGCGTGGGCAGTTGGCCTGGAGAAGGGCATCCAGGAACGTCAGGATTGCGGGTGCATCGACCTCATGGAAATCGTCCAGCACCACGACAAGGTGTTGGTCCAGGCTTGCCAGGTCGTCGGCCAGCGCGCTTGCTACCTGTTCGGGGTTGGGGTATGGACCGCTTGACACCATTGCCTGGACCGACTTGGCTCCGGTGGCGCAAGCACCGGCCATGGCGTCGAGCAGGTCCACAACGAAGGGCTGGAGGGTGTTGCTGCGTGCATCAAGGGAGATCCAGGCTGCTTGTGGGGCGAAACGCGCGACCCAATCGCTCACCAGCGAGGTTTTGCCATAGCCGGCTGGCGCGGTCACCAGGGTGAGCCTGGCCATCGCACCGAGCGACAGCAACCGATG
>CAZNQC010000029.1:18695-24596 GCA_964574825.1 uncultured Sphaerobacteraceae bacterium | reverse complement strand
AGCACCCGATGACGCAGGCCAACGCGATCAGGCAACGCCATTGAAGGTGAACTGTTCCAGTTCGGACGTATCGACGTTGTAGATTGCCGTGAAGTAGCACTCTCCGCCATCCAGTACCACGATGGGTTGGGACATCCAGTTGGGTTCGTCCGAACAGAAGCCGTTGACGAGGATCTTGCGCTCACCATCTTCGACGATACCCGCATACTGGCGCGTGTGACTGAGGAGCGATCCCTGGTTTTCGGCAATCGCCGCCTCCGTCTTCGCCACATCGGTCACCGTCGGCGTCCAGTACGACTCGCCCAGGCCAAAGCCTGCCGCCGCATCGGCGGGCACGATCACGCCCTGGATGCCTTCCACGTCGACCAGCGTCCAACCGCTGGCCGGTGCTTCCACGACCTCAGTCACCACCTCGACGGTGCTGACTGCCATGTCTGGCTCAACCGTGAAGAACCCAAACCCGAGAAATGCCAGGATAAGCATGATGAGGGCGATCAACGACATGATTGGCTCCGATTCCTGATGCGACGGCAGCGTCCAGCATCACCACTGGTGTCAAAGCATAACGTTGGGAACGGCCAGGACGTTTCCTCGCGCCAGCATCCGGAATCTTGCAGGAAGCAGAATGGGAGGATCGCGCTCGGCAATCCTCCCATTCTCCGCCTGGTGTTCAGTCCGATTGACTATGGTTGGAACGGCTCGCCGTCCTGCTGGATCGTGATGTCGATGATTCCGGCGGTCCGGATCGGCGCCGAGTTCTCGCCAGTGACACTGGGGCCAACCGGCATCGCCGCCAGGGCGTCCAGCACGTCTTCCCCTTCGGTGATGTGACCGAACACCGAGTAGTTCTTCGGGTACTCGGCGCCCCAGTCGGCGTGGATGATGAAGAACTGGCTGCCGTTGGTGTTCGCCCCGGCATTGGCCATCGCGAGCGTGCCACGCGTGTACGGGGTCTCGCCTTCCGGAAGTTCGTCGTTGAACTGGTAGCCCGGACCGCCACGGCCGGTGCCGGTGGGATCCCCGCCCTGGATCATGAAGCCGGTGATGATCCGATGGAACAGGGTGAAGTCGTAGTAGCCGGACGTTGCCAGGCAAACGAAGGAGTTGACCGTGGTTGGGGCACTTGCTGCGTCAAGCTCGAACACCATGGTTCCCGCCGACGTCTCGAAGGTGGCAGTGTAGGTCTTGCTGGTGTCGATCACCTGCTGGGGAGCTTCGGACCATTGCGGAAACCCCATGTCGGTGGTGGGTTCCACATTCCAGCATCCACTCGTCTGCGCGGCCGCTGGGCTCGCGGCAAATCCCATCGCCAGGGCGGCAACAACCAGCGGCAGGGTCGCCAGTTTCAGGGCACCGATTCGATGTCCAGCCTTGTTCCGCATGCAATCCTCCAGCATCCACGCAATTCGCAAGCGCCGCTCCACAACCTGGTGGCGCAACTTCAACCACGAGAGTATAGCCAAGCCGGACTCCCCAAACCTGAGGCAATCCTGAAACTGCCCAGGAGTGTCTTCAGAGAACCTACAGAAAGCGCGCCCGGGCCATCGCCGCGGCCGACTCCGGCGGGTAGGCCAGGTAATCACCCCAGGCGGTCGACATCGCGTCGAAGTAGTTGCCGAAGTAGAGGGGGATCAGTGGCACGTCGCGCACGACTTCCTGCTGAATCGACTGATAGAGCCGGGTCCGTTCCGCTTCTCCGCGCGCCCGGCAGGCCATCGCCGCCAGATAGTCAATCCTGCTGGAGTGAAAGCCGCCCAGGTTGCTGGTGCCTCGCGTTGTCAGGAGTGGCCAGATCAATTCATGCGGGTCGGTCCACCACGGCAGGGTGCGGATCATCAGATCCCACTGCCCCTCCCGCAGTTCGCGCTCCATTTCGCCGTCATCCAGCAGGTCGAGCGCCAGGGCGAATCCGGCCCAGGCCAATTGCTCCTGGAGCGTGACGCAGGCATTGGCGAGCGAGGCATCCCCGATCGGGGCCACCAATCGAAGTTCGATGCCGGGCAAGTACCCCAGCGTCTCCAGCTCGGTCCGAATCTCGGCCGGATCGCTGATGGTCGCAGGGATATCCAGTCCGGCCCAATCGTCGGGCGGGATCAGCGTCGTGGCCGGCCGCCCTTCTCCGGCAATCGCGACATTGAGGACGGCCTCCCGGTTCACGGAATTCGACAGCAACGTCCGGAAGCGCCGATCGCTCAGGGGTGGGTTGGCCAGGTTCAGGTAAAGGAGCGTCAATCGTTTGGAGGGGCCGCCCACGAGCGCGCACTCGGGGTTTTCGCGCGTCATCGGCACGTCGAGCAAGGGCAGGTCGATCAGAAGGTCGACGCTGCCCGTGACCAGGTCGGTGCCACGGGACAGGAGCGACGTTGGCGCCAGACAGGTCAGGCCGGCCAGACGAGGCCGTCCGACCTGGAAGTAGCCGTCGTTGCGGACGTAGTCGATCCGGTCGGCGGTGGCGGTTTGCAACTGAAAAAGACCGGACGAGGCCGGAATACCAGGATCGGGCGTGAACTCGACGGCATCGAGCCAGGCTTCGGGCAAGACTGGGCATCGCCACGATGCCAGGAGGGCTGGGATCGACGCGTCCGGCTCCTGGAGCATCAGTGAGATCTGCCGCTCTCCCGCGCGAACGATGGCCGTCAATTGCCGCCAGCGCCAGGCTTCGGCACCACGCATGCCAACCGCCCAGGCACGATTCAGGCTGGCGATCACATCCTCGACCGTGACGAGCGTGCCATCCGCGAAGAGCGCATCCGGCCGGAGCTCAAGTGTCATCTCCAGCCGGTTGGGGGTCAGAAGTGGCCGCAGCGAGAGACACCCGCCAATGGCGCCTGCTGCGTCCACGGTCAGCAGTGTCGACGTCGACAGGAGCCGCGCCCAGGGGACCGTCGCGGCCGGGCCGTAGAGATCAGCCTCGCGGGCAGGCCACTGGGGCAACGACACGCGGGGGAGGCGAACACCAACATCGCTGACGGGCGTGGCCTGGGCCCCCGCCTTCTTGGCAGGCAGGGCAGCCAGACCTGCCACTCCGGCCAGCAGGGACCGGCGGCTGAATCGATTTCCACCGCCGGCCCGCACGATCGATCCACTTTCGGCCGGTACCATCGAGTGCGGCCTAGCCAAGCACGTCGGCCAGGGCAACCATCAGCTCGTCAACCTGTTCCTGCTGCCAGATGAACGGCGGCAGGAGCCGGATGACCGTTGATCCGGCCGGAAGGGTGAGCACACCACGCTCCTGAAGGCCCTTCAGGACAGGCGTCGATTTCTGCTTCAGCTCGATGCCGATCATCAGACCCTTGCCACGCACCGCCCGAATGCCCGGGCTCTGCAGGGCGTCGATCCGCTCGATGATGCTGGCGCCAAGGGCAGCGCAATGGGCGTAGAGGTCGTCGTCGCGGTAAATCCGGAGTGTCTCGAGCGCCGCGCGGCAGGCGAGGGGATTCCCGCCAAAGGTCGAGCCATGCGCTCCGCCGGGAATGCTGGCACTGATCTCCTCGGTGACCAGGGTCAGGCCGATCGGAAAGCCATTGGCAAGGGCCTTGGCCGTGACGATGATGTCGGGCACGATGCCCGCCGCCACGGAGGCAAACGGCGCCCCGGTGCGGAACCCGCTCTGGATCTCGTCAACGATCAGCAGCACACCTTTGCGGGTTGCAATCTCCCGCACGGCGGCGAGGTACTCCGAGCTGGCAACATGAATGCCACCCTCCCCCTGGATCGGTTCGAGCACGATGGCCGCCGTCGTGTCGTCGATTGCCGCTTCGATCGCGTCAGGGTCCTGCCAGGTGACGTGCTCGGCCGGGAGCGGCAGCGGTTCGAATGGTGCCCGGTATTTCTTGTCAGCGGTGGCGGAAAGGGCACCCAGGGTCCGGCCGTGATAGCCGCGCTTGGCCGCGACGAGCCCCTGCTTGCCGGTGAAAGCCTGGGCGAACTTCAGGGCCGCCTCCACGCCTTCAGCACCCGAGTTGGAGAGGAAGGAGCGCGAAAGCTCGGCCGGGGCGATGGTTTTCAGTTCTTCAAGGAGTTCGGCCCGGGTGTCGGATCCAAAACTCTGGTGCCCGGTGGCGAGGGTACCGAGTTGCTCCGTCAGCGCGGCGGTGAACCGCGGATGGGCGTGGCCAAGCGAAGCGACGCCATAGTTGCTCATCGCATCGAGATAGCGATTGCCGGCAGCATCAAAGAGGTAGGAGCCCTCGCCGCGCACCAGGGCGATATCCCGCTTGGCATAGAGCGGAATCAGGTCTGCGCGTTCGACATCGAGGATGTCCGCGTCGGATCGGGTGGGAATGCTGGAAACGGTGACCATGGATCGGGTGCTCCATCGGTGGAAACAAGCGTTCGGGCAGAGATGAACTATGGCGCAGGCGGAACGTCGGCGGCCTGCGCGTTGATACGGTCGAGCACGCGGAGGACCCCGGTCAGGCTGTCGATCCGGTGGGCAACATCAGCCGCTCCTGGCCAGGTTGCCTGCAGGTAGCCCCATGGTCCACGTTTGATGAAGGCGGCGTGCATGCCCATCTGCTGGGCGGGAAGGACATCGTTGTCGATCCGGTCGCCGACATGCAGGATTTCGTTGTAGGCCAGGTCAAGTTCAGTCGCGATCCGGCGAAAGAAGGCCGGATCCGGTTTCGAGACACCCCATTCCGCTGACGAGCCGACGAAATCGACCGGCAGCCCCAGTTCGGCGAATTGCTGAACGGCACCGCGAGGCTGGTTGCCGGTCACGCCAATGATGTAGCCGGAGGTTTTCAGCTGGCGCACCACGGACACGACATCCGGATAGAGGTCGCGTTCTTCGATCTGATAGCCGAACACAGTGGGATCGGCCGACTCGATCTGCAGGTAGCCGAAGATGCTGCGATGATGCTCGCGGCGTTCGATCAGGCCGCCCAGCACACCCATCAGGGTGAGTTCCGGAATACCAGCGAACGCGGCCACCGCCGCCCAGTGACGCGTTTCGTCGACCAGCGTCTCGCCGATGTCGAAGACGACAGCCTTCACCTGCTGCGTCATACCTGCCCCACACCCGTCTTGCTGACGACGGTGCCTGCGCCAGCGAGGGCCCGGCTGACCGGCTGCTCGACCCGGCCATCCGAAAAGATCACCTTGCCGACACCGCGCTCGATGGCCTTGATGGCGGATTCGACCTTGACCACCATCCGCCCGGCGGCAGCCGCCAGTGCCTGCTCGGGTTCAGCGGCATCGAGCGTGCGAATCAGGGTTGATTCGTCGTACCGATCGGCCAGAAGCCCCGGGGTGTCGGAGAAGAAGAGCAGGGAATCGGCGCCGAGGGCCTCAGCGATTCCGAGCGCGAGCTTGTCGCCGTCAACGTTGATCGGCACACCTTCGTCGGCCAGGGCCGGAGGCGTCAGAAGCACGACAAATCCGGCATCCATCAGGGTTGAGATCAGGGTGGTGTCGATCCGCTCGATGGTTCCCGCATGGTCGTCACGGAAAATGCGTGACTTGCCGTCTTCGGTTCCCCGGATGACCGGTTTGCGGCGTCCAACGGCGATGCCGCCATCCATGGCCGAAACACCCACTGCATTGACCCCAGCATGCTGGAAGGCCGCCACGAGCCGCTTGTTCTGCTTGCCACAGTAGGCCATCAACATGGCGTCCATGGTGGCGGCATCCACGTAGCGTGAGACCCGGCCACTGCTGGAGGTAATCATGCGTGGTGGCATGCCCAACGCATCCGAGAGGGCGCTGAACTCGGCATTGCCACCATGAATGATGACGACCGGCTCATCGATGGTGGCGATATCAGCCGCGAAATTGGCGAAGGCGTCGGTGCCGATTGCGGCCCCTCCACCGATCTTGACGACAAGCATTCCCATTCCTTGTTTTCACCCGGCACGTCGTACGCAATGGTACCTATTGTATGTGGCCGAGACTGGCCGA
>CAZNQC010000029.1:11573-18595 GCA_964574825.1 uncultured Sphaerobacteraceae bacterium | reverse complement strand
GCACCCTTCATCAGGTTGTCGGTAGCAGCCAGCACCACGATCCGGTTCGAGTGGGGATCCTTCTCCCATCCCACGTCACCGTAGTTCGAGCCGCTCAGGATCTTGGGCTCCGGATAGCGATGGATACCGGTGCTTTCCTTGACGATCCGCATGAACGGCTCGTCCTTGTAGGCGGCGCGGTAGATCTTCCAGAGGTCCTTGTCCGCAACAGGTTCGCTGGTGAAGACGTGTGAGGTGGCCAGGATGCCGCGCACCGCGTCGGTCGAGGTGGCGGAGAACGAAATCTGCGGCGTGACGTTGTTGAACGTGCATTCCTGGACGATTTCCGCCGTGTGCCGGTGGCCAGTTGGCTTGAACGAGCGGACGACACCGGCCCGCTCCGGATGGTGCGACGCAAGACCCGGCGAGCCGCCCGAACCCGACGAACCGGTCTTGGCCTCGACCACGACCGGGATGGTGGGATCGACGATTCCGGCCCGGAAGAGCGGATAGAGCCCGATGATGGCGGTGGTCGACATGCAGCCCGGCGAGGCGATCCAGTCGGCCGTGCGGATTTCCTCACGGTGGAGTTCCGGCATGCCGTAGACGAACCGGCCCAGCGCTTCGAGATCGTTGTGCTCGTGGCTGTACCAGGTTGGGTAACCAGACGGATCGTTCAGGCGGAAGTCCGAACTGAGGTCGATGATGATCGGGGCAATGTCCCGCACCTCGGGCAGCTTCTCCATCGAGACACCGTGCGGAAGGGCGAGAAAGAGGACATCGCAGGGTTGGAGGTCCGCCGAGGCGACGAACTTGAGATCAGTGCGCTTGCGGAGGTTCGGATGGACCGTGCGGATGAACTTGCCCGCATTTCGTTCGGACGTCACCTGCTGGAGGCTGACCTCCGGATGACTCAGCAGGAGTCGGACAAGCTCACCCCCTGCATATCCACTGCCACCGATGACCGAGACGTTCAACACGGACTCTTCCTGTCGCGATCGGACCAACATGGAGTCGGCCCCTACGAATGTATCTGTAAAGGTCGGAGCGACACGAGGTCGCCCCTCCAAAGGGCCTGTGGTGGCCCTAATCGGCGGCGATGGCCGCTTCGAGGCGGCGCGCGCGGGAGGCGGTGCCGACCTTGATCACGTAATCCACCACCCTGGCCGGAATGTTCACGCCGGTGGTGTCGATGCTGTTGCGGAACTCCATGGTGTAGTTGACTTCGTTGACCTGCAGGCCCTGGGAGGTCTCGAAGAGATCGACGGCGACCACCCCACCACCGACAGCCCTGGCCGCTGCCTCCGAGATCGATGCCAGCTCGGGCGTGATCGGGCAGTTGCTGGCGCGGCCCCCACGGGCGGTGTTGGTGATCCAGTGGGGAGAGTCGCGATAAATGGCGCAGATCGTTTCACCGTCGATCACGAAGGCCCGGATGTCGCGACCGTCCTTCTCGACGTACTCCTGGATGTAGAAGGCGCCGTGGTGGAATGACCCGAGCGTCACCTTGTGTTCCAGCAGAGCCTCGGCCGCATCACGGTCGTTGACGCGAGCCAGCAATCGTCCCCACGAACCAACGGCTGGCTTGAGCACGACCGGGTAGCCCATTTCCTCGATCGCCTCGATGGCGGATTCCGGCGTGAAGGCGATGATCGTCCGCGGGGTTGGCACGCCGTTCCGCACCAGTGCGGTCGATGTCAGCAGCTTGTCACCGCAGATGTTGGCTACCTCGTAGGTGTTGACCGTCGGCACGCCCCAATCGTTGAGCACTTTCAGCGTGTAGAGCGCTCGCAGGTGGTTGATGCACCGCTCGAGGATGACGTCGCAGTCGGTCATCGACGGATCGGTCAGATCGAGGGTGAACTCACGATCGTCGTAGCGGACGATCTCCACTCCACGTGATTCGAGTTCGGTCAGCAGCAGCTTCTCCTCGACTCGCACCCGCGAGAGCAGGACTCCGACCCGCAAGGGCGTCGATTCGAGCATGGTTGGTGGTACCAGCATGTGATCCTTCCTGGCCAGTGTGTTCCCCGGCGCTGACCTCGCCGAAACAGAAAGACGCGGAGTCGCTCGTCCATGTCAAAGGACGGCGGACTCCGCGCCGTGGTACCACCTTTGTTCGCCGCCGGCTTCGCAGCCGACCGCCTTTCCGGGTCACGATCATCTGGGCGATGATGGCCACCCACTCCCGATAACGGAGGATTCCGGCCGGTTCTACTACTCGCTCAGGCGAGGTTCTTCCGGCGGCTCCGGGGTCTTGATTCGTTCGGTCGTACCTGCAGGACTTTCACCATGTTCCTGCTCGCTGGTGGCCGTTTCCGAGGAACCGTGTCCCCTTCAGTGCCTGTTGAGTCTGATTATCCACAAAACGAGGCGTTATGTCCTCATCGACGCGGACACCGTTTTCCTTCGAAGATCGATGCGCACGAGGGACACGGCCGACGACATCGGCGCAAGATCGCGCCCGTACGAGATTGCCGAGGCGCCGAAGCTCGGCCCGTACACCGCCGATCCACGCAAACCTGGACCGAAGCGTGAAAGTTCATGCCAGCGCCACCGTCCCCAGTTCCATCCGCTCACGGGCGATCCGGGCTGCCTCTTCCACGATTTCGCCGGCGATATCCCGGTCGGTGGTGGTCATCAGGCCCTTGAACTCCCCACCGGTGTTGATCTCGATCACCTTGAGCCCATCGTCGGTTTCGATCAGGTCGACGCCGGCGAGACGGGCCCCGACCACGGCGCAGGACCGCAAGGCGAGGTCCTCGATTTCCGGCGTGATGGGACAGGGCACCGAGACAGCACCCCGGGCAGCATTGGTGATCCAGTGTTCCGAGGTGCGATAGGAGGCGGCGATCACCTGGCCGCCAATCACGTAGGCGCGAATGTCCCGGCCTGGCTTCTCGATGAACTCCTGGATGTAGTAAATCTCGTGGTGGAACGATCCATGTTCGGATTTCTGGGCGATGATCGCTCGCGCCTGATCGGGACCATTCACCTTGGCGATCAACCGGCCCCAGGAGCCCGTGACCGGCTTGAGGACAGCAGGGTATCCCAGTGCCTCGCAGGCCTTGAGGGCAGATTCTTCGGAATAGGCGACGAATGTCTTCGGCGAGGGAATTCCAGCCGCCTCCAGCACCATGCTGGCGCGCGCCTTGTCGTCACAGATGGTGACGGCCGCCGAGGTGTTGAGCGTCGGAATACCCCAGCGATCCATGGCCCAGAGGGTGTAACCGGCTCGCGAGTGCACGACGCTGCGATCGAGCAGGACGTCGATGTCGACCCCACTCTCGGCCGCGGTGGGGGCAGAAACGTTGAGGGTCAACTCCCGGTCGAAGATCGGCGTGACATCCATCCCGCGCGCGCGGGCAGCCTGCAGAATCAGTTTTTCTTCCTGCCGCAGAAACGAGACAAGGACACCCAGTCTCAATCCGGCAGTGTTGATGACAGTGGTCATGGAACGGTCTTTCCAGCAGAAGCGGCCTAGAGCGCGACCAGCACATTGCGCAGGATGCGAATGGCCCGCAGGTATTCGGCGAGGATGATGCGCTCATCGGGCGTATGGTCGAGCGACGAATCGCCAGGGCCATAGGCAACGATGGGACACTTCCAGACCGGACCCACCACATTCATGTCCGAGGTGCCGAGCTTGAGCGTGAAGCGGGGGGTTCCGCCAGCTTCACGGATCGAACGGAGGAACGGGGGCACCAGCTTGCTGTTCTTGCCGGTGCGATATCCCTCCTGAATCCCGTCGATCGTGATCTGGCCAGGCGCGGCGAGACTCCGAATGCGCTCCAGCAGCAAGTCCACATCCAGGTCTGGCGGCAGCCGCAAGCCAATCGACAGATCGGCCCGATCGGTCAGGCCATCGCCAGAGGTGTTGAACGCCCGCAGGGAGTGCCCGATGGACCCGAAGCTGCCCTTGGCATCGGCATTCCAGCGGTCAAGTTCGGCCCGGAGTTCGTTCCAGAACTGCACGGCCTCCTCGGCCACCGATTCACCGGGACCTGCCGTGTGCCGGGTCGACTGTTCGAGGGCGTAATGCAGGGAAATTGATCCCCGGTAGCCAAGGCAGACGGCATCCCAGCCGCTTGGTTCGCCAATGATGCAGAAATCGGGCGCTTCCCAGGTGGCAACCTCGTTTGCCCCGGGGGACCCAATCACTTCCTCACCGACGGCACCGACCACGGTGACCCGGCAGGAAAGGTCGGCAGCTGCCGCACTGGCCGCCGCAACGAAGGTCGCCAAGGGTCCCTTGGCATCCACCGCGCCACGTCCCCACAGCACGCCATCCTCGATGCGCACCGGTACCCGGCCTGGCACGGTATCGATGTGACCGAGCAGCACAACGTGACGGTCACCTTCACCAACGGTGGCCACGGCGTTCCCGGCGGCATCGTCCAGCACGGACATCCCGCGGTCGGCCATCTGCTGGCGCAACCAGGCAACGGCTTCAGCTTCGTTGTGGGAGAGGCTCTCGATGCTGACCAGACCACGGAGCAGTTCGACATCAGCCTGCTCTGTGGCGGCCAGCGATGTTTCGTCAAGCACTGAGGGCGTAACCAAGCGGCACCTCCCTCGCCAGCGTCACCGCCGGGGCTGCGGTCACGCGCATGGCTACCTCCTGGGCAATGGCCTCGCCCATACTGACGTCGCCGACCTGCTGGGCCCGCCGGAAGTCAGCGGCCGGGAAGACATCCCAGACCACCAGCCCCTCGGCCGTCATGGCAATTTCCACCGCCACCAACGAAGCACCCAGGGCCGCCGAGGCCGCTTCGGCCAGGGCAATGGTGCGAATGCCGGGTGTGGCACCCTCAAAGGCAATCGCCCGTCCGCCAACCACATGCAGAATGGACCGCTGATCGGCAGCCGGGGCTCCGGCCTGGATCAGCACGACGGCCTCGCTCTCGTTGCCGAGCACGACCCGATGTTCGATCACGGCGTCGGCCGTATCGGCATCATGCAGCACGGTTGACGTCGAGCCGGGCTGCAGGCCAAACAGGGCGGCCGGGTATCCCAGCCGGTTGGCAGCAGCATTGGACGTTTCCTCGGAGAACCCCACCAGCGACGTCGGACGGGCAATCCCGGCGGCAGACAACGCCGCAGCGACATCGAGCCGCGTGCCGGTGGCCGCGATCCCCGCATCGATGGTGGCGACACCTGCGGCCCGCAGGATCGGCAGCGTCGCCGCCGCAACCGAACGATTGGTCGCCCGGTCAACCATGGCCACCAGGGTATCGTGCGAACCGTTCGTCGCCGCGCCGAGGAGATCGCCCAGCATCGAGCCACCGCTCAATGCCGGGCCGGGAGGCAATGGCGTGCTCGCGGGAGGAACGGGCACCGCGACAAACCCGGCTGCGCCGATTGCCCCGATGATCTGTTTCTCTTCCACGCGCACCCGGGCGCAGAACACGCCAATTGCCGTCACGGTGATCTCCTCGTGTGGCGAACCGGGTTTGGCCCAATCCGCCAGGTACATCAATGGGTGATGGATTCCACCCAACAGGCGGACAACAGCCACGTGAATCATTCGGACCAACACGGTCCTCAACGCGGCGGGCCTGCCCCTACCCAGCCCTTGCGAGCGGGTTCATTCGCCCCAGTCTTCGCCCTCTTCCGGCGCCAAACCAAGCTTGATTGGCCCGACACCCAGCACTTCGAGATCGGCGCCACACTCCGGGCAAGGCACGATCTCGCCCTGCTCGACCGTGTCGTCAACCTCGATTTCGCCAGCGCACTCCGGACATTCGATCGCAGCCATGATGTTCCTCCGTAATTCCATCCCGCAGTCGCTCCCTGCGACCACGACTCTTGCGTCCATCCTGACGTTCATTCGCGGGGAGACGTGTCATCCCCACCACGACGCTCGTCATGCAGCGCCTGCAGCAAAACCGCCTTGTGGACGTGGAGCCGGTTTTCGGCCTGGTCGAAGATGATCGATTGCGGACCATCGGCGACGGCAGATTCGACTTCCTGGCCACGGTGCAGCGGCAGGCAGTGCATGAAGACCGCTTCGGGTTTGGCGACACTCATCACGCGTTCGGTAACGCGATAGGGAGCCAGGGCCATGAGCTTGCCCGGGTTCACCTGTTCGCCCATGCTTTCGTGAACATCGGTGTACACGGCATCGGCGCCGGTCACCGCCTCGTACGGATCGTCGGTCATGATCAGTTGGCTTCCGGCCGCGGCGGCAAGGTTCCGCGCTGCTTCCACCACCTCCGGGTCCGGGCCGAAATCGGCCGGTCCGGCGTAGGCAAAATCAACGCCGACGGCCGTGCAGGCGAGCATCAGCGAATGGCAAACGTTGTTGCCGTCCCCCAGGTAGGCGAAGCGCAGCCCCTTCAGGCGGCCGAATCGCTCCTGCAGGGTGAAGATGTCGCTCAACGCCTCGATCGGGTGGTTGAACGAGGTCAGGCCGTTGAAGACCGGCACCGTCGCTCCCGACGCCAGCTCGACCAGGTCCGCCAGATTCTCGACCCGCACGGCGATGCCATCTACGTAACGACTGAAGATGTGGGCGGTGTCGTCGATCGTCTCACCGCGCTTGAGCTGCAGATCGTCGATGCCCAGGAAGATGGCCTGCCCGCCGAGTTGCTCCATGCCGGCCTGGAATGCAGTACGGGTCCGGGTGCTGGGGTGCTGGAAGATCAGGCCAAGTGTTTTGGCGGCCAGCCAGGCGTGCGGGATGTGCTCGGCGCGCAGCTTCTTCAGCACGCCAGCCGTCGCGACGATCGCCTCGATCTCGGCCGGGCTGAGATCGGTATCACGCAGGATGTCCTTGCCCCGCAGGGAGGGGACAAAAGTCACCCAGTCCCTGGCGGAGGACACGTCCGGCTCGGTTTCATTGGCGGCAAGATCGATCATCGTGGTGGCTCCAGGTCGGCATTGACCGGTGACTAGCAAAGCGTGTGCAGCAAGAGGGCCTTGTGCATGTGCAACCGGTTTTCGGCCTGGTCGAAGATGATCGACTGCGGACCATCGGCCACGTCGGCCGAGACCTCTTCGTCGCGGTGCATGGGCAGGCAGTGCATGAAGACAGCCTTCGG
>CAZNQC010000029.1:0-11473 GCA_964574825.1 uncultured Sphaerobacteraceae bacterium | reverse complement strand
CGACGAGGCCATGTTGTTGCCGTCGCCGAGATAGGCCAGCTTCAATCCCTTCAGGTCGCCGAAGGTTTCCTGCAGGGTGAGCAGGTCGGCCAGCGCCTGGAGCGGATGACACTTGTCGGAGAGGCCGTTCATCACCGGAATCGACGCCGACCCGGCCAGCGTCACGAGATCGTTGTGGTCGGCAACCCGGGCCACGACTGCATCGACATAGCGCGAAAGGATCTGGGCGGTGTCGCCGATCGTCTCGCCCCGCTTCATCTGCAGGTCGTTGACGCCCAGGAAGATCGCCTGGCCGCCAAGCTGGGCCATGCCCGCCTCGAAGGAGACCCGGGTTCGGGTGCTGGGGTGCTGGAAGATGAGACCGAGCGTCTTGCCCGCCAGGTAGCCATGCGGCTGGCCCGTTCGCCACATCCGCTTGATCCGCGTCGCGGTGTCGAGCACTTCGGCGATCTCATCCGGCGTGAAGTCGGTGTCGACCAGCACGTGCCGGCCCCGCAGCCTGGGGGAAATCGTGAACGATGGCAGGGATGTGCTCTGCGGACCGCCAAGCACGACGGCGCGATCCTGAGCGGAACCCGTCAGCTGTTGGGTGACAGTCGGCACGGAGTGGAGGACCGGAGTTTCAGTTGCAACAGATGTGGCAGATTCGGCGGCAGAAAGGTTGTGCATCGCGGTTCCCCTCGTCGGACGATCGTGATCGTCCTGCATACGCCGGTACGGAGCTGAAATGAATCCGTGCTCCGAACCGAAGGGGCGAGAGGCGTTGAATCCCGCGGTACCACCCTTCTTGCGCGATTGCGGGTCACCCCATGGCGACCATCGCGCACCTCTTGGCTGTTGCTGGCAGGGGAGCCACCCATTCGAGCCTACTTGCGTCGCGTGGTGCGAGCTTTCTTCGGCCGACCGCTCCGGGGCGCGTTCCGATCCATCATGCCAGTGCCGGGCTTTCACCACTCCCGGCTCGCTTGGGCACGCAGGAACCGTACTCTTCCCCGTCATCGCGGGCATTGCGGTTGCGTCGATGAGTTGTGTGGTCGAGGTCAGCGCTAACGGACGGCGGCCGTCAGCGCGTTGTACGGCTACAACGCGCGGGCCGCCCAGAGGGAGAGCGGGAAAGCAACTCCATCTCGATTCCGTGATGTTCTGTCATCACCGGCGACCTCCGCCATTCCGGGCGCTTCTACAAGAGACAGTGAGCGGGCGTCCAGGAGACACCCCACCCCGTGCCCACAACCAACATCGTTGAGGACGTTGATGAAGATAGACCATTCACGGCGGGCCTGTCAAACCGCCCAACATTGCTGGGCACCATGCACAATCTTCAAATACACCCTGTGCCCGGCGCCCGAACGGCTGCTGCATCTTGCGCGGCGCCCCGTCCTGGCAATAATGAGCGCGCACACCCTTGCGTACGCACCACAACCGGGCGGGAGTCTACCACCATGCGCATCACCGACGTGCTCGTGAATGCAACCAGGCAGGACGACGAGAAACCGAAGTCATGGCTGTCGGAATCCCTGGTCGCGAATCCAATGTCGATCTATCCCGAGTACAAGGCCAAACGCTCGTCGTGGGGCGCCAAATGGGGACCGGAGTTGCTGGTTCGGGTCGTCACCGACGACGGCATCATCGGCATTGGCGGCCCGGTGCCTGCTGGTGGACGCGCCATCATCGAGGGGCACCTCCGACATCTGCTGGTCGGCAAGAATCCCTTCGACATCGAGATGCTCTGGGATCAGATGTTCCGCTCGTCCCTGCCCTACGGCCGCAAGGGTCTGCCGATCATGGCGATCAGCGCCATCGACATCGCGCTGTGGGACATCATTGGCAAGGCGACTGGCCAACCGGTCTACAACCTGCTCGGCGGGAAGACGAAGGATGCCCTGCCGGTCTATTCCACTGGCAACGATGTCGCCTTCTATCACAGGCTCGGCTTCACCGGATTCAAGCTGGCGATGCCCCACGGCCCGGTCGATGGCTGGACCGGCATGAAGGCGAACCTCGAACTGATCGAGCGCACCCGCGACATCATCGGCCCCGATGGCGAGATCATGCTCGACTGCTACATGGCCTGGAATGTCGACTACACCCTGCGGATGGCCCGCGAGATGCGGCCCTTCCGCGTGCGCTGGATCGAGGAGAGCCTGCAGCCCGACGATTACGAGGGGTATGCGGAAATCACGGCCAAATCGGAGGTGCCGATCGCGACCGGCGAACACGAATACACGCGCTGGGGCTTCAAGGAGCTGATCTCCCGCCGCTGCTGCCACATCCTGCAGCCCGACCTGATGTGGGTCGGCGGCATCAGCGAGGCCCGCAAGATCACCGCCATGGCCTCGGCCTGGGGCCTGGACGTGATTCCGCACGGAGGTGGTCTGCATCCCTGGGGCGTGCATTTCATGACCTCGCAGGTCAATTGCCCGCTCGCCGAGTGGGTCGTGGTTGGCAACGAGGGTGAGGAAAACCCGATTCGCCCGCTCTTCCCCTACCTGGAAGGCGCGCCGGTCCCCGAGCACGGCTCGATCCGACCGCCAGATGCGCCCGGTCTCGGCATCTCCGTCCGCGAGGGCTGGCTCGTCGAGTAGATCCCACTCGCAACCAGAAGCCCCATCGCGAGCAGGCGATGGGGCTTCCTGGTAATGAAATGTCTGGACCGGTCAGACCCGGGTGATGAAGTCGGCGGCAATGTAGCCGGTGGTGCCCCCCGTGGTGCGCACCTGGTACCACTGGTAACCACTACCACTGGTTGGCCCGCTGACCACCGTCAATCGGGTGCCGGACTGCAACACGAGCAATACACCACCGCTCGTGCTGGCCGACGATCGGAGCCGGACGTTGGTGTCGGTCACCCGCACTGCCGTCCCGGCTGGGTAGCCGCTCGGCGCCGAGGTGGTCGTGCCGCTGCCAGTGGACAGCACATCCTCGATGATCCAGCCCGTGGCGTTGCTGAACTGGACACGCCACCAAATGTAGCCATTCGCCGAACTCGGACCGGCCAGCACGCTGCCACTGTTGCCGGGCACCATCACGGCCACGACGCCGTTGTTGATCCCGGCGCCGGAGCGAAGGTTCGCCCGCTCGGTCACGCGGACCGTCGAGCCCACCGCAATGCCCGAACCCGGGTTGTTGGGCGGCTCACCCAGCGTCATGACCGATTCATCGACCCAGCCCGACGTTCCGCCGATCGAGACCTGCCACCACCAGATGTTGTTGGCCCAGGTGGGTCCGCCGGAAACGGTTCCGACTTCATTCACCCGCAGGGTGGCAACAACCGAGTTGCCGGTTCCAGCCGCACTACGCAGGTTGGCGTTCGCGTTCACGTAGAACACGTCTCCCACCTCGAACTTGGTAGATGCCGGTGGCGGCGTTGTTGAGCCTCCACCCGATGTCTCGGTCAGCCAGTCCTGCACGGCCCAACCAGTCCCCAGGTTCGTCTGAATCTGCCACCAGGTGTAGCCATTGGCGGTCGATGGACCTGCCAGCACCGTTCCGGTCGTCCCCACCGGCAACACCACCACAACACCGCCCGATGTCGAAGCGGACGTTCGCAGATTGAGGCGTTCGGTGACACGCACGCCGTCCCCAATGTCGAACTTGCCAGTGCCGGGCGCCGGGGTGGTCGTTGTGGTGGTCGTCGTCGTGGTGGAGGTCGTGCCTCCGCCGGAGGTTTCGGTCAGCCAATCCTGCACGGCCCAACCTGTCCCCTGGCTGGTCTGGATCTGCCACCAGGTGTAGCCGCTGCCCGTGGAAGGCCCTGCCAGCACGGTGCCGGTGGCGCCAACCGGAAGCACCACAACCACTCCACCCGAGGTCGAGGCCGATGTCCGCAGGTTCAGGCGCTCGGTCACCCGCACGGTGTCGCCAATATCGAACTTGCCACCCGATGGCGGAGGTGTCGTCGTGCCCGTGGTTTCGACCAGCCAGTTTTCGATACACCAGCCGGTCGTGCCGCTGGTCAGTGTCACCTGCCACCAGGTGTAGCCGTTCGCCGTGCGCGGACCGCCGACGACCGAGCCCGTCGCTCCGGCCGACATGGTCGTGATCACACTGCCTGACGTCGACGGCGTCGACCGCAGGTTGGTCGTCTGCGTCACGCGGAACGAATCGCCGATGTCGAACTTGCCGGCCGGCGGGGGGCCGACTTCGCGCAGATAGTCCTCCACCATCCAGCCGCCGCCATAGCTCTCGCTGTAGACGCCGTACCAGATGTAGCCGGTCACCTCGATCGGCGGCTGGGAAATCACCAGCTGGCTTCCGGATGCCGCCGTTGCAATCGGCCGTTGCGGAATGCCTGGCCGTGGCCGGATGCTGGCGCTGGCTGTGGTTTGAACGGTATCGCCGACTTCGAACTTCGCGGTTGGATTCTCATTGAGCGGTGCCGGGGCAATCGCGGTTGAGATCACCCACCCGTCACCAATCGTCTGGTGTCGAATCTGGTACCACTCCCAGCCGCCGGCCACCTCCGGACCCGCCATGACGTGCGCCCAGCTGTTGGGCATGGCCGTGCCGACAATCCCGGCGGTTACGCTCGGCGACCGGCGGATGTTGACCGTGTCGAGCACGCGCAGATTCAAGCCAAACGGATAATCGCCATCCGAACCGCCAGGGATTGGCGGCGGATCGACGATCAGGAATTGGGCAATCGCCCACCCGATCGTCCCGCCATCGACTGCCTGCAGCCGGTACCAATTGCCGTTGTCCAGCTTGGTCGGACCGTCAATCACCCAGGCCAGGGCGTCGTTGGGCAGGCTGCCGCTGACCGTGCCGTTGGCCGTCGATCGCAGGTTCAACGCGCTTCCATCGTCCGTCTGCACCCGCACTCGGTCACCCGGCACGATGCCCGCTGGCAGCCCGGTATCGAGCACACCTTCCTGCAGCGTCTGTGAGACCAGCGTCCTGAGCTCCGGCAGGTCATTCCAGAGCCGGTCGCCCGGACAGGTGGTGGAGTTGACGTCGCGGTGAGAGGCGATGATCGGCAGGTCGGGTGCTTCCCAGAAATCTGCCTCGCCCAACGGGTCGAGGTCGCGCCCCACCCACGCCACGATCGACACCAGCGCGGATTTTGCCGCCTCCGAGATGTCGACGGTCATGAAGTTGCCGATGGTGGAGATGCCCGACGACCCGATGGCGAATTGGTACGAGTGGCCGCCGATCACATCCTGGCCGCCGTAGCGCCCCTGATAGATGCGCCCGTTGTGGTCCACCAGGTAGTTGTAGCCAATGTCGCCCCAACCCTGTTCGACGGCGTGGTAGTAGTAGATGGAGCGAATGGCGTTCGGCACATCGGAGGGCCGGTTCGCCGTTGCGGTGTGATGGATGATGATGTGGCTGACGGTTTCGTATTCCGGTGGCCAGATCTCGCCGTAGGTATCGAATCGCCAGTTCTCGTTGGCGCCCCACTGCTCGCGCGTGATGATTTCCGGCGGCGCCATCGTGTCGTCATTCATCAGCCGCGCCATGGCTCCGGTGGGAGTGACGGGCTGGATGTCTTCTTCCCATGGGCCATCGGTCGGATCGATATAGACGAACGTGAGACCCTCGACTTCGCCAGCCCTCCTGTCCGAATCGATCGTCTGGAACCGCACGTAGCGCGCTCCATCGGTAAAGGCCAACGGCGTGAAGAGTCGGTTGTCGCGTGTCGGCTGGCCACCATCTTCAGTGTTGGCGGCCATGTCGATGGTATCGGTCCAGGAGTCGCCATCGGCACTCAACTGCACAGCCACGATAGGCCAGCGCCCAACCGTCTCCGGCCAACTCGCGCCTAGCGCCCAGAAGGGATAGCTGGCTTCCCAGGTGACCCAGCTCCCCTGGGCGGCATCGCTGGCGGAGATGTCATGCTCGGCCGGAACGAAGGTGCCAGCGCGGGTGCCGCCTACCTCCTGGGCCGCAACCGGTCGTCGTCCCGCGTCGGGAACCGCACTTATGCCGGAAGCCGCAAGCGCGGCGACCCCAGCGGCAGCCTTGAGGACGACGCGGCGACTGGAGCGGGTTGTTGCAAGGCGGCCAAAGTCCGACCTGGGCTTGTCGTCATGGGCGTGATCGGGCATGTGAATGGGGTCCCTTCCCTTGGGCGATGCAGCCCGTCGTCCACACCACGGCGACGGCTACACCAGTTGATGGCATCGCGTGATCGAATGAGGCATGGGATATCGGCGGCCTTGCCCGGGAACGGGATTGCTGCAGGTGATCTCCCCGATCAACGCTTCTGTCTCCGCACGATAGTACACCAGAGCGGGCCGCGAAACGGAAAACGGGACACCCTCAAAAGGGTGCCCCGCTCACCTGGATCCGGCCTGAATCTGCCGTCGGGAGGTATCCTCCGTCCCGCTTCCGATCAGGTCTTGAAATCGGAATAGAAGTACCGCTCGGCGACTACTTCGCCGTTGGCGTCGTAAATCGTCCGCGTGAACGCTGCGTCACCGTTGTTCATCAGTCCGGTCGCTGCCAGATCGACTTCGCGGCCATCGCTGGTGCCATAGATGTTGACCGTCATCGTTTCGCCACTGGTCCACGATTCAACCAGCAACCAGGAATCGGTGTAGTTCTCGAACTTGAAGTCACCCCAGTACTGGGGGTCGTCGCCACCCTGAAGGATGGAGGCATCGAATCCGGCCGGCCAGTTGGCGCCCTCGTAGCCAGGCAACCGATAGGTGTGCGGATGCCACTCACCAATCGGCATCCCGGCCATCAGTGCCGCCCGGAACACCGTCGTCGAAACCTGGCAAACACCGCCGCCGATGTCCTTGCCGACCTGCTCGGCAATCACCACCGACGCGACCTGGTAGCCCTTGTCGGCGGTGATTTCACCAATTGCGGCATTGAACGAGAACGTCCCGCCGGGGGGCACCAACGCCCCATTCAGCAACTTCGTGGCAACGATGATGTTCTCGTTGCGCGCCCAGGTCCCGTTGTAGAACATCGAGTCGCCGCGGCCCAGCAGTTCCTTGATCCCCAGTGCGTCGAGGTTCTCGGAATCGATCGTCGGCCGGACTTCCACCACCGGTACTTCCACGCGCTGGTGGCCGTCGAGGAAGCTCTCCTCCAACGCCTTGGCAAACGCCGTCGAGCGCAACTCGATCCCGGTCACGCTGTCATCCAGCGACACCAACCGGTCATTCCAGCCGACGCGGGCATTGACCGGCGATCGATTGATTTTCGGGCCGAACTCTCCCCGCAGATCGGCAGCCAGGGATTCGGTGTCGAGGCTCAACTTGGCGACTGGCTGACCGTTCTCGATTACGGTCTGGGCGGAGGCGTACTTGGCCAGGGTCTCGCCTTCGATCAACCACGACTGGTTTTCGAAGGTGACCCGAATTGGCGTCGAGACCGCAACCTGGACCTCATCCTTGACGGCATTCAGGTCTGCCGCCTTGATCTCCGGCACATCGACCATCGTCGGAATCTCGCCGTTGATCGGGGTCAACTCCGAGAGTGCCGTCATGATCTGGTTCGATGCCGCCGCCCGATCGACCACGGTGCCATCGGCGTCGGGTGAAATCGTGATCTCCGAACCATTCACCACGACGGCGGCATTGACCGCGAACTGGTCGATGTCGGCATCGACCTTGTCGAACCAGGCATTGAGCACCTGCTGGTCGACCGTGATTTCCAGCGGCACGATCTGATCCTGCTGAAGGAGTTCACCGGTAAAGGCGAGGCGATCGACGGCGTCTCCGGTCCGGCCCAGTGCCTGGGCGTCGGCCAGGGAGTCCTGCAGGTGGACCGTGGCGCCAATCTCGGTCAGGGTCGGAGTCCACACCTGGTCGCCATAGGAGAAGGAGATGGTGCTGATTTCGAGCTGGGTAGCGCGATCGACCAGCGCTGCCTGGGCTTCGACCGGGGTCATGCCGCCGACATTGACGTCACCAACCACCACCGCAGGGTAGATGCGGTCGCTATAGAGCGCGCGGAACGCGAACAGGCCAATCGCCAGCAGCAGCAGCACCGCGGTCAGGGCCAGAACGATCTTCGGCAGCAGCGCAAGCACGCGCGCGCCGGTGGACTTCTGTCCACCCGACTGCGGGGTTGCGGCATAGCCATCATCCTGATCGGGCAGGATGCTCCGGCGAACACGCCCCAGAGCAGTACTTCCCCAGGCACCAAGGCCTGCGGGATGGAGCTCAGGAGCGAGGGCGGATGACGGGTCGGGCTGCGCAGTCGATTGAACCATGCGGCGTGTGCTCTCTCATTCCCGGGAACAGCGCTTCGGACATCAACGCGTAATGGCCGAAAGCGCGGCGACGTGAAACCTGGGCAGACGGCACGAGTGTCCCAGCGGGGCGGCTTCACGGGCCGCCTGACACCGCTCCCGAAAGAGCTGGCCGTCGTCACACCTTCGTAAACGTCTGAAACAGGCTTTTGGGTGCACCTCAGTCAGCGAATGCTTCATGACTTCGTGCATGCGATCCGAATTCGATCGCGGTGTAACCTCGAGGGTCAACCAGCAAGACCTGGAATCCGAACCCTCTCCAGCTCGGTGCGCTGGCAGATAATCCACGGCCAAGTGTACGCCGCCCGTTGGCCACTTCGCCAACATGGACTCTTTCGCCACGCACCAGCGGTCGGCACCCGAAACCCGTCCAAACGTCCTTTCACCTGATTTCCATCCTGGGCACCATCCTGCCATGCTGTACGTACACTGTCAAGCAATTGTTGTGTTGGATGGTTGAGCGAAGGTGAAGGTGGGCGGTGATGGAAACCGCGAATCGACACACTTTCGTGAAACTCCCGCCGCACTTCCTCGGCACCCTCCCGCTAATCTGAAGGTGTCGTCGGAAACGACGCGGAACCAGGTAGCGACAGCCCGTTGCCCCGCTTTCCTTCTCGACGATGCGAAGGATTCCCCCCAATCCTTATCTCCCCTCCCCCTTTTCCGAGGCCGCGGTTCCCAGCCCATAACCACCGCGGCCTCACCTCCTCTCCCAGCCCCACTGGACCGAACGGATAAAATATCCCTGCATCGTGCTGCCGAACCGGTCGACCGGCGTTCGGAGGCAGCCGCATGCGGGATCGGGGTACGGTGGGGAATGGCTCATATTGTGGTAGTCGAAGACGAGCGTGACCTTGCTCGTCTCATTTCACAGGCACTGCGCGACAATGGACACGAGGTCGACATCATCACCGATGGGCAGGAGGCACTCCAGCGCCTCACCGGACCAGTACGTCTCAACCCGGATCTCATCATCCTCGACCTGATGCTGCCACATGTCGACGGCCTCACGATTTCCCGGCGCATCCGCCAGGACCGCATCACCCCGATCGTGATGCTCACGGCCAAGTCCACCGAAATCGACAAGGTGCTGGGGCTGGAACTCGGCGCCGATGACTACATCACCAAACCGGTTTCCATGCGGGAGCTCCAGGCCCGGGTCACCGCCATCCTTCGCCGCGTCGACATGATGCGGGACGAATCCCGCACCCGGGACGATCGCACCGCCCCGATCGACCATCCCGGCCTGGCCATCAACCCTGCCGGTCGCGATGTCCTGGCCGATGGAACCTCCATCGTGCTGACTGCTCGCGAGTTCGATCTCCTCTACCTCCTGGCCTCCCACCCTGGCCGCGTGTTCTCCCGCAATTACCTGCTCGACCGCCTCTGGGGAGATACCTACTCGGGATTCGAACGCACCGTCGATACGCACATTCAGCGGTTACGCCGCAAGCTCGGCGGCAACGGTTCGATTGCCGACCGCATCGTCACGCTCTGGGGTGTCGGCTACAAGTACGAGCGCCCCGACGCCTCCCCGCCCGCATGACCGTCCTCCTCAACGGTCCCCGTCTGCCAGACGACTCCAGCATCCCCTACCGGCTGTTGTACTGGCTCGTCACGCCCCTGCGTCTCATCCGCCAGCGCACCGCCATCAATCTGACCGTAAGTTATGTCGCCATGGCGGTCGTCACCGCGGCGTTACTGCTGGGCGTGCTCTACGCCATGATCTTCTGGCCACCTCTCGGCCGCTGGCTAGGCACCGATGAACTGGCGATTGACGGAGCACTGGGCGAAGTCACCCGTGCCTATGGGCAATGGCTGGATCCCGACGATGTCCGCGACACCCTCACTGACGATCCTGCCGCCGCCAACCTCGCCCTGACAACCCGGCTCAACGCCATCGTCTCCGGCGCGATACCAGGCTTCGACTCGTTCGGCACCGGAGGTGTGCCTCGGATCGCCCATGCCGCGATCGTCGATCCGGACGGCACAATTCTCGCCAGCGACAATCTGGCCTGGGCCGCGCCAGGCGAAAACATCTCGACTTTCGACCGCAGCACCACCCGCGAGGTGGCAGCCCGTTCCCTCATGCTCCAGGGCCAGGCCGACCCGGCGACCAGCAGTCTGTCGTCGATGGCGGTGCTGGATGACCGGACATCAGCCGCCTACCCGCTGATCGACGCCAACGGCGAGGTCGTTGCCTATCTCGTGCTGGAAGGCAACCCGATCTGGGATGTCCTGGGCTTCTCCTCGCGGGGCGACCTGCTCCGCAGCCAGGCAATCGAGTTCATCCGTCTCATCTCGATTGTCGCCATTCCGGCCATCATCGTGGCGATTCCGTTTGGCTGGTGGCGCTCCCGCTCCATCTCCCGCCGGCTCGAACATCTGGCCGGCGCGGCCGATGCCATGTCCGAAGGCGAACTCGGCACCCGCGTTGCGGTGACCAAGCCGGACGAGATCGGCCGTGTCTCCGAACGGTTCAACGAGATGGCCTCGACCATCGAAACCAACGAGCGGATGCGCCGGGCCTTCATCTCGAATGTCTCCCACGAGCTCCGCACCCCACTCACCATCATCCAGGGCACCGTCGAGCGGCAAATGGACTTCCCGGCGCAGTCGAGTGACGAGCTCAAGGAAGCACTGCACCTGATCCAGCGCGAAAGCGAAATGCTGGAACGCATGGTTTCCGATCTGTTCACGGTCACCCGGGGCCAGGAACTCGGGCTGCGGCTCGATCGCAAGACGTTCAGCTTTGCTGACCTGGCGGATGAAGCCGTCAACGGCGTGCAGGATCTCGCCTGGTCGCAGTCGCGGGTGGCCATCGAGTCGCTGGTGAGCAGCGACCTGCCGCCAGTCCACGCCGATCCCATTCGCATCCGCCAGGTGCTGAACAATCTCATCTACAACGCCCTGCGGCACACACCAGAAGGGGGCCTGGTGGTGGTGCAGGGCGCGGTCACCGGCCCGTATCTGGAAGTTGCGATCAGCGACACCGGCAACGGCATTCCGGACGACGAACTGGACCTGGTGTTCGAGCGGTACTACCAGGCCGAACGCGGTGCCCGCCATGATGACAGCAGTGGGCTTGGGCTCAGCGTCGTTCAGCAACTGGTGCGCGCCCATGGCGGCAATGTCGCCGTGACAAGTACCCGCGGCGAGGGCACCACCTTTCGCTTCACGGTGCCGCTGGCAAGTTAGCGCCCATCAACGCCCCATATCGTCGCCCATGCCAGCCGCCGCAGTGTACGAACGAGTAATTTCTCC
>CAZNQC010000028.1:11010-24655 GCA_964574825.1 uncultured Sphaerobacteraceae bacterium | reverse complement strand
GGCCAACAACGTGCTGCGCAACATCCTGGCCCGGGCATTCATGCAACAGGCCGGATCTGGCCAGGTCCCGGAAGGTCTGGCCGCGGGTCTGGCGCGCTACCTCGAAACACCGGTCGTGGCCACCCAGGCCCGGCTGGGCTCGCTGGTGCAGGGTCTCGACCAGGCGGGAACGCTCCCGACCTGGCCCGAGATCGTCGCCAACCAACCGGAGACTCTCTCGGCCGAAGAGCGCACCGCCAACGGGTATGCCCTGGTCGCCTTCCTCGCCGAACGCTACGGCGTGATCGGCCTGCGCACCCTGGTCACCGCCTACGGCACATCAACCGATCTCGACACCAACCTGGCGGCATCGTTCGGCCAGACATCGGACGCGCTGCACGCACCATGGGAGACGTTCCTGCCCCGCTGGTTCGCCAGCGGCTGGCGGGAGAATGCCGCCGCGGCCTTCGATATCTCCCGCGCCGAAAGTCTCTTCGCCCGCGGCGCCTACGAGGCAGCCACCGCCGAAGCCGAGCGCTCCCAACGCCTCTTCACGGACATTGGCGACACGGCAGGTCTCAGCCGGGTCGAGGCCTTGCTGGCGCAGTGTGCCGTCGGCTTGCAGGCCGATGGGCTGATGCAACAGGCGGAACGATCGCTCAACGGCCATGACTACACCAGTGCCATGACCTATCTGACCCAGGCGGAGGCCCTCTATGCCGTGCTGCCGCCGGAACACCGGCCCGACACGGCCATCGAACGCTATCGAACGCTGGCGACCACCGGCATGGATGCAGACGCCCAACTCGCAGCCGCCCAGGAAGCCGGTGACGGCTGGTTCTCCGCCGCCCAGGCGCGAGGAGACGCGTTGGCTGCTGGTGATGCCTACGCCTCATTGGGCGACGAAGAAGGCCGAACCGCAGCCGCCGCCCTGGTGAGCACGATCGATACGCGCATCTGGCGCATGGTCTACCTGCTCTCGGCCATCGTGGTCGGATTGGCGGGTTGGCTGATCGCCTGGGGTTGGCTGCGGCACCCGGCACGCCTGCGCTGGCCGTCACCACGCAAGGCCCCCGTGCCGCACCTGGAGGCGAGGTAGGCGATGGAAAGCATCTACCGACCCCGCACCGAGGGAGCCCGGTTCGATCCAGCGCGGACCGTGCGAGCCGTGGCCCAGGCTGCACGCCGGGCATTGCAAACCACTGTCGCCACCTATCGCCGTGACCCTTGGTGGGCACTCTGGCTCACCCTCTGGTTCCCATTCTGGATCGGCAGCGTTGCCCCTCCTCCACGCTGGACCTGGAAACGGCAGGCCTCAACCAGCTCGCCGCTGGAAGATCCCGCCGGCATCTATCTCACAACCCGGATCGACCGGCTGACGCGCACGTTTGGCATTTCCTGGTTCATTGGCTCCGTGTTGCGGGGTATTGCAATTGGCCTGGGCGCGATCGCAATCTGGGCGGTGATCGCGGCGTTCACCGCCATCCACTTGCCATCGTTGCAGATGGCGGCCGGACTGCTGGTGCTCGGCGTGGTGGGCGGCGTGATCCATGGTTGGCTGGTCTGGCCAAACCGCGCGCAAACCATTCGCATGCTGGACCAGACCTTCGGCCTGCGCGAACGAATGGTGTCGGCCTTCGAGCGTCCGCTCTCCAACACTCGAATCTCCCGCATCCAGCTGGCGGACGCCGCCAACAGCCTCGACGACGTGCTGCCCGAAATCCCCCGCTCGACCTGGATACCGGTCCGCGAAGTAATGCTGTGCCTGTTGCTGGCGGGGGCGCTGGTGACGCTGATGCTGATGGGCGTGTCCAGCACCCGGATTGCACCACTCAACCAGGCACCGGTGCCGCAGTTCCTGCTCGCCAGCGAGCGGATGGCCGCACGGGAGCAACCAGTTCAGCCCCCACCGGTGTCCGATGCTCCCAGTGACGCCCAGGCCTCGATTGCCGACATCCAGGAACGTGGCCGCACCTCGCAGCAGGCCCGGGAAGATCTGGGCGTCCTGGGCGAGGCCCTCGCACAGTATCCGGTCACCAAACCAGCCGCCGACGCCATCGCCAACGAGAACTACGCTGAAGCGGCCGATCTGTTGCGCACGGCCGCCGAGTCAGCCTCAACCATGAACCAGGCTGAACGCGACGCCATGGCCGACGACCTCGACCAGGCCGCTGACCAGATGTCTGACAGCAATCCCAAACTGGCGCAAGCTACCAGGGAGACAGCCAAAGCCCTCCGCGAAGGCGGTCCGGCGGCCGAAGATGCACTGAACAACCTCGCCACCGAAGTGGAGGAGACAGGCAGCAATGTGGAGTCGCAGGAATCGCTCTCGCAGGAATTGGACGAGGCGACCGGGTCCAGTGGGTCATCGAGCCAGTCGGAGTCATCCAGCGACGCCAGTGATCCTGGTGACACCCAGCAGTCCAGCCAGTCGTCCAGCGGCGAGCAGTCCGGCGCTCAACAGGGCACCGACCCGGGCGACGGTGCCTCGGCCAAACCCGGCGTGGTCAACCAGGAACAGCAGGGCGAACAGTCAAGTTCATCCGGGGACGAGCAGTCGAACGGATCGTCCGACGAAGGAGCCGGCTCTGCGGCCTCGGACGAGTCGGAAGGCGGCTCCGAGGCGAACGAGGGCGACGGCAGCGAGGGCGAAGGATCCAGCACATCATCGTCGCAGGGTGCCCCAGGCCAGTCGTCAACGGATTCCAGTTCCGAAAGCGATACGTCCAGTGCGTCGCAGGGTTCCGGCGCCGGATCGGGAAATTCGACCACCAGCACGACCGACGAACCGGCAGATGGGGCGGCGAATGCCGACAGCGAGCAACTGGAAGAGGCTGAACAGCCGGGAGTCGGTGAAGCCGGCGACCCGCCACCCGGCGATGGCAACAGCGACGGCAGCACAGGCACGGGTTCAACCTCGTCCGGCACATCCTCGCTCCAACTGCAGGGGACCTCGGATGAAAGCGTGCAATCCGGGGGCGACTCCGGCACGTCCAGCACCGGCTCGGGCTCGGATTCCACAACCGCCAGCGGCGACCTGAGCACCAGCAACCAGGGCGAGGCCGGACCGGACAGCAACCGCGTTCCCCCGTCGCTGCGGGACATCGTGCGCGACTACTTCGACTGGCCACTGCCATGAACCAGACCGCCGTCACTCCCCTCTTCACCGACGACGTGCTGGCCCGGTTGCGCCGCGTCATCCTTCAGTCCCGCCGCCTGGCGCGAACCGGGCTGACGGGCGAACATCGCTCGCTGCGGAAAGGACCCTCCCCCGAGTTTGCCGATTTCAAGGCCTACACGGTTGGTGACGACTATCGGCGAATCGACTGGCGCGTCTACGCGCGGTTCGACAGCCTGTATGTGCGCGAAAGTGAAATCACGGCCGAGTTCGACGTGCATCTGCTGGTCGATGTCAGCCGGTCGATGGACTGGTCGAGTTCGCCGGATCTCCCCACCAAGCTCCGCCAGGGACTTCAGTTGACCGGCGCCCTGGCCTATCTCTCGCTCTGGCACTTCGACCGGGTCTCGATCACCCCAATCGGATCCGATGCCCAGCGCCGATACGGACCCGTGCAGGGACGTTCGCACACCCGCTCGATGCTCGCCTGGCTGGAACGCCTCCACGCCCAGCACGAAGCGGACCTGGTAGCCGCCATTCGCCGGCTGGTCTTCGAACGGCGCCGCCCTGGCCTTCTGCTGATCGTCTCGGACTTCCTGTCGGTCGACCTGGGGGACCTGGAACGCGCAATGCAGGGAGCAATCGGCCGGGGGTGGGAGGTGATGCTCCTCCAGATTGCCGATCCGGCCGAGGAAGATCCGTCACTCCTGCCCGCACTGGTGCGCACCCACCGGGCCCGCGACCTGGAAACCGGTGAACAGCTGCCGATCCGCACGGATGAGGCATCGTTGGCGCGGTATCGGGAGCGGCGGGCCGCCTGGCAGGAGAGCCTGGCGACGCTGGGCGGCGGCGCGCGCTCCCTGCACGTCCCGATCTCTACCGACATCCCGGTTGACCAGGCCATGATCCGGCTGTTGCGAAACGTGGGGATGGTGTCGTGATGGCTGGATTCGCCATGCTCGCCCCCCTGGGATTGCTGGCCGTTGCCGCCGCCGTCGCAATCGTGATCATTCACATGCGACGCCGCACACCGCCCAACGTCGCCCTCCCCTCCCTGCGGTTCTGGGATGCCGTCGAGGCGGAGCATTCGGACAGGCGCCGGATCCAGATGCCACCGATCACCTTGCCGCTTGTCCTCCAGGTGCTGGCAGCCCTGGCGATCGCATTCGCCCTGGCGCGACCTGTCCTCGACGCCATTCCGGGCATCGCCTCCCAACGCACCGACCCCGCGAACACCATCCTCATCCTCGACGGGTCGACCAGCATGCTCGCGCAAGCCCGTGAAGGCGATTCGCGCACGCGCTGGGACCTCGGGCGCAACGAGGTCGTGACGCACCTCGACGATTGGCAGAGCGGTGACGTGATCACCGTGATCGTGACTGCCACCCAACCGGAAACACTCTCGGCGTCGACCGCCCCCCAGGTCGACCAGGTGCGAACCCGCTTGCGGGCCATGAACGCGCCGGGTGGCCTGGCCGATCTCGACGCCGCACTGGGGCTGGCCTCGCATCTGCTGCTGCCAGACCGGGACAACCGGGTCGTGGTCGTCAGTGACGGAGCCCTCACCGCCGACCGGGGGGTGGCCGAGCGAGTTGGCGCACCCATCTCGCTGACGACGGTCGGTGATTATGACGAGTCCTTCCCGAACGCGGCCGTCACCGCCATCGGATCGAAAAGCCTGCCGGGCACCGATGGCGCCTTTCGCCTCTCCTTTTCCCTGACCTCGTTTGCGAGCGATCCGGTGCGCCTTCCCTACCATGTCCAGGCGGACGGGGTCGACATCGTGACCTCGGAACTCGACCTGGCGGCAGGTGAAACCCGACCGGTGGAACTCACCCTCCCCCTCGGCACCCGCTCGGCCAGCGTCACGATCGACGTCCGCGACCCGTTCCAGGCCGACAACACAGCCCGGTTGCTGATCAACCAGGCCGGTGCGACTGGCCTCAACATCCTCCTGATCAGCGACACGCCAGGTCCACTCGAGCGCGCCCTGGCGGCAATGCCGGATGCAACCGTCGACACGTTTCCCGCCTCCACGCCCGGCATTCGCGCCCTGGCCACCACCTACGATCTGACCGTATTCGAAGGAACCAGCCCGAGTGCCGACGACATCCCGCTCACACCGCTGCTCTTTGTCCGGCCCCTACCGCTCGACAACCTCTTCAGCACGTCCGGGGTCCTCAATGCTCCGGTCGTCGAACGGATCGACGCCACCAACGACATGTTGCAGGGGGTCGACTTCACCGGAGTCACGTTTGGCAGCACCCCGATCTACCAACTGACCGAAACAGAGAGCGTGCTGGTGCGGGGCTCGGCCGGTAGCGACAGCGGCCCACTGGTTTGGCAGGGAGAAGTTCAGAACCTGCCGTATGTAGCGCTGGGCTTCGATCTCGCCACCTCCAACATCACCCAGCGCGTAACGTTCCCGATCCTGATTGCCCGGAGCGTCGAGAGTCTGACGACCCCGACGATACCGAGCGCGATCGCCGTAGGCGACACCCTGGTGATCGCGGCCAACCCCGCTGCCAGCTCGCTGGTGGTGACAAACCCCATCGACCAGCAAACTGTCCTGCCGGTGACGGCCGGTGAGCCGGTGGTGGTGCGGGAAACCGGGCGCAGCGGCATCTACACACTGACCGAGCAGTCGGCGGCAGCCCAGGAACTGGCGCAATACCAGGTGGTCGTCAATGCGGGCAGCCTGGCGGAGTCGAACCTGCGGCCGAACCCTGACTTACCCGCGCTCCTGGCCGGTGGAGATACCAACACGTCAACGACCACAGGGACGCCGGCGCAGTCCGATCTCTGGCCGCTGCTGGCCGGACTGGCGCTGGTGGTGATTGCGGTCGAATGGCTCGTTTCCCGCGCTCAGGGCGCCTCGCCGCTCCGCAACCGGCTCCGGCAGTGGACCGTCAAGAGAGGAGGGGCCACATGATGAACTGGAGCCTGTCCTTCGCACACCCGGACCGGTGGTGGTGGCTGCTTGTCATCCCGGTGTTCCTGGTGCTGGGGCGAGCCGCCTACCGGCGGAACACGCCCGCCTGGCTCGATGCCATGCGGGGGATGGTGCTGGTCCTGCTGGTCGTGACGCTGGCCGGCCCGGTGATCGTGCAGGGCGCGCGCAATGCCACGACTATCTTCGTGGTCGACCGTTCGGCCAGCATTCAGCAATCAACCGCTGATGCCGCCAATGCCTGGGTCAACGAGGCGCTCGCGCAAGCCGGAACCGACCAGGATGCGGCAATCGTCACCTTCGGCTCGACACCCAACCTGGCTGTTCCACCGTCGGCAGCGTCAACGGCGGGAGATGACTGGCAAACGTCGGATGCTCTCGAAGAGAGCACTGATCTGGCCTCGGCGCTGACATTGGCCCGCTCGCTTCCGGTCGGCGACAACCGGCATATCGTGGTGCTTTCGGACGGTGAGGAGACGACTGGACACGCGATCGAACAGGTCGACCAGGCGCGGGCAGACGGCGTCGTGATCGATGTCGTGCCGCTGCCCGGGATCGATGCCGGTGACCTGCGGATCGAACGCGTCGACGGCCCCACCTCCACCTGGCAGGGCGAACCGGTGCACCTGATCGCCCATGTCGCGGCTGGCGGAGGCGGTTCGGCCACACTGGACGTCCTGGTGGACGGTGAACCAGTCCAAACCCTGGATCTCACGCTGGCGCCAGGCACGAATATGATCCAGATCGAACTGCCGGCAGCACCGCCCGGATTCCACACCGTGGACCTGGTCGTGCGCGGCTCCACCGATATCGACCGGATTCCGGGCAACAACGGTGGCTGGCTTGGCTTTGTGGTCCGAGACCAGCCGCAGGTACTGGTGGTCTCACCGGTCGGCGCCGACACCTCCCGCTTGCAAACGGCGCTCGAGAACCAGGGTGCACTGGTGCAGGTGGTGACACCGGACCAGGTCCCGTTCCGGAGTGGCGACCTGGCCGGGATCGACGCCGTGTTCCTCAACAACGTCCCAGCCTGGGACCTCAGCACGGACCAGCAATCGACCCTGGTCGAGCACACCCGCGACGGCAACGGTCTGATCGTAATTGGTGGCTCCGCCGCCTATGGCCCGGGCTCGTACGCGGGAACGCCGCTGGAAGATGCGATGCCAGTCACGGTCAAGGTGGTCGATGGCCAGCGGCGTCCATCGGTGGCGGTGCTGATCATCATGGACCGCTCGGGGTCGATGAGCTACGATCCGCGCGAAGGATCGACCTCCAAGATCAACCTGGCGAAGAACGGGGTGGTGACGGCGGCAAGCGCGTTGGGCGCCGGAGACCAGTTGGGCGTGATTGCGTTCAACGACGAACCGGTCTGGGCGCTGCCGATGACGACGCTGACTGGCTCGGGCGACATCGGCATGGTAGAGGATGCCCTGGCTCCCCTCTCGGCCGAAGGCGGCACGGAACTCTATCCCGCCCTCCAGGTGGGCTACGACCAGATGCGCAATGTCGATGCCGATGTCCGGCACATCATCCTGCTCTCGGATGGCAAGTCGCGCAGCGGGTCACGCGAGGCGTATACCCGGCTGGTGTCCGACCTCGGCAACGACAACATCACCCTCTCGACGGTGGCGCTGGGCACAGATGCCGACCTCGACCTGTTGCAATACCTCTCGACCACAGGCAATGGCCGCTATCACTTCGCCAACTCGCCGGAAGAGATCCCCCAGATCACCTTTGAAGAGGCGCAGAACGCCGGCAGCCAGTCCGTGCTGCGGGGTGCATTCACCCCCGTCCAGACGCAGGCCAGCCCGATCCTGAATGGCATTGATCCAGCCTCGATCCCCGCGATCGACGGCTACAACTTTGCCGAGGGCCGGGAAGGCGCCCAGGTCGACCTCGTCTCCGATCGGGGAGATCCCCTGCTGGCGAAATGGCAACTGGGCCTGGGGCGCGTGGTGGCCTGGACGGCCGACGACGGCAGCGACTACGCCAACACCTGGTCAGACTGGCCAGCCTACGACCAGTTCTGGGGCGCCACGCTGCGCTGGGCGTTGCCCGATCCTGACAACCAGGCGGTCGCGGCGAGCCTCACGCAGGATGATGGTGGGGTGCGGCTGACCCTCGAAACGCGGGAGTCGAACAGCGATTCGGTCGATCTGGCCAACAGCACCGTCCAGGTGGTTGGTCCAGATGGCACGTCGTCCACCGTGACTGTCCAGGCGGCGAAACCGGGAAGCTATGAAGCGGTCATTCCCAATGGCCTGCCGGGAGCCTACTCGATCACCTTGCCCAATCAGGGACTCATGCTGGCAGCCTCACTTCCTCCCGCGCAGGAGTGGCTCCCCAACGGCACCGGTCATGACCTGCTCAGCCTGCTGGCCAGTCGGTCCGGAGGAGCGGAACTGTCGCTCGATGTAGCTCCGGGCTCCGACCTGTTTGCAACATCCGGAACGGCCATCAACGCACCAGGAGTGGCGACACCGGTGTGGATGTACCCCTTGATTGGAGCACTGATACTCCTGGTGGTGGAGATTGCCTTGCGCCAGGCACGCTTGTGGTCCCAGGATAGTGGGGTTGGCCGAGCAGCAGATTGAAACCGTGCTCGGCACGTCCGCCGCTCGTTTGCGTGACGCAGGACTTCCATGACCACCATCGAACTCTGCCTGAATGGCGACGGTGATTTCGTAACTGCAAGCCTGGAGGATATCCCACGCCTGCTTGAGTCCGATCACGCCTTCGCCTGGATCGATGTCGACGTCTCCCAGCCCGAGGAACTGCTCCATGTGGGAGACAGCCTTGGACTCCATCGTATCGCCGTTGAGAGCGCACTTTCCGAGCAGGAACGCTCGAAGGTGATGCTGTTCGACGACATGCTGTATGTGGAGTTCTACGGCTTACGGGAATCCGGTACCTCCATCGCGGCCGACGATATGGGCATGTTCGTGGGTGAGCGCTTCCTGATCACCGCCAGGCGTCACGACCTGCCGTCCCTGGCACCACTCCAGCAGCGCTGGCGGGAAGAACTCGACCGCTTTCGCAAGCGGCCGCCAGGTACGTCGCCAAGTCACCTGGTGCAACCGGTCCACCCGGCTCCGACCAGCGTCAAGCTCCTCTATACCCTGCTGGACGAGATGGTGGATGGCTACTTCCCGGTGATGGATGCCATTGGGGATCGCATCGAAGACCTGGAAGATCGGATCATCGCGGGAACGATCCGCAACCCCCAGGCAGAAATCCAGGACATGCGGAGTACCCTGCTCCGGCTTCGCCGGTTGCTTTCGCCCGAGGAGGCGGTGCTCAACACGCTCCTCCGCCGTGACATTCCGATCATCGAAGACGTGATGGTCCCCTACTTCGCCGATGTCCAGGGGCATCTCCTGCGAGTGCACGACTGGCTGGAGACCTGCCGCGACCAGGTATCGGCCATGGTCGACCTGCAAATCTCGCTCCAGTCACATCGCCTGAACCAGACAATGCGCATCCTGACGGCATCGTCGATCATCCTGATGGTCTGTGCCCTGATCGCCGGAATCTACGGCATGAACTTCGACCACATGCCGGAACTGCACTGGCGGCTGGGGTACCCGTTCGCGTTGGGCCTGATGGTGCTTGCCGGCATCGGGCTGGTCATCGTCTTCCGGCGCCGGGGCTGGTGGGACAGCTAGCACTCATCCCTGCGGCTAACGCGACAGTGATACCGCTTTGGAAGATCGCCCGGACAACCGTGCATTCCGACAGTCCCATCCGCCGGCGCGTGGCCCGTCATCCGGTTGACCCAGGTCGGGAATACAAATCTTATGTCACGTTTGACTCACGGCAGGCGACGATCCGACTCGTCGTGCGTGCGTGGTTCCGGTGTGATCACCCGGGCATAGGAGCCGATGTCGTCTTCCTCGTAGTCCATGTCCGGCAGCGCGACCATTCGCGCCGAGCCTTCGTCATCGAAAAAGTCTTCCTCGGTCATGCCGGTCAAGGACAGCTGCTCGCGTGCCAGGGCACTGACACTCTGCGGATCGGCTACCCCACTCGCCTGGTACTCCATCGCCCGGGCAGCGGCAACGGATGAGATCCAGGTCGCAGCTTCGCTGGTCCAGGCCGGAATCGCGTCATAGAGGCAGTGACTGCCGGTGGGATACCAGACCAGCGTCCCCAGTTCTCCCGCGCGGGAAGCAAGCAATTGGGCCTCGGCCGGAGGCACCACCATGTCTCGGGCAGCACCAAAGATGAGCATTGGGGCGTTGACCAGCGGCACCACATCGTAGATCGAAAGCCGGTCTACGGCAGACCAGTAATCGTCTGACGTGGAGGCCGCCAGGTCGCCAAGCTGCCGCACCAGCAAGGGACTGGCCCGGCTGATCCACCGCGCGGGATCGAACGGTGGGGTGACCGCCACAACTGACATAATCCGGCGATCGTATGCGGCGCAGCGAACCGCGAGATTGCCACCCAGGCTCACGCCGACCGCCGAAACCTGGCTCAAATCAATGGAACGCACCTGCCGCAGCACCTCGAAGACCCCATCGAGCAGGTCATTCTCGTCATGATCGGGATTGGGCACGCTCGACGCCTCACCCCAACCCGGTGCATCCATCGTCAGCACCGCCAACCCGGCTCGGAGAAACGCTTCGGACCAGCCGAAAGACTCCTCCTTGGAGGTGCTGGCGCCGTTGAGCAGGACGACCAGTCCAACCCGGTCTCGCACCCCCGCCGGTAGCTGCAGATAGGCAGGTAACTCATAGGCCCGCCAGGGAATGAGCACGCGCTGGGCATCGGGGAACACGTATGGCTGGGCCTGCGCGAAGAGCGAGGCCGCGGCTGCGCGACAGGTGCGAATCGTGCGCTCGTCACCGAAGCCGAAGACCTGGGCCGCATGGTAGGAGAGCGCGGCGAGGCGACGGGCCTGGGCGGCTTCGAGGAGATGCTTCGACGAGACCTGGCGTCGATAGTCACCCAGGAATCGCTGCGCCGTCTCCACCCACGCCTCGGACCACTGATCGGTGGAGCGAATGCCTTGCAAGGTGCTGTCCAGCGCATCGGCCGGAATCCCCATCGCCAGGAATCGCTTGCGCAGGCTGACTGGCAGCACCCGCGCCGAACGCACCCGCAGCACCACGCTGGCGTAGCGCTCGTCAAAGCGTTTCACCCACCGCCAGGCATCGGGTGCATATCGCCAGGTTGGCAGGCTCACGCGGCTCGACGTCTCGGTCATGACTCTACGCCCTCGTGCCAACGCATCCGATTCATACCTTGAGTCCCCACCAGAGTTCCCGCGCTTCGAGGAGCGCACGACGAATTTCCTCAGCTTCACGGGCCGTGTGTTGCGGCAACGCGATCCGGTCGATGCGACAGGTAAAGCGACGCAGGTACGCCACAACCTCTTCGATCATGACGACCATCACCTCGCCGGAGTGGAGGCGACCCGGCCCCAACCCAGCCCCGATGGCCGGCAACAGCAATCCCTTCACGCGCCGCCGATCGGCTTCGATCAGCGCGGCCGATGTGGCCGCCCGCACGATATCGAGCCGCGTGGGTGCGCCGAGGGCATCGGAAACCACTGCATGAATCACCGTCCGCACGCCTCGCTCCGTCAGGAGCCCGGCCGTGGTCGACACGGCACCGCCAATGGTGAGTGGAGCAAAGGCCATGGCCTCACGCTCTACCTCACTCCCGCCAGCCAGGCGAACCTGTCCCGCGAACCCGGCACCCATCACGCCCCGCCGATTGGCAGGCACCACGATGCCGTCAATGGCTTGACGTAATGGATCGCCAGTGACGGGAACCAGCAAGGTCCGCCCGAAGCGCACCCCGATCGATTCATCCACCTGAGCCTGCACGTCACCGTCCGAATCTCTATCGCCGCCGCACTGGCTGCGCTGCCACACAAGCTACAGCGAGTCTACCGCCAATCACCTCTCACCAGTCCACCCGGGTGGACTGGTGAGAGCTACGGCTGCACGACCCGCAGCATCCCGTTCGTCAGGTCGGAGAAGAAGATTCCGTCACTCAACCAGGTCAGGCTGCCGACCGAAATGCCTTCCGGGTTGGGAATGGTCGTGACCAGATTGCCGGAGAGATCGTAGATCCCGATGCCATCGCCGGTCAGGATCGCAATCTGTGAACCATCGGGCGACAGATCGAAGTCGTAGCCGTCGTATGGCACCTCAGCCATGGAATCTCCTGGCGCATCGAGCGGTGCAACATAGATCGTGCTGCCCGTGCTGTAGGCGATGAGTCCAGCAGAGGGCTTCGGTCGAATCTGCTCAACCCCTTGCTGCGCCGGGTTGCCGCTGACCACGGTGACCCCATCCTGCGATATGACCAGCCAGTAGTTGAGCGTTGGAACCAGGAGACCGCCATTGTAGGGATAGGGCCGAACGATGGTGAACCAATCCCAGGGTCCATCTCCCACGCTGCGATCGTCAATCGGCTGCAACGACTGGGGATCGATCGTGACAGCGCGGAATTCCACCGAATCGTCACTGTGCAGTCGCTCGTAAACGGCAGCGTCACCAACCCAGCCGATTGGGGTATCCGTCGTGAAGTCTTCACCCTTGCTCGCCGTTGAGACATCCACGCACTCGCCATTGGCATCACAGGCGCCAACCGCCTGGCCCAACTCGGCATCGATTCGCTGCAGGGTCACGCCATTGCGCTCGAGCGAAACGCGGCCCGGATTCGTGCCGTAGATCAGCTGATCGTTTACATCGAGGCCCAGCCGGGCACCGCTCGCCCCCTGATCGCCGGGGACGGAAGCCAGATCCTGCACCTCTGGGGCCGTTCCGAGCGACACGTCCGCCGACCCCATCCCGGACTGCGGATCCTCACCTTGTTGCTGCGCGACTTCTGCCGTGGCTTCGGTGTTGTCCTCGGGCGTCTGCTGCGGATCGGTACCGTCACCATCGTCACCAGGAGGTCCAATGATGGCTTCTCCGTTTGCTGGCTCAATGGTGGGTTGCGTGGACGACTCCGTTTCCTGTTCCTGCGTTCGCCCCGAAGGCTCGATCGGCTGGTCGTCGTCCGGTTCCTCGGTGATGGCTGCGCCCGTGCCATCGTCTGCTTCCGGGCTCACGTCGTCCTGCCCACTCACCGGCGTCTCGTCGCGCTGGACAATCGGCACCTGGGACGGTGTTGGCTCCAGGGTAGGCTCAGGTGTCGCGGTCGGCTCAACCGTTGCCGTCGCCTCAGGGGTCGGCTCTTCCGTTGGCTCGGCAGTTGCTGTGGGCTCCAGCGTGGCGGTGGGCTCAGGAGTCGCCGTCGCCGTCGGCTCTGGAGATGGCTCGTCCGTTGGTTCCAGCGTCGGTTCCTCGGTCGCATCGTCTCGAACTGTCGACTCACCACTCGGACCGATCACGACGTCGTCCGGCGTCGACGCACCAACATCAGCGGTTGGCTCCACAGCCGGTTCTTCCGTCGGCTCGGCTGGCGCCTCCGTGGGATCCGGCAGTGCCGTCTCGCTCTCCGGCGTGGATTCCGTTCCAGCGATGGTCACTCGCTGGCCGGACCCATCACCAGATTCCGTCGCCGGCTCGGTCCCGACCGGTTCGTCGGTGGGCTCGCCATCATCCGGAGGATTGGTTTCGACACCTGACTCGGTCGCC
>CAZNQC010000028.1:0-10910 GCA_964574825.1 uncultured Sphaerobacteraceae bacterium | reverse complement strand
TCGGTCGCCAAAACACCCTGCCCGGCAACATCCTCAGTCGCAGTATCTCCTGGAGCCTCTGTGGCTGATTCCAGGTCTGACTCGGTCCCAGCCTCAACGGGTGCTTCGGTCGCTGTCTCCTGCACGACCTCGGTGCTGGTCTGGTCAACCGCCACCGTTTCAACCTCGCCCTCGGTCGCCTTCGGCTGCTGGGCGAGGTTGGTCTCCGTCGTTGGATCAGTCAGCGCGGGAATCACGTTCGGTTCGTCGTCATCCATCCAGCGCATCACCCCGAAGGCACCGATGAACAGGACGATGACCGCCGCCGCGACAGCCGACGCAATCGGGAGCGTGTTCTGCGGCAACCCGCCGAACAACGACACCAGGCCGGAACGAGGCGTGCTGACATGTTCCAGCACCGCCCGGGTCACCGCCGGACTCGGCGCCATCCGCGGCAGCCCCTGCAAACCGCGGGCGAGCTGGGTGGCACTGACATTGAACGCCCGGCACGAATCACAGGTCGCCAGGTGCGCGTTCAGTTCGCGCTCGGCCACCGGATCCAACGGACCGTCGAGCCGGGCGGAAACGAGGGCCTGGGCTTCGGCGTGGGAGAGTCTCATGCCAGATCCTCATCACGAACGCCGTCTGGCGAGACCCCATAGACCTGGGCAAAGGCCTTGCGTGCCCGGAACAACCGCAACTTGGCGGCGTTCTCGGTCACGTCCAGCGCCTGCGCCGTCTCGGCCAGGGACAGCCCCTGGTAGTGACGCAACAGCAGGGCCGTGGCGTAGTGTTGTGGCAGCTTCGCAAGTGCCTCGTTGATGTCCATCTTCCTCGTGACTGACTTCTCGATGTGCTCATCGGGTGACTCCCGGTCCGACAGGAAGGGGAGCCATTTGATGATCTTTCCGCGGCGCAAATGACTGATCGCCGTGTTGGTGGCAATCCGATACAACCAGGCCTTGAAGGCCAGGTCGGGCTTTGTGCGAGGAAGGGCGTTGTACGCCTTGATGAAGGTGTCCTGCGTCAGGTCCTCCGCGAGGGCGCGGTCGTTGACCATGCGATGCAGGTAGTTCAGGATCGGGGCGTGGTATCGCTCGAACAACTGCGCGAACGCAGCCTGATCGCCCGCTCGAGCTCGTTCGACGAGTCCGTTTTCGTCGACCGACACACGTCTCTCCAGAGTGGTGATGATGGGCCTTGGGTGGGCCCAGGTGAGTGTCGCAGCCATCCAGTCGACGATCCTTCCTTCCCCAACCCTCCTAACGAGCAAGGGGAAGTCGTCGTTTCGCCGACGGAGACGCAGGTTTCCGGACCGGGTGGTTACCGGAGATCCCTGACTGCGCCAAGGGTAGCACGCACCCCCGGGAAGGGAAGGTCCACGGTGGTCATGCTGGCAAGGCCCAACCCGTCGTACCATCCATAACGTTTCACGTGAAACACCATGCTTGCGGGCCGGTTCACTCGTCGATCAAGTGCTCCGCCTCACCCCGGAGCTGATCGAGCGTGCGCTTCTCTTCGGGGTGGTCGGCGTGAAACTTTGCCAGGGCGCGCTGCGCGGGCGGACAGGTCTCGAACAACGCCGCGTTGATGATGCCGCCGATCAGCGTCACCAACGCCACGATATAGAGCCAGAGCATGAGGGCGAGCACGGCGCCGAACGCGCCATAGGCCGAAAAGCCCGACGTGAAGTCGAAGTACAGGCCAAACGCCCACGTGGCGGCAATCACGCCAAGAATCGTGAAGATTGCCCCAGGCAGGTACCAGCGGAAAGGACCACGAAAGGTGGGACCAAACCGATGAAGCACCAGCACCATCAGTACCAGCACCACGATGGTTGCGGGCATCTGGAGTTCCTCAACCATGTCGTTCCAGAGCTTCGGCACCCCAAACTGCTTGAAGAGCTCTTCGCCCAGCCGCGTCCCGAGGAACTGCAGCAGGCTGATCAGCACCACGCTGCTCACGATCCCCAGCGTCAGCAGAATGGCGATCGCGTTGTGCGCCAGAAACGGGCGCACTTCCCGAATGCCATAGGTTGCGTTCAACCCACGCATGGTTGAGGCAATCGCATTCTTGGCCGCCCACAACGCAACGAGCCCACCAAACGACAGCAGCACGCTCGAATCGGTTTCGAGGGCGCTCCGGACGGGCTCATCGATGAACGACGCGACCTCGGCAGGCACGTGCTCGGTGATCCAGTCGATGATGGGCTCCACCGGGCTCTCAAGGTCACGATTCAGGTATTGAGCGAGAAAACTGATGCTGGCGGTGAGAAAGATCAGGAGAGGAGCAATCGAAAAGAGCAGGTTGTAGGCAATCTGCTGGGCCAGACCAATGACATACTCATTAAGAAAACGCGTTACCGCGGCGATTACGAACCGTCCCACCGCGTTGCCCTCAACTGCGGCCCTGGTTCGCTCGATGAATCCGTCGATCACCGCTGGTCCTTCATCTTCTTCGCCCTGTCGAGACTCTCACCAGGACACTCCCCATGCTCGTTACCCTGGATTTGCACGCCAATACCCTGACCCTGGACATCGACCCACCCGTGGAATCTCGCGGTCGGCACATCGCAATGCTCGACCTCGCGACCCGCGGCCGTCTGATTGGCCTGGAGATCGGCGACCGGTACATCGCGTTTGACGAACGCCCCGTTGACGACCCCCAATTGGTGCGCTCGGAACAGGTGACGGTGGACATCGCCCCCGATGGGCGCACGCTCATCCTGCCACGAACGGGAACCGGTTGGGAAATTGCATTCCCCAGCGGCAACCGGTGCTGGCAGCCAGTCGCCGGTGAAGACGGTGCGCTGCGCTGCGAAGTCCTTACGCCGGACGCACCGCGCGATTGACGATCGGTGCGGCACGGCGGGCGCGAAGAGCCGACCGGAGCGGCCCACTCGACGCCAGCAACTCCCGCACCACCTGGTGAGCCCGCACCAGATCGCGCTCCTTGACCAGCAAGTCCTGTTCGAAGCTCGATACCGACGCCCAGGCACCAACGCCCGGCCCACCCGAGCGAATGAACACCGGCAGGTCCAGTGCCCGCAAGGTGTTCGCCCAGAGCTGGGCCTCGGGCTCATTTGGCGCCGTCACCAACCAGACGATCGCCTCCGAATCCCCGTATTGAGTGTCATGAAACGCATTGTCCTGCAGGGTGCGACCGCACAATGGGCAACGATCTTCCCAATCCTCGAACGTTCCATCGCCGACCGGGCAGTAGAGTGCCATGGCGTCGCCTCGCTTCCTGCGTAATCGTAATGCTCAAGACCTGGCAAGCAGTGTAGCAGTCCACCCGGGTGGACTCTCGAATGGTTTCAGCCACCTTCACCACCAACTCGAAGGCCGGGCTCGCCCCCGATCCGAGGCACACGCCGGCTCACGGGCTCCAGGCAGATCTCCACCACCAACCTGAACCTTCAACAGGGGAACAGTCCGCCAACCCCACTCCAGTCCCACACTTCATGACATAACTCTCAACAGTCTCACCCGCTCTTTCCTTCATCATGGAGGGTGAAGACATGCGTTTGGCGAATCATTCGCGTGTAATCCGGACCACAAATGGGTATCATGGTTCCGAAACGGCGCGACAAAACGCCGCGCTAACGTCTGTCCCACGGGGGACGTAAAACTGGGGCGAATTGCCTCAAGGAGTTGCTGAATGGTTTCCAAACCTGCACGCGCTCGTGGCCGCATGGTCACATCGCTGCTCCTCGGAGTCTTGATGGCCATGCTGTCGGTAGTGCCGTTCGGTTCGGCCGCCGCGCAGGATGCCACTCCGGAGGCGGAACCTGTTGCGAGCGCCCTCGCCGGGCTGGGCCTGCCGGAAATCGTGGTCACGGCCTCTGATGCCACCTACGCCATTGCATTCGCGCCGCCGCTGGCCGAAGGCTGGCACCTGCTCACGCTGACCAACGCCAGCGCCACAGCCGCCTCGGTGAATTTCGCTCAGGTGCCGGAAGGCCAGTCGATTGGCGACCTGTCGTCCGCCATCTTCCAGTCGTTCCAGGGTGCCGGTGGTGAGCTGCCGGAATGGTGGAGCAGCGCTGTCTTCGCTGGTGGTGCCTGGGCTGGCCCAGGTGAAACCACGCAGGCCGCCATTTACCTGACCCCGGGCACCTGGGCTGCGTTCAGCACCAACGTGATGTCCGCTCAGCCGGTGCAGACCGTCAAGGTCGCGACCCCGGATGAACTCGTCAACACCTACGGCTTCGAGCCGGTTGCCAGCCCGGTGGCTGACGCCGCCACGCCGGTGGCCGAAGGCCTCCCGTCCGATGGCGCACTCACCATCGAAGACGGCGCCTACAGCACCAGCGCCGCGCCGGTGGCCGGTCCGCAGGTCTGGGAAGTCACCAACAACAGCTCGCAGGTTTCCGAGTTCGTGCTCGTCGGTGTCGACTACGACATCCCGGCCGACGAAGCCGTGCTCTGGGCTGACACGTTTGCCGCGGGCAACATCGGCAACGCCTGGATCATCAATGGCTCCGGCCTGATCTCCCCGGGTGAAACCGCCTACGTTTCGCTCGACCTGGCGCCGGGCACCTACGTGCTCTTCAGCACCACCCCGGACGCCGCTGGCGGCATCCAGTCCTCGAATGGCCTGAACCTGGTGTTCACCGTCGAGGGATAGCCTCCCAGCCGAATCGTCACTCGGACGACTCGCACAGGACCCCGGCTCGCTTGAGCCGGGGTCCTGTTGCATTTCGCGCCTGGCAGGCGTGCCCAACGCCAGCCGCAAACCTGGCGGCGTGCGGTACACTCAGGTGAGTAACGCCGACGTGGCGAGTGGGGTGGAATCACATCCGGCCGATGCAGGATTGTGCCGGAGAGTTGAGGGCGAATGATCGCCCGGAGCGGGAGTACACATGGCTGAGGTTAGTCGCATCCTGACCGCACTCGGTCTCGTCGTCGCAGCGGTCGGGCTGACCGCCTACGGAATCGCGACGTCCTTCTATGAAACGCCCACCGGGCAGATGAATCTCGGCATCATCATGATGGTTGTCGGGGTGATTCTGGCGGCCATTGGCGTCATCATGAGCAAGCAGATTCCGGAAGAGGAATAGGCTCACGGCCAGACAGATCAGCAACGGACAACGCCGCTCGCAGATATCTGCGAGCGGCGTTGCCGTACCAGCGGAATCAGCTCTTCGACGACGGCCAGCTGGACCGCGCCAGAACCACGTCATCCGCTCGGTACCAATGCTCCCGCACGTTCCCGATCAGGTAGAGCGACCCGGTGACCAGCACGGCACTTCCCGGCACCCTGACGGCAATGGCAAGCGCCCGCTCGATCGCCTCACGCGAATCGGGCTCCAGCACCACCTTCCCGCGAAATCCTGCCTCCCGGGCGATCACGGCCATCCCAGCCGCATCACGCCCCTCCTTGGCGAGCACCCGCGGCGACGTGGCCACCAGCACATCGATCTCGCCAACGATGCTGGACAGCATCTCGTGGGCTTGCTTGGCCTCCAGCACGCCAAGGACTCCGACCCGCCTCCCGTCTCCTGCCACCGGGAGCAGGGTGGACAGGTCTCCCGCCAGGGCGGCTATCTTCTGGGCATTGTGAGCACCATCCAGCAGCACGGGCACGACATCGTCCAGCAGCTCCATCCGCCCGGGGATCCGTGCGGATTGCAGCCCTCGTGCCACCGCTTCGTCCGGAATGTGGAACCCCTGGTCGCGGAGTGCCTGGATCGCCGCGAGGGCGACTGACCCATTCCGGGCCTGGAACGCGCCCCGCAACGCCGTGTGATGATCGAGTCCCGTGGTGCCATCAACCCAGCTCGTGCCTTGCCGGTCGGTCTTCACGTCGCGCACCGATACCGCGGGATCGACCACCAACAGGCGGGCGGCAACCGCCTCGGCTTCCCGCTGAAGCTCGGCCAGGGCCGCAGGTTCGGTCACGCCGGTCACGGCGGGGATTCCTGCTTTGATGATGCCCGCCTTGTGCCAGGCGATCTCCGGAATGGTGCTCCCCAGGGTGGCCGTGTGATCGATCCCAACCGAGGTAATCACCGACACCGCAGGAGTAATGATGTTGGTCAGGTCGAACCTGCCACCAGCTCCCACTTCCAGCACGGCCAGATCGGCCTCGATCTCCCGGAAGAAGAGGAGGGTCAACGCCACCCAGGCCTCGCCATAGGTAAGTGACGCTTCACCATCTGCCAACCAGGCATCGTGCGTGGCGAGCAAGCGCTCGACCAGGTCCACGTACATCGCCGATGAGATGAGTTCGCCATTCACCTGCAGCTTCTCCGACGGAGTCTGCAGGTAGGGCGAGGTGTGCAATCCGGTGGTGAATCCGGCTGCGGTCAGCACCGACGCAATCATGGTGCTGGTCGAGCCCTTGCCGGAGGTACCTCCGACGTGGACGATGGGATAGCGAAGCTGTGGGTTCCCCAGCCGGTCCAGAAACCGGACCAACCGCCCCATCCGCATCTCCGCCCGGAGGGTAACTGCCTCGCGGGAAGAGTCGGTCGGAGTGGGAGTTGCCTCGATCAAGGCATCCAGCCGTGCCGTCGCCTCATGAAATCGCACCAGCCACGAATCTTCGCTCATGGATCACCGTCAACCAGATCGGGCCCCGTTTCGGGGTACCATTGTCCAGACACAACGAACCGGAATGACGACATCGCGACATTCCGGGTTTCGCGCACGATCATTGTACGGCGTTCTTCGCCGCATACCCCCCTCCGGGAAGGCCCATGCTCAACGTACTGCTCACTGTCGTCCTCCCGGTCATTGTCCTCACCCAACTCAGCAGCAGCGACCGGTTGGGACCCGACCGCGCCCTGGTGGTTGCGTTGGCCATTCCAGTGGCCTATGCGCTCTGGGAACTTGCGCGGGTCCGCAAGGTCAGCTGGCAACCAATTCTCGGCATCGTTGGTGTGTTGATGACCGGCGGCTTCCGCTTGCTGGAGTTGCCGCCGGAGTGGTTTGCCGTCAAGGAAGCGATCGTACCGGCGGCGTTCGCGCTGGCGATTCTGGTCTCGGCCTGGATTGGCAAACCGCTGGCCCGGGTCTTCCTTAACGCCTTCCTCGACAAGGATCGGATTCAGGCTGCCCTGCGCGAGAACGGCAACGAAGAGGAATACGAGCAGCGAACCTCGATTGCGACCTACCTGCTCGCCGGGGCCTTCACGCTCTCGGCCATCCTCAACTTCATCCTGGCCCGAATGGTGGTCAAGGCCAATCCCGGCACCGATGCCTTCAACGACCAACTTGGCCGGATGACGGCGCTGAGCTATCCGGTGATCACGCTGCCGGTGATGATCGTGCTCATGATCACCATCTTCTACATCTTCAACACCGTCGGCAAAATGACCGGCCTCGAAATCGAGGACATGGTCAAGCAGGATCCCAAAAAACAGAAAAAGAAGGCCGCCCAGGCCGAAGCCACCAGCGACATCCAGTAGGGATCGACTCCATGTCGATCCGTTTCCCCACTCTCATTTGTACTCGGGCCGAGGCTACCAGTACCTTCCAGCAAGACGCGAACCCTTCCACCGGGGGAAGCCACCGGTAACCCCAGTGGTGCGCCTCAAACGCGCTGTCTGGGGGTTGCCTGTGAAATCCGGACTGGCCCACGCGGAGTTCGCACCTACGCAAACGGCCTTCACGATGTGAGGGAGGTCCCGCAGGGATCGACTCCTTGTCGATCCGGTTCACTGGCACACGCGATTCGATGTTGAGGCGTCCGGCACCAGTTTGATCATACTCTCTTCATGCTCGAACCTACCCGCTATTTTCTACTTTCTATCTCCTATTTTCTTGTCTGTCTTCCCGGGATCCGCTACAAAAACCGCGCGATCACATCATTGGCCAGCAGCAACCCCCGCGGCGTCAGGCGCACGCCACCCTCCATGCGCTGCAGCAACTCGAACCCAACCAGCTCGTCAATCACCTCACCGTAGGTCTCGTCCAGGCCAACACCGTGCCGCTGCTGAAATGCACCCGCCTGCACGCCGTTATCGAGCAGCCGCAACCCGAGCATCATCGTCTCGGCCATGCTCGTCACCTGGTCGATTTCCTCGACATTGGACGTGGTTGGTTCTCCGGCCTCAACCGCTGCGCACCAGCGTTCGGGCAGCAGGTGGTTCATGATCCTCCGGCTGCCAACTGTGCCGTGCGCTCCCGCGCCGATCCCCAGGTAGTCACCATGCTGCCAGTAGATGGCATTGTGGCGAGAGTGCCCATCGGGCAGGCGCGACCAGTTGGCAACCTCGTAGTGGTCCCAGCCAGCCTCGCCCAGAACCTCGATCGCCAGTTCGTACATATCGGCGGTGGCATCGTCGTCCGGCATCCGGAGAATGCCCCGCGCTGCAGCATCGGCGAACGGGGTCCCCGGTTCGACGATCAGGCTGTAGAGCGAAAGATGCGCTGGCGGCTGGGGAAGGCCAAGCACGGTCTCCAGGTCACGCCGCCACTGGTCGAGCGACTGCCCCGGCCAGCCGAAGATGAAATCGAGCGAAACGTTGTCGAACCCTGCGGTGTGGGCCGCCTCCAGCGACGCCAGCACATCCGGCGCTTCGTGTTGGCGGCCGAGCGTGCGCACCCCTCGCCGATCGAACGTCTGCGCCCCAATCGACAGGCGATTGACCCCTGCCGCCCGATACGCTGCCAATCGCGGTTGATCGAGCCCGTTGGGGTTGCACTCCATCGAAATCTCGGCGTCCGGCAGCACATCGAAGGCCACCCGGCAGGCCTGCAGGATGCGGGTGATCTGGTCACCTTCGAGCAGCGAGGGGGTCCCGCCACCGATGAAGATGGTCGAAACCGGCCGGTTGCCAACCTCCCGCCCCTGCCGCGCGATGTCGCACTCCAGGCACTCGACATAGCGCGGGATCAGGTTGTCCTTGCCGGCGTAGGTGGTGAAGTCGCAATACGGGCAGATATGCGCGCAAAACGGGATATGAATGTAAACACCGAGCGGGGCATCCTCTGGCAGGGGCGCAACGATCATGTCGCTACCATCCTCGCCGCCGGCGCCGCACCCAGTCCACAATCCACCACAGGAATCCCCCGATCATGATCAGGGTCGTCAGAATCAGAAAACCCACCGCCACATACGCAATCACCTCGATCAACCAGGCCACCCCTCGGAATCAGTCGAACCTGTACCCATGCTACCCCGAAGGCAGGCAGTAGGACCGGCAACAACTCGCAAGGTAACCGTTCAGCGTCGAGAAACATGGCTCGTCGGGAGCGAAAATGTAGGGGTTCTCGGCCCGGCGCTGGGCACAAAACATCGCCCTTCCCCCCGCGCGCCGGGTCTGTGAACCCGTTCTGGCGGCCGCATGGGAATCCCCCCAGGGCGTCACCAGCGAAATGCGTTCCAGGATCCGCTGGACGGCCCTTCACCCTCTACCGTTGGGCCACAGCCACTCCGGAGACACCCGCCTCGGTCCGCTCGGGAACGACGGTCTGCTCCTCGCCCCGAACGATGCCAAGCTGGCTCCGGAACATCCACAGTCCGATCGCGCTCACCATCCCCACCGCCCCGAACAACAGCCACGGCGCGTGCGGCATCATATGTGCCTTGCCAAAGTCGTAGGCCAGGCCGCCTATCAGGTTCCCCAGTCCACCGCCGATCGCCATCGAGAAATAGGCAACGCCGAAATACGTCCCGCGCGCGGCCGGGTCAGCCAGGTTCGCGGTCACGGTTTCCTGACCCGGCCGGGCGAGCACGATACCGATCGAGAAGATCAGGGCCGCGAAGAGAATGCTCGGTGTGCCGGTCGCAAAGCCGACCAGCGCAATCCCCAGCGAGAGAATGACCATGCCCCAGATCAGCAACCCAATCGGTGGCAACCAGCGCGACAGGAACGTCGGCAGCAGGTAACCCAGCCCCACCGTCACTCCCGTATTGATCAGGTAGATCCACGACACGGCGGACGAGGTGCCGGCGATATCGGTGGCCGCCAGGGTGACCGTCAGGGAAAACTGGGTCCAGACGAACCAGTAACCGGAAGCCAGCACCAGGAAGCGGACAAAGGTCGAATCGCGCAGGGCCTGCCCGATACCGGCCAGTGGCGAGGTGGTCGATGACTGAACCGACACCCGCATTGGTGGCAGCCAGACGATGACGACGAAGGCGATCACGATGTAAACGGCGGCACCGGCGAAACAGACCAGCCGGAAGTCTGCCTTGATCAGCAACGCCCCGATCTGGGTTCCGACGGCAACCCCAATCCCGCCAAGCACCCCGAGCAACGAGTAGATGCGGGGCCGCTTCTCCGGAGCAGCGAGATAGGCGATCGCCGCCGACTTCGGCGAGTCGAACATCGCCCCACCCAGGGCCGCCAGCACCATCGAGCCCAGCATCAACCAGAACGTATCGGCATAGGCGAGGGTGGCGAATCCGGCGCTACGGAACACCATCCCGGCCAGGATCGGGATCTTCGGGCCGATCCGGTCACAGATCACGCCAAAGACGACACCCACACCCTGCTGCGTAAATTGCCGAATCGCCAGCAGGATCCCGACCGTCGCCGCTGCCCAGCCCATACCATCGACATAATGTACCGCTAACAGCGGAATGACGAGGAAGTAGCCACCCCACGAAAAGAGGGTGGTGACGTAGAGCGCCCACAAGCCCTGACGCTGTTGCCGCTCACTCAATTCGCCGGTTGTCGTCATGTCCCAGGGTACTTCCACTGACAATGCCAGATGATTGCTTGGCGCATTGTCACCGCGAGGTCGGCATTGGGCAATCAGTGGTCATCACACTGCGCAGACCGTCTGCCTTGCCGTGGCATATGCCGACATCCCGTCGTCCTGAGTAGGCTGTCGTCTACGATGACGTGTCACACCGCAACACCATCGTCATCCTGACCGAAGGGAAGGATCGAGCCTGTCTCACGAGGCTTGGGACGACAGGAGTGCCCTCATATGGCAAGGTGACAACAGTGCTGAGTGAACGTTTTGTAGGGG
>CAZNQC010000027.1:14918-25672 GCA_964574825.1 uncultured Sphaerobacteraceae bacterium | reverse complement strand
CCGATCCGGGCACCAACGGCCAGGGAGCGATGCATTGCTGCACCGCTCCCTGCTTGCCAAACCTGCGAATGGTGATGTGTGACTCCTACTGGCAGGCCCAGTGATGGCGCATGCCGTTGGCCCACATCCAGCCGGCCGCGTCAGCGTTCTGCCATGGGTCGAAGATGTTGGCTCCTGCCTTGCCGTTCGGCGTGAAAGCGAAGGTGGACGGCATGAACTGGAACAGGCCGCTGGTGCCGCTGGCCGGGTTCACGATGTTCGGATCCAGGTGCGACTCACAACGGGCGACCCGCAGCATGTCCGCCCGGCTCTGGCCCCATTTGTCAGCCGCCTGATAGATGATCTGGATCATCTCGGCGTCACGCTGGCTGCCAGGCCCCGGTTCCACAAAGTCTTCCGGCTGGTACATCAGCGAGGTGTCCATCCAGCCAGAATAGTGCGCCCAGCGCGCCGGAGCCCAGGTGCCCTGCGCGGCGCCGGTGATGTCCACCAGGGTGCCGGGCGGCACCTGCACGACCCGGGTTCCGCTATTCGGGCCACTCATCATCGGAATCGAGCGGACCGGCGTGATCATCTGGTCGAGGATGTCCCAGCCCCAGCCTGCCGTCAGTGCCGAACTGGGGACCCAGCCCTTGGCGGCGTTGTACCGGATCGGGGTCCAGCCGTTGTAGGCATCACCCATGATCTCCACCTTCCAGCCGTTGTTCAGGGTCTGGATGGTGCCATAGGTGGTGTCCGGGCCGCGCCGCAGCGAGACCGTGGTGTTCATGGTCGCCTTGCCAATCGCCGCATTCGGAATCTCCGGCACGCCAGTACCGGGTGTCGAGGTGGCGGTGGCGGTTGGGGTGACGGTCGTCGTTGGCGTTACGGTGGCGGTCGGTGTTGGGGTCGTTCCGCCGCTGACGAGGAAGTCGGCCGATGACCAGCCCGATACCCCCTGGTAGCGCACCGGCAGGAAGCCATTCTGGGCCGCACCGGTCACGTCGACCACGGTTCCATCCGGAATCGAGACGACCACCGGATACTGCGTGCCGGGACCACTGCGCATGTTGAGACGCGAACCACCCGCATTGACGGTGGCAGTACCGGTTGGGCCACCCGGGGTGGAGGTGGCAGTGGCGGTTGGTGTGACCGGGGTTGCGGTCGGTGTCGGCGTGACTGGCGTGGCCGTTGCGGTGGGCGTGGGCGACGCCGAAACGCTCAACCATTCGGCCGAGGCCCAACCGTTCGTGCCGTTGTAGCGCACCGGCAGGAAGCCAGCCTGGGCGGCGCCCATGACGTCGACGGTGGCACCGGGCGGCATCCGCCCAATGATGGTGGCGGTGGCACTCGGTCCATTCCGCAGGTTGAGATTGAGACCATCGGTGATCACCTGCGCCGTTCCCACCGGGCTGGTACCCGGTGTGCTGGTGGCCGTGGCGGTTGCGGTCGGCGTCACTGGTGTTGCAGTCGGCGTGACCGGAGTAGCCGTCGCGGTGGGCGTGGGTGAGGTGGAGACGCGTAGCCAGCTCGAGGAGGCCCATCCGGTGGTGCCGTTGTAACGCACCGGCAGGAAGCCAGCCTGGGCAGCGCCCATGACGTCAACCGTTGCGCCACTCGGGATGCTGCCGACAACCGCCGCACCAGTGCTGGGACCATTCCGCAGATTCAGGTTCAGCCCCTGCGTGGTAACGACCGCCGATCCAACCGGATTGGCTCCGGGAGTCGCGGTCGCCGTGGGGGTGGTTGGGGGGGTGCTGGTGCTGTCCACGCGGAGGTAGTCGGAAGAGGCATAGCCGCTGGTGCCGTTGTAGCGGACCGGCAGGAAACCACTTTCGGCCGCGCCCAGCACGTCGACGGTGGCGCCGTTCGGAATGCGTCCAACAATGCCGTGGGAGGTGCCGGGACCACTCCGGAGATTGAGCGTGAGGCCACCCGTCACGACCGTGGCCGTGCCAACCGACTCGGCCTGGAGGCTGAAGCTCTGGACAGCAGCTTCGTCGCCGTCACCACCAACAGCCGATGGTTCGTCGATAACGGGGACATCCGATTCGGCGGTAGCTTCACCCGTCGTGGCCTCACCAGGCAGAACCTCGGTCGCGATGACCTCCTCGGTTGCAGCCGGCTCTTCGGTGACAACCGGTTCCGCCGCCACGTCGGGCGCAGAGGCCGTGAGGTAGATGGTGGCCACCCAACCGCTGGTGTCGTTCCAGACGGCACCGGTGAACTCCCCGGAAATCTCCCCCGTCAGTTCGAGGGGGGTACCATCGTCCAGCTTCGCAATCACATCGTAGCTGGTGCCGGGTCCGCTGCGGAAGTTGAGGCTGCCGCCGGTGACATACCAGGTTCCGGTTGGTCCGGACCAGTCGGAGGTCGCGACGGGTTCGTCCACAGTTTCATCCGGCACCTCGCTGGATTCCGTCACGGCGGCACCTGGCTCCTCACCGGCAACCAGGTAGTCGACCAGCACGTAGCCGGTCAGGCCGTCCCAGGCGACCGGGTAGAACCCATTTTCCGGCTCACCGGTGACCTCGACCGCAGTGCCCACTGGAATCACCAGCAGCACCTCGGCCTCCGGGTCGGGGGCGGAACGGAGATTCAGGTTGTCAGTGGTGGTCCAGGTGGTGGTTTGGGCTGCTGCTGGTTGCCAGGCCAGGTTTCCCAGGGCCAACGCCAGCACCATTCCCAGGAGCAGCAGTCGCTGTCCTCCGGCCAACAGATCGGCGGCAAGCGCCGGACGCGGCCTGAACGGGCCTCGCATACTCTTCATTTCCCTTCCCTCCGGGGCAGTTCCCACCCCTGGTTGCTCAGGTGTCTTGCGATCTCTGGACCAGTGCGGGGATACGTGTGCGATGGGAGATATGGTTCGGGTTCCAGCCAGAAACCCTTGAGATGAACCAGTCTCTCCACCGGGAGCAGTGCCAGCCACGACGTGCTCCTGCGGGTGAGCGACGACAGGGAGTTGCGGCGATTCCATCCACCACCAAGCGTCCGTACATCGTCGTGTGCAGCCAAGGTATCGCAGCGTTCCAGCCTATGTCAAACCAGTCCCAGCCTCCGCAACCGGTTCCTATGGACGGGATAGAGCCAGCTGAAAGGTGACTGGGAGCGAACTGCCTGAAACCTGGTTGTTGACTGTGAAGCGTGCATCGCTGCGATTGAGGGAGCCTTGCGGCGCCATCCAGGCAGGGGGCGTTGACCAGGCGTGCGGTACACTCCCTGCACGATGGCGCCTCTCCTCCATGAGGCCCGCGGCCCGTTCATCCGGGCCGGATTCGACTCCTCCCTCTTCCGTTGATAAGGATGTTTGAACGATGGCGCGAATGGTGCAGTGTGTGAAGTTGGGGCGGGAGCTCCCCGGGTTGGACAAGCCGCCGTTCAACGGTTCGCTTGGCGAGCGCATTTACGAGAATGTGTCGGCCGAAGCCTATGCGCTGTGGCTACCGCATATGACCACGATCATCAATCACTACGGGCTCAACCCGGCTGATCCCGAAACCCGGGCGTTGCTGCGGAATGAGATGACGATCTTCTTCTTCGGCGATCCGAATGCCGATCCCGCGGCAGACACCAACGACCTGCGCCCGGAAGACGTCCGCCAGGCGTAGGTTCGGCACGGCTGGAACCAGCAGGACGAACATCAATCCGCGGCCAGCAGGCGAATTTCATGGTCGGGCAGGTGCTTCCACCAATGATCGGAGCGGCGGTAGACCGCCGGGTCACGGTCGGCCAGCATCGATCGCAACGACCGAGCCTCGGTCTCCAGTTCCAGCCAGACATCGGCCGGCAACGGTTGGAACGCCATTGCCTGGACGCCCTGATCATCCGCCCGCCACACCCCGGCTACGTAGCCGTCCACCAGTATGCTCGGCAGGACATCGCCATTGGTGCGAATCACGGTCTTCCGGTATTCCGGTGGCAGGATCCGGCTGCGATCGTGGTTCGCCAGCAACACGCTGTCCCACATCGCCATCAACCGCGGGGGAGCAGCCACGTCTTCGTCGGCCAGCGCCAATCCAGGCAGGTCGTAATACGGCGCTCGACCTGGGCCGTCGACCTGGATGAGATCATCCATGGTCGCCAGCACTTCCTTGAGCTGGCCGCGTTTGAGCACGGTAAAGGTGGCCATGTCGGGCACGGTGGCGGGACCAAATCCGGCCAGGAATCGCCGGATCAGAGCGGCTATTCCCTGAACCTCTGCGTCCGGGCCAACGAGATTGGGCACCGAGCCGGGCGCCTGCCAGTTGGCCCGTGAGCCGAACATCCACGTGAGCCCCAATGGTGCGTGCACCAGCGGCACATACCCTCGCAGCACCTGCACCAATTGCGGATCCGGATCGAGCCCCAACCGGGGTGCCAGCCACGCCTCTACCTCCGCGCCGGTTCGTGGTGTTGCGGTGAACGCATGGAGGTCGGCAATCAGGGCGGAGATGTCACCAGTTGCCTCGCCAAGCTGCTGGAACCGCTCCTCGCCGATCCAGCCATACCGGATTCTCGATTCCATCGCCTCCCGGAAGGTTGCATAGTCATCGCCGTGCACTGCATGCAATGTCAACCGCAGGAGTGTCGCCTTGACCAGGTCCTGCGCCACGAACGCGGCATCCAGGTCGGCCGGGTCGAATCCCTCCAGCCGATTCCAGAGCGCCACATAGGGCGACGCAGCGTGTTGTGCCTGCAGAGCCACCAACCGCTGCACCGCCTCCGGCACCGGCAACGACTCGCGCTTCAGCAGCATCTGGCGTTGGAGTGTCGTGCGATTCAACGTTCGTGCGGAAAGGGTCATGCATCCTCCAGGCGGCGCGGCTCAACTCATCGATCCGAGCCTACCAGACCCATGAGGACGCGCATGGTCCGCTTTGTCCCTGCGGTGCAGGGCTACCGCTGTGATGGCTGCTGCCAGCCGGGGGAAGTCCACACGCCGAGCACACGCGGCAGGCGAAACGGCCTGATACGCAAGAATGTGTGGGCAACCATCGTGAAGGTGTTCCAGGCCCCAGTGAATGATGAATGCCTGCGTGTTCACCGCGACGCGGGGACCGCACCATGGAATCCGCGTGACCAGTTCCACGACGGGTGCACAGACCTCCGCGAGATTGTCCATGTCGAGATACGTGCCCCATCGCGGAGGCCGAGCACCCCTACGTTTTGCTCCTCGACTGGGACTCTCCTTGTTCCCCACGCGCCCGATTGTCGGTCGCGCTGGTTGAGTCACGACGCCTCGATTGCGGCGACCAATGCCAAGATCTCGTCCACCGGCAGATCTGCCGGCACCGGGGTCCCGTCCAACTCCACGCCGGAGACCGCGGCCAGGACCTCGGCAAGTGTTTCCTGGCTCGTCTGCAGGTCCAGGTGCAGGATCGCCTCCTCCGGTTGGTCCAGCAGCATGCTGACGGTGATGAGAGGTGCGTGGGAGTTGTCGTCCGCGCTGTATGCGCCCACGATCGTCGTTGTCGCGGGGTCGTCCCACTGCAAGGTGCCGCGCTCTTCCATCGACTGGACGATCTCCTGAAATCGCTCTTCCCGCGATGTCCCTTCGTAGACGAAGGTGATGAACGACAGACCGGCGCTGGCACGATCCGGGGCGGCAACGAGGAAGAGATCGTCACGGCCCGCCGGGCTCCAATTCGGATTCGTCCTCACGGGCGGGATGCCCGGTATTGACTCGCGCAATTGCCAGGCGTCATCCCATTCCACCGTGTACCCGAAGAGGGGACTGCGATACGACCTGGGACCAACCAGTCCCGCACTCGCCAGGGCCTCCATCTCGCCCGCTGGATCCGGCGTGGCTGAACCCTGGGCCGCTCCGGCCACATCGACGGCCCTGGCCAGGCCCGCAAGGCCAACGATGCCGGCCAGGAACTCACGACGGGCGATCCGATCAAACGCTGTAGCGGCCATGCGACTTCCTCCTTCGTACCGACGAAGCTGGATCGGGTGATGTCCTCCATCTTCGGCAACTGGAATATGCATGGCGTCGGTAGTTTCACTGGTTTGGAGGGCAGGTCTGCTTGGATGCGCTCGGTAGTTGCCGTACGCAATGCGGATATTCCGGGGTGACCACCCGGCAAAAGGTGAGTCCGTGGCCTGTCACCCCGCCCAACCTGCCGGGCGACCTGGCGGACCAGACCATTACAATGGGATGAACATGCCGAATCGGCCGCTGGTCGCCGGTTCCCCTCCCCCGCTTCCTCCCTGGAAAGGTTCAGGCACAGCTTCATGACAGAGAATGGCGTCACCATGCTCACCGAGGAGCAGGTGCTCAATGCCCTGCGCAATGTCTCCGAACCCGCCACCGGGCGCTCCCTGGTCGACCTCCGGCTCGTCAACGACATCGCCATTCACGGGCGTGACGTGACGATGACGGTTGACCTGCTGAGTCCGATTCGCTCCAACCGCGAAAAGATCGACCGCGACGTGCGCGCCGCGCTCGGCACGATTGGCGGAGTTGGGCAGGTGGCCATCGAATGGCGAACGAAGGTGCGGCCCAGTTCGGGAGGCCGGACCGATGCCCAGCCCATTCCCGGCGTGAAGAACACGATCGCCGTCGCCTCCGGCAAGGGTGGGGTCGGTAAATCCACCGTGGCCGCCAACCTGGCTGTCGCCCTGGCCCAGGCCGGCGCGAAGGTGGGCCTGCTCGATGCCGATGTCTACGGACCGAGCGTGCCGCTGATGATGGGCGTGCACGACAAGCCGATGATGGCCAACAACAAGATCGTGCCGCTTGAAGCCCACGGCGTGCACGTGATGAGCATCGGGTTCATTCTCGACCCGGAGAAGGCGTTGATCTGGCGCGGCCCACTGGTGGCCCAGCTGATCAACCAGTTCCTGAACGATGTCAACTGGGGCGATCTCGACTACCTGATCCTGGACCTGCCGCCGGGCACTGGCGACGTGCAACTCACCCTGGTCCAGAAAATCCCCATCTCCGGCGCGGTGATCGTGACGACGCCGCAAGCCGTGGCGCTGGCCGATGCCGTCAAGGGCCTGAAGATGTTCCAGGAAGTGAAGACGCCGATCCTGGGTATCGTCGAGAACATGAGTGGCTTCGTCTGCCCCGACTGTGGTTCCACCCACCCGATCTTCGGTGAGGGGGGCGGCCAGCGCACGGCCGACGAGAACGGCGTCGAGTTGCTCGGGCAGATTCCGATCGAGCCCGGCATTCGCGCCGGCGGCGATGAAGGCACGCCGATCGTGGCGATCGCGCCAGACTCGATCACCGGCACGGCGTTCGGGCACCTTGCCGAGCGGGTTGCCACCCAGCTTGCGGTGCAGGCCGTGGCCAAGCCCCGCAAGCCAACGATCATGCTGAAGACGGTGCGATAGGCATCTGGACGCGAAAGCCCCCGGCGAGCCATTGTGCTCGCCGGGGGCTTTCAGCGCGGAACAGCAGATCGTTACGGGGCAGGAGTTGCTTCACCACCCAACGGATCGGCAATCACACCCAGGCCAATCAGCAGCCCAAGTTCATCGACAGCACCCGTCATATCGACGATTTCCCCACAGTCGATGGTGAAGACGGTGATCCCCTTCACCTCCAACACCTCATCGAGCACCACACTCTCGCCGGTGAGGGTGTGCTCGGTGATGGTCTGGGTCGTCATCGCCACGACCCGGTTCTCAGTGGCGAAGATATCGTCCACCACAGTGGCCGAGCCAGGGTAGAACTGCAGGAATGCCTGTGAGAGGGCAACTTCGTCATCGTTGGTGGTGGAATCGTCGGGAAGCCCGTAGCGGTCGAGGTTGTGAGTCACCTCGTCGTCCAGCACGGCATCAATCGTGTCGCCATCACCGGTATTCATTGCTTCATACAACTGCTCGACCAGCGCGATGTTTTCTTCAGGCGTGGTAGCCACGCACTCGGCGTCCGGCGTGGCATCCTGTGCGACCGCACTGGTACCCACCGCTCCGCCAACCAGAAGTCCAGCGACCATTGCAAATACAGGTAACCGTCGAATCGAACCCATGCTGAGAACTCCTTCCGATACCTGGCGCCAGGTATCGATATCACATGCACTACAGACGTCGCCGCCTGGCGATCGCCCCTGCATTGCATCCATCGGTAAACCGAAGTTGGCGAGCTACAAATGCTGGGCGAAGTGACGATGGGGGGTATCGTCGCTGTAGATCAGGACCCGAGGAGAAACGCTGTGAACAGATGATCGAAAGAACCACCTGCTCAGGACATCACACGTGCCGGACGATGGTGTTAACGACACGGAAGACCGCATCGCACTCACCACGGAGCAATACCGGTTTCCGGTAGCTGCCGCCCCATCCCGACTCAGAACACCCATACTCCGATCCTACAGCCATCATCGTCCGGCGCATAGATGGACGATGACGTGGACTAGCCCCATCGGGAGCCACTTTTGGCTGGGTCAGTACCGGATCGGCCAATGCACGCAACTCAGGCTCTGGCTGATCCAAGCCGAGTCGACCTTCACCCCGATCCGGCAAGCCAATCTGGCCGGTCAATTCGCGTGATTGGCTGGTGCGAAGGTATTGGCGAACTTTTGACCATCATTGTCGTGGAACATGATGGCGTCATCTTTGGCGTCAATGGTTGGGTTGCCAACTCGACTGATCGGAATCGGTACTTCACGGCTGGGAATTCGCAATGAGCAAGGATCTGGAAGCTTTTCTGCGAGCCGAAGCAGAACATGCCGAGATGAACAAGGATGCTCCCCTGACGGCCGAAACCGTCGTCAGCCGCCCGGGTGGCAGCCGGGGCCGGGTGTATTCGATTCGCCTGACCGACGACGAGGTGGCGGCACTCGAAGCTGCCGCCGAACAGGCTGGCATTCCCGCGTCAACCCTTGCCCGAACCTGGATTCTCGAACGGCTCGCCGAGGATGACGGGAGCACGGACCTTCATGCCATGGCCGAGACGCTCGAGCTGTTCTCCAAGCGTCTCGCGGCGCTCTGAGCGGGCGGGTGCCGCTGAAAGCCGGGTCCGCGCATCGGGCAAACCAGGCGATGGGCATGAGCAAGGGCCGGTATTGCAAAGCATCCGGCCCTTGTCACATGACATCTTCAATTGTCGTCACCAGATTCAGGTGAGTCTTGAGTTTGCCTCGAATGCGCACGCTTGCGTCACCGAGGCGCAATGGCCTGTCGAGTGCGTCGATGTCGCAAACACTCCTGGCGTCCTGCATCGTGGTGAGGAACCTCGATCGTTCGCTCCCGTCCCCATTTCCATTCCCTTGCAGCAACGTCATGGCGGTACTCTGGCCGCTCGAATGCTTCCGGGTGCTGGCTGGTTGTGTCGCAATCATCACGGGGATTGGGAATCAGCCATTCCGCTCATGAATCGGCGACCGGGTGCGTTCGCTGTTCCACGCCCATTCGATGTGGCGCATGAGGACGATTGCTCGTCTCCGAACCAGCCGCAATGACCATCTGACAGAAGGCGTCACCGGTGAGGGTTTCGCGCGTTGCGATCACGAGTCGGCAAGGTATCCGTTTCAGCCTGGTTGGTTGGCTCCCACGCTGCGCAAGCCGCTCGTGGGATGGATTCCTGCCTGGTGCCCGGTCCGCGTTGCCTGGTTTCGGCAGCGGTGGCACCGTGACCTGACGATCAGGTCGTGCATCGGCAACGACATCGAGGTCGGTGACAACTCCTCCAATCGCTGGCACATCTGCCCGCTGGGATCGACCTGGAACGGGAAAACTCCCCGTTTCCGTTCTGACCCTGTCCCACAGTCCGTGGCCCGGTTCTCAAACGATGGTGGCGGTTACTCCGCCCGGAGGTCGGTCGGCTGAATTGGACAGGTACAGTACCTGCATCCTACGCCGAAGTCCCGATTTGTCAATCCCCATTTTCAGATCCCACAGCGAGCGCCATGCCATCCATCACATCCCACATCGCCATGAATTCCGGCCAGGAATAGGATCGCCAGACGGCTGTCCCCGGGTCGGTGAGGTAGACGCCCTCATCGTCGAAGCCGTAAACGGTCATGACGTGCATGAAGGTCGTCAACTGGTACCGATCACCATCGGCATCCCACTGATCGTAGCTGTACCCTTCGCCCCGCATGCCCAGCCAGACCACGACCGGCCGCCCGGCCCGCAATTCGGCTTCGAGTTCGCCCCTGTCCCCGTAGAAGGCGCGGTGCGGGATGCCCAGTTCGGTGAGGGCGCGGTCCAGGGGTGCGTTGTAGACGCCGTAGTCGGACGTATTGCCCCACTCGCCGAGGATGTTGCCGCGATACCCCTTGTGCGGATTCTCGTTGAGCGGCACGAGGGCCTCGATGTCGTATTCGCTGACATCGTGACCCGTCATCGTCGCGGCGATGTGAACCGACGCGTATTCGCAACTCAGGGAGCGCTGTTGCTGGTAGAGGAACGCCTGGTCCAGCCGCACGGCGGCCTCACCGGTGCCAAACCATGGCAGCGAGGTACGCAAGGCAACCGCCAGCAGGGCAAGCACCAGCACCAGCGCACCACAGACCAGCAGCAACAGCCGACGGCGAGGCCCGGGCACCGAGGGCAGGGGGTGATCCAGTTGCGATGCGAGCATGCGTCACCTCGGATGGTGCATCACGAACCAGCCTTCATCTTCTGGAAACGATGGAACCCGCTGGAAGGTGTCGCCAGGAGATCAGGCAGACGTTGCGGCCTGCTCCAGGCGGTCGCGGTAGTTGGCCGGGAGTTCCCAGTACCGGGCCTGCGCCAGGGCCTCGGTGACGCTGCCGAAACCCGCCGGGTCACCATCGGTCATGGCTGTCACGCTTGTGCCGTCGATCAGCCGTAACGGCAACATGGTTCCGCGTTGC
>CAZNQC010000027.1:3227-14818 GCA_964574825.1 uncultured Sphaerobacteraceae bacterium | reverse complement strand
GGCCCGGCAAAGCCAGCCAATGGCGGCGACACCGGGGCTGAACGCGCCAGGCCGAGGACCCGGAATCGGCCCATGCCGCCCGGATCGATCAGCCGGAAGGTGGCGGCCTGTGCCCGGTAGTACTCTTCGATCGCGACATCGGGTTGCTGCTGCAGGTTCACCAGCAGGTCGCCCAGGCCATTGCCGGCCAGGAAATCGGCCTGCGTCACCACCCCCATGGTGTCCAATCCGCCCTCCCGGGCCACCTCCTCGATCCGCGAGAAGTCGACATGGGCGGTCAGGTCCTGCTCTCCTGGCTGACCATACGGCTTGTCCGTAACCGTGTGCCCGGAGTAGGCACGCACGGTACCTTCCAACCGATGCTCGCGATACAACTCGGCAGCCGGGTACCCGTAGTCGATCACCAGGGCATAGCCCCGCTCCAGGCCCAGCGCCACGTCTCGGACCCAGCTGGCCATGGCGGGGGAGACTTCCAACCGGGCGCCGCGCGGCAATTCGGCCAGGTCAACGCCTTGCCGGGCGAAGTAGGCGGACAGATCCAGCGCTTCCACCGCGGCCGAGCGTGGACCGGGAACGTCGATGAACGCGTCACCATCCCAGCCGACAAAGATCTCTTCCAGCGTCTCACCTGTCCAGCACAACCGGTGCACCGGCAGCGCGTCTGCCACCTCGTTGGCCAGCACAACCCCGGTGATCGGGCGCCCATCGTCCACGTCAACCAGGTCGCCGAAGCCCACTTCATCCATGGCGGCCAGGGCCTGGGCCACGCGATGCTGGTTCACTTCGTTGAACAGGTAACGGAGTGAGCCTCTCAGTTCTGGGTGATGCTCCAGTAGTCCTACGATCACATCGTAGGCCAGGCCGCCAATGCCGGAGCCGTACTCCCGCACCGAGAAGGGGGTGGGGCGGTCGAGCCGCTCCCACATTTCGATCACCTGTCGCGCGATCGTGAGCCCGAAGAACGGATGCGTCTCCGGCGCGGTCAGGAAGTCGCCGCCCCGGCCCGGTCGCCGGGCGGGTGAGACGTAGTAGCCGTGCGTGGGGTGGTAGAGCGCCTGTTCCATGAAGCGAGCGAAGGTGATGGGGCCATTCGCCACGATCTCCGCGACCAGCTCCGCCTCCAGGGGCGTGCGGTCAGATCGAGTTGCGTCATCGACTACCGAGTTCACCGGGCGAACGCCCTCCTTTCGCCCGAAAGTGTAGCCGTGCGAGCCATCACCGGCATGACACGCCGGGTATAGTTGTCTGCATTGCACGGAAGGGGCTTTCCCCGCCTGCCTCTGACCTACAGCGCCCCCCGGCAGGCAGACTAGGAGCGATTCGATGGCCAGGAACAACCACACCGGGGCGTTCATCTTCGGCACCATCCTGGGAGGAGCGGTCGGTGCCGCCGCCGCCCTCTGGAACACCCCGCAATCGGGCAAGGAACTTCGCCAGGTGGTCGGCCTGGAGAGTGAGCCCGTCCTGGCGGTGACCGGTGCCGTCAAAACGTCGGCGATCAAGGTGAAGGATGCCGCCGGGGAAGTTTCGGACGCCGTGGCCAGCGCCGCCTCGTCCGGCCGGCCGCTTTCCGATGTTGCCCTCGACCTGGTTGGCCAGGCGACGGCACCGTTGGTCGGCGTGAAGATCGGCCAGACGGCCAACAACAGCCAGCCAGGCTACGAATTGTCCACTACTGACTCCTGAGCCCTGTCCTATCCGAAAGGAACATTCCCATGCTTCGCACCACGCGTACCGCCACCAAGTGGCTTGTCTATGGACTCATCATTGGGCTCCTGTTTGCCCCCGCATCGGGCAAGGAAACCCGCAAGGAACTCATGAACTGGGCATCCGCATCGCTCGGTGAGGCCATGAAGGCCGTTACCGGCGGCAAGAACTAGGCGGGCGATCGCGGAGGATTTGTCTGGGGCAACGTGCCTTTGACCGATGTCTTCCCGCCACTGACGCCTCGCCTTGCCCAGCGTGTTGTTCTCGGTTCGAAAGGGCAATGCGAGATCATGCCACAGCAAAACGGAGACGGCTGCCGATTGACCTCGGCAGCCGTCTCCGTTTGATGGGTGTAACGGCCTTCTGGCCTGAACTGCGCTACAACCTCGAAGCCATGACGACCATGTCACGAACGAGACGTCTTTGTCTCGTTACTCCGTCGATAGTCGGGCGCTCCATCGTCATGATTGGGTGCGGGTCACCTGGGATCCACCGAGGGCTGTTCCCAGCTGGATCAGACGCAATCCAAGCGACTGCCGCAGGGATCGAGCCGGCAACCGGTCGAGATACGCCTGGTGGCGATATCGCTGCTGACGGGTGTGTATGACCTGGTCGAGATCGTCAGGATGATACATGAGGGCTCCCTTCGCGCAGGGTGGCAATCACCGCAGTGTGGTCGGCGAGCGTCGGCGTGGCCTCCGGAAAGCTGGAGAACTGCACCAACCCATTGAGATCGGTGATTGAACTCTCGGCCGAGACGGTGACGCCGTTCCATTCGTAGGTGTCCGTGGTGTGGGCGTCACTCACCAGGGTCACGTCGTAGCCTTCCTGCAGGGCGCGAGTGGTTGTGGCCCGCACGCAGGCATTCGACTGCGCCCCGGTTACCACCAGATGCCCGGCACCAAGTTCGGCCAGCAGTTCCGGCAGGTTCGTTGCCAGGAACGCGTCGCCATACAGCTTGTGGACGATCGGTTCGGCTTCCAGCGGAGCCACGCCGGGGTGAATGTGCCACCCTTCTGCGCCACGCTCCATGCCGCCCGACCCTGGTTCCTCGTGCTGGACATAGACCACCGGGGTTCCGGACTCCCGCGCCGCATCGACCACCCGGCCAATCCGCTCGATCACCGCATCCCGGTCGTGGCCATGCTCCACGACGGCGTTCTGCACGTCGATCACCAGCACGGCCGTCGCACCACCACGATCCTTGAACTCCTGTCGCATGCCGCGAACCTTTCTTCCAGCGGGGCGTGATAGATCATCTGTTCTGGTACTAGAATAGCGATCGACGTGGACAATATCGGTCCGCTTTCACCGGATGGGTGTGTGCCTCCCACCCCGGCCGAGGAGTTCCTCGCTCATGTTGATTGACGCCAATCGTCCCGCCAGCCGCATCCTGGCCATGCTCGAACTCCTGCAGGACCGCCCTGGCCTCTCCGGGCCAGACCTGGCCGAAGCGCTCGGAGTCACCAGCCGCACCATCCGGCGCTATGTGGTCACCCTGCAGGAGATGGGGATTCCGGTAGAGCCGGCCACCGGGCGGCATGGGGGGTACTGGCTGCGGCCGGGCTATCGCATGCCCCCCTTGATGTTCAGCGCCGACGAAGCGATCGGCCTGGCGGTGGCCCTGCTCACCACCCGGGTCTCGGGGTCTGCCGAGCTGCCCGAACCGGTGGCCAATGCCCTGGCCAAGATCGAACGCTCGCTGCCGGCCGACCTTGCCTCGCGCATCACCACCATTCGCGATGGGTTCCAGATGGCCCGCAACCCGTGGGCCGATTCGACCGCGTTTCCCCGGCCCGAGGTGCTGGCCGAAGTGATTCAGGCCACGCTGTCCCACCAGCGGGCCTGGATTCGCTACGGGAGTTCGGAAGGCAACCAGACCTCGCGCGATGTCGACCTCTGGGGGGTGCTCTATCTCGACGGCCGCTGGTACACCCACGGCTGGTGCCACCTGCGCCAGTCGCCACGCACGTTCCGGGTCGACCGCATGCGCCGCATCGACCTGCTGCCGCAAACGTTCGAGCTACCGGCCGATTTCGATATCGAGGAAGCCGTGATGCGCTCGCTGGCCCTGACACGTTCGGGCGGTGACTTCGAGTTGGTCATCAAGGCACCGCTCGGCGAGGTGCAACCCTACCTCGCGCCGCCGACCGCGATTCTCGAAGCGATTGATGACCACCACACCCGTGCCTGGGGCACCACCGACAATCCCTACTGGCTGGCCGCCCGGCTCGCCTCGATGCCCTGCCCGGTGCGGGTGATTCGCACCGAAGCGCTCAAGCAGGCCATGCGCGACACGGCCCAGCGCCTGCTCGCGGCAGCTGGCTGATTACTCGTTGGTAACGACCGCGCCATCCAGAAACAGGTCAACGGTTTCCTGCGCGATGTGCCGGGCGTCGGTCTCGGTCATGTCCTGCCCGCGCTGATCGGGATGGACCACTCGCATGTGCACCGTGCCGAGTTGGAAAGCCATCAGGGCATCCGCCAGCATCTCCGGCGACTGTCGCAGGGGCCTGCTGGTGGCAGTAAAGGCTTGAAGGTACGCACGTCGCATCACATCCGGTGTTGCCTCGAACTCCAGGGCAGGCAGCGCACACTGCCCCTCGAACAGGCGGCGATAGTCGTCCAGCATCCGGATCATGCCCGGATCGGTGGTGCGCAACAGGTGGGTGAACGCTGCCACCAATTGCTCGCGCAGGTCCCCCTCCCCTGCAAGGTTGGTCAGGAAGCCTGCGTTGATGCGCCGCACCTGGGTGACGAACGCGTGGAGGAACAGGTCCTCCTTGCCCTTGAAGTGATAGTAGGGTGATCCCTTGGTCATGTGGGCGGCCGAGGCGATCTGCTGCATGGAAACGCCGTCGTAGCCGTCTTCCATGAACAGCCGGCAGGCAACGTCGAGCAGGAGTTCCCGCCCAACCAACTCTTCGGTGTCATGTACCTGCGCCATGGTGGACCTCCCGCTGTGCTCGCCGGGTCCAGATCGATCCGGTGATGATGCTTGCATTATACCAAACGTTCGTTTAGTATCGCCAAGGAACCAAACGACCGTTTGGTGACTCCACCCCATCCGTCCCGGATGCTCCCACTCGCCTGTAACTCCCGAGGTCTCCTGATGTTCTCCCGCATGGAAGCGAAGTGGCTCATCGCCATCGCGTTCGTTCTCGGCCTGTTCATGGAAATCCTGGACATGACCGTGCTGAACACGGCCCTGCCAGCGATCGGCCGCGAATTCGACGTCAATCAGTCGACGTTGCAATACGCGCTGACCGGTTACCTGATCAGTCTCGCCATTTTCATTCCTGCCTCGGGCTGGGTGGCCGATCGGTTCGGCTCGAAATGGACCTTTGCCTTTGCCATCGGGGTCTTCACCTTCGCCTCGGCCATTGCTGGCGCGGCGCAGTCGATGGACATGCTGATTGCAGCCCGCGTGCTGCAGGGTGTTGGTGGCGGCATGCTCACCCCGGTCGGCACCGCGATGCTCTTCCGGGCCTTCCCGCCCGAAGAGCGGGCCAAAGCCTCGGCGGTGCTGTCCTTCCCCATCATGGTGGCTCCGGCCCTTGGTCCGGTCCTTGGTGGCTGGCTGACCGACAACGCCTCGTGGCGCTGGATCTTCTATCTCAATCTGCCGATCGGCGTGCTGGGACTCGTCTTCACCCTGATGTTCGTCCCCAACCATCGCGAACCCAATCCGGGCCGCTTCGACCTGCCGGGGTTCGTCCTCGCTGGTGCTGGTCTCGCCATGCTGCTGGTGGGACTCGAGCGCACACCAACCCACGGGTGGTCCGATGCTCCCTCGCTCGGCCTGATGCTGGCTGGAGTCGTGCTGCTGGTCGCCTTCGTCGTCGTGGAACTCAGGGTGAAGGAACCGCTGCTGGACCTGCGCCTGCTCAAGGACCGCAACTTCGCGGCTGGCAACGCCATGCTGCTGATCAGCACCGGCGCCTTGATGGGGATCCTCTTCCTCACGCCGCTCATGCTGCAGCAGGTGATGGGTCTCAGCGCGACCGAATCCGGCCTGGTCACCCTGGCCCAGGTGATCGGCATGATGATCACCATGCCCTTTGGGGCCCGGCTCTACTCCGGTCTTGGTGCCCGCCCAATGATGGCGATTGGCTTCACCGTGCTGGCGGCCGCCACCTTCACCTTCTCCACGCTCACCATGGATTCGAATCTCTGGTGGTATCGCGGCATCCTCTTCGTCGTCGGCATCGCCATGGCCCTGATCATGGTGCCCAGCCAGACCGCCACATTCGAGACGATCTCGTTCTCCGACACGGCCAATGCCTCATCGCTGATCAGCACCATGCGCCAGTTCGCCTCAGCAGCGGGAGTGGCGGTGATGTCCACCATTCTCACCGGTCGCATCAATGCCCAAATGAACGAGCTGGACCTTGCGACCGCGTCACCGGAGGCGCTCCTGCACGCCGCCTTCACCGGCTACGACCAGACGTTCGTGATCTCGGCCAGTATTTCGGTGGTTGGCATTTTCCTGGTCGCCATGTATCGCAAGAACTCGGGCAAGTTCCCGCCCCGGATGGGCGAAGACATTGTGGACGAGATGGCCGCCGCCGAAGGCATTCCGGCAATGGCGCACTGATTTCGCCCCACCCTCTCCTCTCCGCTTCGAGAGACTCAAGGCAAACCCAACCGGCCGTGGATCCTGGGATCCACGGCCGGTTGCATGTTCCGTACGTTGTGCTGGTGCGCCACGTCGCGCAATGATGCGCTCAGGCGCCGCCCACTGGCTCCACATCCGGCACTGGCTGCAACAGCAACTGATCGAAGGCGTCCGGGGCCAGCAGATCCAGCGACGGCACAGCCACCATCGCCCCGATCTCGTTGTAGTGTGTGCCCACCCCAATCGTGCGCATCCCGGCGCGATGCGCCCCCAGGATGCCGGCAGCGGCGTCTTCCACCACAATCGCGCGGTCGGGATCGACCCCCAGCCGGGCCGCGGCCGTCAGGAACACCTCCGGGTGGGGCTTGCCGTCGCGCACATCCTCCCGGCTCATCACCACCCCGAACGTCTCATTCCAGCCAGCCTGATCGAGGATGATCTCCAGATTGGGAGCTGCCGCCGAGGACCCGATCCCCAGCTTCCAGCCTTCGGCGGCCAACCGCACCAGCCACTCGTTCACCCCAGGCTGGATGTCCGACGGCTGGGCCGCCAGGCCCTCGCGATAGTGCGCTTCCTTGCGATCGGCAATGCCCATCCGCCATGCGTCGGTGGCATCGGGAAATCGCTCGTGCAGAATGTCGTCGTTGCGGCGACCAAACCAGGAGATGAAGGTGGTGTAGTCGAGGTCTTCCAGCCCATCTTCAGCGAAAATGGCCCGCCAGCTTTGCCAGTGGGCATCGCCAGAATCGATCAGGGTGCCGTCGACATCCCAGATGACAGCTTTGGGGGCAGTGGACACGAATGGAAACTCCTCAACGGATTGGGCGAACCGGTTACGTCGTGGCTCACCGTAGCGCCCCGCCGCTCGCCGCTCAACCTGTCCGCACGAACGTGCGTCCCGGCCATGCCGATCCCGGCCGTCCGTGGTACCGTCTTTTCCAGCATTGATTGTCCAGCCGCAGGCAGGGAGACGGATGCCACCCACACCGGACCGCCCACCGGGCGACGATGACGACGAACAGATGCCGTTTTTCCTGTCCCAGCGAGCAATGACGATCATCTCGGTCATCGCGGTGCTGGCGCTCATTCTGGGCAGCGCCAGCACGGTCATTCTGGTCACCGATTGGGGGCTGGATATTGGCTTCGCCGTGGGGCTGGCCGTTGCCGCCCTGCTCGTCCTCATCTGGTTTCGGATGCCCAGGGGTGGTCCGCCAGCCTGATTGAAAGGAACACGGATGGGACAGGATATCGGTCCTGCTCCAGGCACCGCCCAACGCCAGCGACGTGCCATTGCCTGGGGCGCAGGTCTCTTCCTCGGCATCGGCATCGGTGGCGCCATTGCCATTGCGCTCGATGCCTGGCTGATGGGATTGCTGATCGCCGTCGTGATTTCGATCGTGGTGGCCGCCATTTACCTGCTGGCCGGGTATGGCTCGGCCGAAGGCCGCGCTGCCCGGATCGTTGCCCGCGAGCAACTGCTCGACGATGACGAGGATGACGACGGCACCTACTGATGCCGGGCGTTCAAGGAGGTCCCATGTCACGCTTTATCAGCGGTCTCGTCGCCACGCTCATTGCCCTGCTCCTGGTGCCCGCCACCCTGCTGGCCCAGACGCCGTCCGCGTCACCCGCCGCCACGCCGGCGATTGGCCTGGAAGACCGCGACGTGGAGTTCGTGAGCGGAGATATCACGCTCCATGGTTCGCTGATGGCGCCATCCACGGCCACCAGCCCGGGACCGGGCGCGCTGATCATTTCCGGCTCCGGCCCAACCGACCGGAACGGCAACAACCCGGGGCTGGCCACGCTCAACACCAACCTCAACCTGGCCGAAACCCTGGCTGCCCAGGGTGTCACCTCCCTGCGCTACGACAAGCTTGGCTCCGGAGTCACTGGACTCGCCGGTATCACCGATCCCGCCGCCATCACGGCCAGCCTCTTCCTGCAGGAGGCCGCGGATGCGACCGAATTTCTCGCCAGCCAACCCGAGGTAGACCCGGCGCAGATCATCCTCGTTGGGCATAGCGAGGGTGCACTCTTCGCCCTCAAGCTCGCCGAACAGATGACGGAGGCCGGTACTCCACCGGCGGCCCTGATTCTCGTGGCACCCCTCAGCATTCGGTACCTCGACCTGCTGGAGGAACAACTCACCACCCAGCTCGACCAGGCCGTTGCGGGCAACCTGATGACGGCCGATGCGGCAGACGCAACCCGGGAAGAACTCACCGCCATCATCGAGAGCCTCCGCACCAGCGGTGCCCTGCCCGAGACCATCACCGACTCCTCGCTGAAGGCCCTGTTCAATCCGGCCAACGTCGCCTTCCTGGTCGAAGCGGATTCCTGGGACCCAGCCGCCATTGCCGCCGACCTGCCTGCCGACCTGCCGGTGCTGGTGCTGCAGGGTGAAAAGGATGCCCAGGTCATGGTGCCGCAGGTGGAGCACCTCATGGCGGGATTTGCCGCGGCCGGCAACGACCAGGCCACGCTGGTGCTGCTCCCGGACGCCGACCACCTGCTGAGGGACATCCCGGGCGACCCGAATCCCGCGCTGGACTACATCGACCCGTCACTCCAGTTCTCACCGGGCGCTGTGGAGGCAATCACCCAGTTCCTGGCAGACCACAACCTCAGTCGCCCCTGATATCAGCCGGATCCCTTGCTGCCCGAGTGGGAATCCCGGGTAGCGCGAAGATGGGGTTCCCAAATATGAGGACTGTCGTAGACTGAGGACCCTGTTGCCGGAACGGTCCGGACTCTCCCTCACATCACAAAGGAATGTCGTTCATCATGTCCAACCTGCTGCAGAACCGTGTTTCCCGCCGCACCAGTCTTGGGCTGGCCGCTGGTTTTATCGCCGTCGCCGGCTCGTCCCACGTCTTTGCCGAAGATGCCGCCAGCACCCCGGCCGCCACTGACTGCTCCTGTGGCAGCAGTCTCCCCGCACAGGATGCCGCGGCATCTCCTGCTGCGTCGCCCGTGGCTACAGCCATCGATCTGCCGGAAGGGGCGCTCGGTGATCGCATCCAGTGGCTGCTGGACCTGATCAATGGTGATCCGGCCGCGATCACGGCCGATGCCATCGCTCCGGAATTCTCCGCCGAGATGCTGGAGGCTGCTTCGGCCGAAGAACTCGCCGCCATCATCCTGGAAGTGGCCGACAAGGCTGGCCCGCTAGCCATTCAGGAAGGGCAGATTGCCACGCTGCCGGAAACCCCGCCCAAAACGGCCGTCTTCCGTGCCGATGGCCGCGACGGCGTGGTGGTGCAGATCACGATTTCGGTCGATACCGATAGTGGCCAGATCACCGGGCTCTTCTTCAAGCCGCTCGGCTTCACCCTGGATGTTCCGGCCGCCACACCGGCTGCCTGAGGCCTACAAGAATCAGGGCTCTTGACCTGACCGAAAAGCCGCGTTGTGAAAGAGAACGTTTCACCGCGCGGCTTTTCGCTTTTCACCTCACCGCCAGAGGCCATGTCCACCCCGCAAACACTGCGACTCGACCAGACAAGACAGTACTTCTGGCCTACACTCCCTGTGTGACTGCTGTTCACCCCGCGTCCCAGCACGCTCCAGGAGGTATCCATGTCCCGTCGCTTCTCCCGCCGTACAGGCCTCGCCTATGCCAGTTCCGCCCTGCTCGTTGCCGCGTCCGCGTCACGGGTAGCCGCCCAGGATGCGTCTCCCGCCGCCACGACCACGATTCCAGACCTGCCCGCCGGACCATTGGGGGAGCAAATCCAGTGGTTCGTCGACCTGATGAACGGTGATCCGGCCGCCATCACCGGTGATGCCATCGCACCGCATTTTTCGGAGAACGCCCTGCTCGTCATGTCGGCCGACGACATCGCCGCCACCCTGGCCGAGTTCGCCACTACCATGGCTCCGATCACCGTCGAACCTGCCACGATGTTCACGACGCGTGACCAGCCGCCGACCACCGCCCGGTTTGTGATCGCCGGCAAGTCCCCCGCCGACCGGTTGGGGGTGAACATCAACGTCAGTTCGGCCACTGGTCTGATCGAAGGTCTGACCTTCTCCACGGCGCCAGATACCGCCGGTGCCACCCCGGCGGCGGTCGCCTCACCAGTTGCCACCATTCCCGATCTGCCCCAGGGTCCGTTGGGCGAGCAGATTCAGTGGCTGGTTGACCTGCTCAACGGTGACGCGGCGGACATCACCGCCGAGGTCGTGGAACCACACATGGCCGAGGTCGTCCTCGATCAGGTGCCGGCGGCCGACCTCGCCACCACGCTCGCGGGCGTGGCGACCCAGGCCGCCCCGGTTGCGGTCGAACCCAACACCATGGCCACCACCCGCGACATGCCGCCCAGCAGCGCCCAGTTCGTGCTGGCGGGGCGGGATGAAATCCGACTGTTGACCAGCCTCTCCGTCGACGGCGAGAGCGGCCTGATCACCGGACTCTTTTTCCAGCCCGCGCCAGACCCGCCAGCGGCAGAGGCGACCCCGGCCAGCTGACGGCGGATCCGGACGCATCGATAGGGTTCCCATGGACCATCGCGGATGCCCAACAGCGGGCATTCGTGGTGGTCCATGCCTTCCGTCCAAACCTGGCACCCGATCCCGATCCGGTCCTGGAGAAACGACCGGGCCTCGCCACGCGTCGTAAACTGAACCAGCAGGTTGCGTCTGCATCTGCTCAGAGAAAAGGGACTTGAACATGAACCTCGACACCCGCATTTCCCGCCGCACCGGGCTGGGACTCGCCGCTTCCGCCGTCGCTGCCATGGCCGTTGGCCGCGTCGCCGCCCAGGACGCCACCCCATCCGCTTCTCCGGCCGCCGGCATTCCGTGGCCCGCTGGCCCACTCGGCGAACACGCCCAGTGGTTCGTGGAGACGCTGAACGGTGGGCCGGGCAGCCTCACCCTCGACCAGATCAACAGCCACTTCTCGCTGGTCTTCTTCGAGACCACATCCATGCCTACCATCTACAAGGAACTCTCGGACCTCCAGGCCAGCGACGTGACCTGGGAGGTCGATCCCACGTCGGTCATCTCGACCATGGACATGCCGACGACCGTCACCCGCTTCGTCCTGATCGGGGACGATGGCTCGGAGATGGAAGTCGCCATGACCCTCGACCGCGATAGCGAACTGATCGCGACTCTCGTCTACGGACCGGTCGGGTCACTGGACGCCACGCCCGAGGCCAGCCCCGCCAGCTAAAGGCTCCCACGCATCGATACCGCCCCGGTTGCCGTGTGCAGCCGGGGCGGTAGTCGTTAACTGTTCGGGCTTGGGGGACGG
>CAZNQC010000027.1:0-3127 GCA_964574825.1 uncultured Sphaerobacteraceae bacterium | reverse complement strand
ACCTCATACCCTCATCTCTGAACACGTGCGTGGTCGTTAACCGGGATGCATCGATCGCTCCGGGCGGCGACAATCACGGGAGTGCGCCGTTGACTCGCCCAGGAGGTCCCATGTCCATTCCGCTGCTCGTCATCATCGACATTGCGCCGACCGCGGTCGCCCAGCTCGAAGGGGCAGGGTTCGAGGTCTTCCAGGCGGGAGAACACGGCGGCCGCGCGGAGGCCGTCAAACGCGTGGGGCACGCCCGGGCGGTACTCACCAACGGATCGCTGGGTCTGACCGCCGCTGAAATCTCGGCCCTGCCGGAGGTCGAGATCATCTGTGCGATCGGTGCCGGGTACGAAATGATCGACCTGCCCACGGCCAACGAGCGCGGCATTGTCGTCACCAATGGCGCGGGCACCAACACCCGGGCCGTGGCCGATCATGCGATGACCCTGCTGCTGGCCATCGCCGGAACATTGGTTCCCAGCGTCGAAGCCGTGCGCCGGGGTGACTGGTCGAACTTCTCGTCGCCGCAACGCGATGCCGCGACGGTTGGTGAGCGCACCGACTTCCCCTTTCGCCGCGTGCAGGCGTCGGGCAAGAAGCTGGGCATTCTCGGACTCGGACTGATCGGACGGCAAATCGCGCACCGGGCGGCAGATGGGTTCGACATGGAGGTGGCGTACCACAACCGCCAGCCGGTGCCGGACGTGCCCTACGCCTACAAGGAATCACTTCTCGACCTGGCCGAGTGGGCCGATTTCCTGATCCTGGCCGCGCCCGGTGGTGCGTCCACCCATCACATCGTGAATCGGGAGGTGATGCAGGCGCTGGGACCGAGCGGCTATCTGGTCAACATCGGCCGCGGCACCGTGGTGAACACCGACGACCTGGTCGCGGCGCTCGACGCCCGGGAGATTGCCGGTGCGGCGCTGGATGTGGTCGAAGGCGAACCCAACATTCCACCCCACCTGCTCACGATCGACCGGTTATTGCTGACCCCGCACATGGCCGGGCGCACGCCGGAAGCGATCGACGCCATGATCACGCTGGTCGAGGCCAACCTCACTGCCTATTTCAACGGCCAACCGCTGACGAACCGGGTGAACTAGCGTCAGGCGGGAGCTTCTCCCACCTGTACCGGGAAGCCATCGGGGTCGGCCAGGCGCATGAACCGCCCGAAGCCCAGGTCGTCGATGCCGGCCAGCACGGTGTCGCCCGCTGCCTGGCAGCTCGCGAGGATCCGCTCCAGCGATCCATCGGCCGGGACCTGGAGCCAGCATTCCGACCGGCTGGACACGGGAGACAACTCGTCTTCAGCGTGGTGCAGCGCCAGCGACCCACCATCGAGCTGGAACTCGTTCCAGAAGGCGTCGACCGGGCCGGGGTTGGCTCGCTCCAAACCCAGTCGCTCGTAGAAGGCGACCGCTGCCGCCATGTCCTTCACGTAGATGATGGTTTGCAGCTTCACGAGTACCCCCCGGCTCTTCCTCACGCAGGCAAGAACGTTCCATGTGCCGGAGAGCCTACTCGAACTCGTTCCCGTCCTGCTCGGCCACTGGTGGGCGGCGATCGAGCCGGGCCAGCCCTGCCAGCCCCAACACGGTCACGGCCGCCACCCCGGCCACCAGCACCACGTCATCATCGCCTGGGATCTGCTCGATCAGGCTCTGGTTGTCGGCCCGGGGAGTGACCACCACTGGTGTGGCAACAGGCGACGGGCTGGCACCTGGCGTGACATCGGCCAGCGCCACCTGGGTCGACAACAGCGCGCCAACCATCAGCCCGGTCAGCAAGCCAAGACCCCGAATTCGAGGCGGGGGATGAAGAGAGCGGAACATGAACGAGATGCCTTTCGTGAAATCGGGCGAGCCTCCACACTCCCCCGGCTGCTTCTGGGACGTTTGGGCCACTACCTGGGTTTCGCCATCACTGATGACCTGATGCCTCTTCAGGAATCCCACCCAGACGGCATGACAACACCCCGCCGACGGCGCTGTCGACGGGGTGGGATCAATGAGGATGGAATGGAGCGGACCGCCGGTTCAGGCGGCTTCCGGCAACGCCTCCGCAGGGGCCAGCGTCCGGATGGAGGCAGGCTGCCGAGGCACGATCCGCTCCGGAACGAGGTCGCGTTCGGCAACGGCGACGACGGGTTGGCGCTCACCCACCAGCACGGTGGCGATGACGATGACCGCTGCGATGCTGAGGCCAGTCGCCAGGCGTAGGTCGGCGGCGGTCGAAGCGACGGGCTGGCGCGCGGTGGCTGGAGTGGTTTCGTGGGTGTACTCCCAGGCAGTCGGGGTGCTGGGGGCAGGTTCGGCGGCATCGGCGCCCGCCACGGTCAACAGCATCACCACCACACCGGCGAGGACGATCAGGGCAGTTCGGATGGAGAAGAGGTCGAAGGGAAGGGCACGGCGGAACACGGAATCAGGCCTTTCTGATGGGGTGGGCAGCGTTGTCCACCCCATCAGAACGTCTGGCCCGGGTCTCCGGTTCCGCAGCTTGCTCAGTGTCGTGGGGAACGGTTCCTGGCACCTGGAGTCGCGTGCAGCAACCCGGTTGCAAGCAGGCAAGCACCCGCCAGCAGCCCGAAGACTGGGGCGAGTCCGGAATGGCCCAGGCCCAGGTCGTCCCCGGCACCGGTCACCGGCAAGGCGGCAACGTTGGCCACCGGCGCGGCCGTGTCGAAGGTCTGGGGTTCCGCCGGGTCGGCGGCAGGATCGAATGAAGCCTCGTCATTCGCGGGAACGTCAGCCGGAGTCTCTGGGTCCTGGGGTTCCGGATCGGTATCGGTGAAGTCATCGGGTCCGGGAACGACCGTCGGTTCGGCCCCATCGCCATCGGTGAAGTCATCGGGCGCGGTCGGCGTTCCCTCACCACCATCACCGTCAACGAAATCATCCGGGCCAGAAGGTACTGGAGTTCCTTCACCGCCGTCACCGTCAGTGAAGTCGCCGGGTCCAGGAGGTATTGGGGTTCCCTCTCCACCATCGCCGTCCGTAACGTCATCCGGGCCGGATGGGAATGGTGGGTTGGGGTCGCCACCGTCACCATCCGTGATGTCGTCCAGCCCAGATGGTGCGGGAGGATCGGGAGTGTCATCTTCGGGGGCGGCGATATCAAGCTGGTCGGACGG
>CAZNQC010000026.1:19264-25788 GCA_964574825.1 uncultured Sphaerobacteraceae bacterium | reverse complement strand
CCTGCGGCAACTCGTTGGGCGCCAGCACCAGCGACGGGTGTACGCGACGGTAGGCGTCGAGGGTTGCGTCAGTTGTAATCCTGGTCGTCGCACCGGGAATGTAGGCAATCCGGTTCTCGCCCCCAGTCTCGACCAGGATCAGCGCGACACCCGATGCCTCACCTTCGATGGTGGCAACGGCGGATATGTCCACGCGATCGGCAGCGAGATCCGCCAGCCGATCGCGGCCAAACTGGTCGTCTCCCACCGCGCCGACGAGGCTCACCGTGCCGCCGGAGCGAGCCACGGCCACCGCCTGGTTGGCTCCCTTGCCGCCGCCGAAGATCGAAAACCCCAGTCCGGTCACGGTTTCTCCGGCCTGCGGCGCATGACGGACCTGGCCAACCAAATCGGTATTGATCGCGCCCGCCACCAGCACCACCGGATGTTCCTCGCTCATCACTCACCCTCTCCAGACTTGTCCCGCCACGGCAGCAGCCAGGCCGGAAGTTGCCGCCGGATGGACTGCCAGGCCTGGGCGGCGCCACGCAACCATCGTTCGTCAGCGGGTGCCGGACCAAACTGGTCGATTTCGTACGTCTTCACGATCTGCTCGATCTGTCGCCGCGCACCCGGAGCGCGCTCCGCGAAGGCTCGCCCGAACTCCCTCGGCGTGGCCGTGTCGCTGCTGTGCACACCCATCATCGCGCCAAGTCGTCGCAATCGGACATAGAACGCACTGCCGGGCCCCAGATGGCGCAGCGGATAACTCCAGAGAAACCAGCCCAGGCCAGCCACGGTCGCGACCCCGGCCAGCAGGATAAGCGGCACCCACGGCACCGAAAATCCCCCATTGCCATCCGCCTCGACCAGAGCCGGAATCGCCGGCGTCGAATCGGGCGCAGTCTCTGTCGGTGAGAGCAGGGACTCATCCAGGTTGGGAGTGGCGGCAGGTTCGGTCGGGATCTCCGACGCCGGCGTCTCTGCCTGGTCTGGCAAAGATTCGTCCAGCCCGGTACCCGGTTCATCCCGGACGGACTCGGAGGGTGTCGGCTCGAAGGGGATCCAGCCATAGCCAGGGAAGAACACTTCGGTCCAGGCGTGGGCATCACTTTGGAGATAGACGAACCCGGCCCGCTCGCCATCATAGGTGCCCGGTGCGTAACCGACGACGACCCGCGCCGGAATGCCGATTGCGCGCAGCATTACCGTCATCGCCGACGCCGAGTATTCGCAGTAGCCCCGTTGCCGCTCGAACAACAGGTAGTCAACGATGTCGGCGTCTTCTGGCGGAGCGGTTACATTCTCATCGTAGATCATGGTGCTGCGAATGAACTGCTCGAGCGCCTTGGCCTTGTCGTAGGGATTGTCGTACCCCTCGGTCACCTCCAGCGCTCGTTCGATCGTGCGCGATGTCACCGTGTCCGGCAGGGTCAGATAGCGCTGGGCAACCCATTCCGGGTAGTCCGTACCGGCCAGGGCAAGATCTTCGGCAGAGGCCTCACTCGTCGCCGAGATCACCCGGTAGCTTTCGCCCACGTCCAGCGAGGTCCGCGCGGATACTGCCTCAACATCGTCGTAGACCGGCAACTGGCCGCTCACGACCAGGGACGTCACACGACCGTCTTCACCGACCGTCCACGTAACATCCAGGAAGCGGCTCGCCAGTTCGCTCTGTCCCACGTCGATAGCTTCCTGCAGCTCCGCGTCGTCCGCCACCGGGTTGCCTTCATCGGACACCGTGAACGTTCCGGCAAGCAACGCTCTCCCGATCGCTCTCAATTCCCGCGGCAAGGTCTCCAGGTCGTCTGCATTCGTCAGGGCGAAAACGTCGCCGTCCAGTTGTCGCCATGACATGCGGACCAGCGATTCAACGCTCGAGGTCTGATAGGTATCGACGGTAAACAATTGATTGCCGAACGGCGCAAGGAGTGTGACTTCCACGGCCTGCGATGTCCGCGCGTCCATGACGTCGGGGGACAGCGGAACATCCTGGTTGGGCCAGAACGTCATCTCCGGCGAGTAGCGGCGTCCATCGGCTCCCTCCGGCACGAACGTCTCTTCCACCGTCGAATACCATCCCCGACCGGTGTAGGCATCGAGCGTCTGGGCGGTCAGGTACGGAGCACGATCAGCCGACACCAGCACCTGGGGAGTGTTGCTGAGTTCCAGTGGTCCCCCAATGGCAAACGAGTCGCCGAACGACGAGAAACTGCCGCTGACCGGAACCTGCCCATTGCCGGAACTGCCCGTGACGCGTTCCAGGAACTCGGCGGCAGACTGCTGAACCGACGACGCTCGCTGGCCGATGTCTTCCATCAGCGGTTGAAAGGTCGCCTGGGAGACGGTCGCTGGGGCCGCAACCGCAACGAGGGTGGCGGCAACCGCCAGCAACGAGCCCCAGAACAGCGAGCGGTTCCCCAGGTGCCCGGTCGAGGTCATCCCCCGGCGACGCCAGCGCTCCTGGCGTTCCACCAGGTTCTGGCGCACCAGCAACAACAGGGCAATCAGGCCGTAGGCAGTCAGGATGCGGGGCGAGGGAGTATTGGCGAACCCCAGGTTCACCAGAATCAGGAAGCCGGGCAGAATGATGGTGGCGAAGACCCAGCCACGCCGAAACAGGCACCAGGCGGCCAGATACCCGACCAACCAGAGAATCGTTGCCATCAAAAAGGTAATCAACTGCGCTTCGAGCAGGTTGTCGAGATCGTCGCCAAGGTACCAGGAGACACTCGCGCGACCGAGTTCCTGCAGCCGGGCCAGCCAGCCTGTCTGATCGCCGGAGGGAACCACCTGCCGCAAGGTCAGATACAACGTCAAGGCCACGCCCGAGCCGATGGCCACCAGATGTGCCATCGCGTCGGGCAACGGTGTCTTCGCCAGCACCAGGCCGAAGACAGCGGCCAGGGCGGCCAGCTGCACGACTGGCAGGGTCATCTCCGCCCACCCCGCCCGATCGACGCTCAATCCGGCCAGGGCCGCCATCCCAATCACCAGCAGTCCGGCGAGGAGTTGCCCGATCAGGCCCGAGCCCGCCGCTCGCTCGGCCGGAGGTGACTCGTGTTTGGTGGTTGGTGGGGAGTTACTCATACCGTGTTTACGTTTCACGTCGCGCCGCGGGTTCGCGAGTGACAATCAGCCCCTCGCCCACCCCCACGTGCGACACCACGACATGAGACGCCAGCAACTCACCAACGACCGGATCGGACGCGTCCGATCCGATCAGCACGACAGCCACCGGCACGCCGCGCTGCACCAGGGAGCGAGCGGCGGTGACCCATTCTCCAGACGATCGTGACGTCACCAGCATCACCCCACTCATCCGATTGAACCGGCGGGCATCCGCCTCGATCGCCTCGAACAGGCTTCGATTCCCAAACGGACTCACCACCGCCAGCGTTTCGAAGACTTTCATCCATTGCCGGCTCGACGCGTCAGGTTCGATCCGGATCGGCATCTCACGGTTGATGATCAACCCCGCCTTGCGCCCATCCTGCAAGGCCCGCTCGACGAGTGCCCCCGCCACGGCGATGCCATATTCGATCTTGCCATTCAGGTCACTCAGGAACTCGTATCGCTCCAGTTCCGGCACCGCGTCCAGGGAGTCGTGGCCAAGATCGAGCACGATCCAGACATCGGATGAGGGTTCCGGCTCGAACTCCTTGACCATCATTCGCCCCTGGCGCGCAGTCGCCGACCAGGCAATGCGATTGAGCGCGTCCCCGGGCACATAGTCCCGAACCCCGGCCACGGTCTGGGCAACAGGCGCGTGACGATGGCTGACCGGTTGGCCGCCCTGCATGCTGGCCGTCGGAATTGCCACATGACGCACGTCCACCGCCGGCGGATAGACCAGGATCTCCTGCGTGGCGGGAATGATGCGCTGCTGGATGAACAACCCCATCGGGTCTCCCGAGCGAACGGCCACCGGCCCCAGGCGAAAGATTCCCCGATGCTCGCAGCGGGTCTCCGCCGACCAGGTCGACTCACCGCGGCCTGGCACGGACATGACATGCCCGGCCCGATGCCCGGCCAGGGAGGAGAAATCCTGCACTTCCACCCACACCCGTGGCATCCAGGAGAGATTGCTCAGCGCCAGTTCTTCCACCAGCCAATCTCCCGCGCGCAAGCGGTCCGATCGAACCGTGCGCCGCAGTCCCAGCCGCTGCAAACTGAACCGCGACCAGACCCAGGCCAGGAACAGGGCAACCAGCAGAATGACGATCAACCGGTCGGGAATCGACCAGTCGTTGGCGAGCGCGATGCCCAGCAGGATGGCAACGAGAATGCCAAGGCGTGCCGCATTCAAGCGCTAGACCCTGGCCATCCGCCGCGCTGGTTCGCCCGGCGATCGTTCATTCGCGACGGCACCCGGCGCCGGAACGGTTGCCAGCAGGTCGCGGACAACATCGCGGCTGTCGGCACCACGCATCCGGGCGGCCGGGTTGACGATGATCCGGTGGGCCAGCGTCGGCTCGGCCAGGTGCTTGACATCGTCCGGCGTGACAAATGCCCGGCCCCGGATGCCGGCCCAGGCCCTGGCGGCATTGAACAGGGCCAGCGAACCGCGCGGGCTCGCACCGAGGAATACGTCGTCATGATTGCGCGTCGCCTCGACAATCGAGACGATGTACTCCCGTACTGCCAGCGAGACATGCACGGTCTTGACGCCTTCCTGAGCCAGGATCAGGTCATCCACCGAGACCACCTGCGCCAGCGTGTCGAGCGGGTGTTGCTGGTGCTGGCGATCGAGCATCTCCAGCTCATTCTGGCGACCGGGGTAGCCCATCGACAGACGGAGCAGGAATCGGTCGAGTTGGGCCTCCGGCAGCGGGAAGGTTCCTTCGTAGTCGATCGGATTCTCGGTGGCCAGCACCACGAATGGGTTCGGCAGCGGGTGCGTCACCCCATCGATGGTGATCTGGGCCTCCTCCATCGCCTCCAGCAAGGCCGCCTGGGTTTTCGGTGTGGCGCGATTGATCTCGTCCGCCAGCACCATCTGGGCCACGATCGGCCCCGGACGAAACTCGAAAGAGGAGCGTTGCTGGTTGAAGATGTTCACGCCGGTGACATCGCTGGGCAGGAGATCCGGGGTGAACTGGATGCGCTTGAAGGTGCTGCCGATGCTCTTCGCGACCGCCTTCGTCAGAACGGTCTTCCCCACCCCGGGGACATCTTCGATCAACACGTGACCGCGGCAGAGCAGCGCCACCAGCACCAGTTCAACTTCACGGCGCTTGCCGATGATGACTCGCTCGACATTGTCGGACGTGGTCTGGACGAGTCGTCGAATGTGATCGGAGTCCATGCGTCGTTGCGTCTCCCGCAGATGTACGGTCCTGTGTCAGGCGGCAGCACGCACTCGCACGCCGCCCAGAGGTCTAGGCAGTCTGGAAGAACGGTCCGCCTGTTCGGCTTCACTATACTGGTTTCGACAAGAGTGACCGGACGCCTGCGCCCGCGCGGGCCAACCAGGAGATCAATGTGACCGCCACTGCCGCCGGGAAAAAGGAAACCGTCGTCCTCGTCGATGGATTCGGCCTCATCTTTCGCGCCTACTTCGCCTTGCCCGCCAGCATGTCCACCGCCACCGGCGAGCAAACCAACGCCGTGTACGGATTCACCTCGATGCTGCTCGATGTGATCAAGGCGCGTCAGCCCGATTATGTCATTATCGCACTTGAGACCGGCCAGACGTTCCGCCACGACATATTCGAGGCGTACAAGGGCACCCGAAGCGAAATGCCGCCCGATCTCCGCGAACAGCTCAACCGCGTTCGCCAGCTGATCGACACCCTTGGCATTCCGGTCAAGCAGGTCGACAACTACGAAGCCGACGACGTCATTGGCAGTCTCTCCAAGTCGCTGGCCGCCGATGGCTACCAGGTCGTCGTCGTCACGGGTGACTCCGACCTGCTCCAGCTGGTGGGTGACGATGTGATGGTCGTGCTACCTGGCGCACGGCGATTTGGCGATGTTCGCGAGTTCGACATTCCAGCCGTGTTCGAACGCTACGGCTTCGGTCCCGAATACGTGCCCGACTACAAGGCGCTCGTCGGCGACACGTCGGACAACATCCCCGGCGTTCCCGGCATCGGGGAGAAGACGGCCAAGGCGCTGATCGGAACCTACGGCTCGCTGGAAGACATCCTGGCCCACCGCGAGGAAGTCACGCCGACTCGCGCACGCAATGCCCTGATCGAACACGGCGAGCATGCACCGCTTTCAAAGCACCTGGCCACGATCGTCCGCGACCTGCCGATCGACCTCGATCTGGAAGAAGCCAGGGTTGGCCGGTTCGATCGCGAAGAAGTGACCGAACTCTTCCGTGAACTCGAATTCCGGTCGTTCCTGGCCAAGTTGCCAGACTCGATTCTCGCCAGCGCAACACCGGCGGTGCCGGTCGTCGAACGCGAGCCGTCGGTTCAAATGATCGTCGACACCGAGGACAAGCTGACCCACCTGATCGAGCGAATTCAGGCCACGAAAACCATCGCGCTCGATGTCGAAACCACGTCGACCGATCCGATGTCCGCCGTGCTGGT
>CAZNQC010000026.1:0-19164 GCA_964574825.1 uncultured Sphaerobacteraceae bacterium | reverse complement strand
ATCCGGCTGAAGGATCTCGCCTTCACCCGGCTCGGCATTGAGATGACCGAAATCGATGCGCTGATCGGCACGGGCAAGAACCAGGCAACGATGGACACGGTCGCGATTGACCTGGCGGCGCCATATGCCTGCGGCGATGTGGAGTCGACCTTCGGGCTCGTAACTCCGCTCAAGGCTCAGATCGACGAGCGGCAACAACTCGGGCTGCTGGAAGATCTGGAAGTGCCGCTGATCAATGTCCTGATGCACATGGAACGCGCAGGGGTCGCGATCGATCGAGAGGAACTGGCCGAGTTCTCGGAAGAACTTGGCCAGCGCATCGACGAGATCAAGCTGGAAGTCAATGAGATTGCCGGCGAGAAGATCAACATTGGCTCCAACAAGCAGTTGGCCACGCTGCTCTTCGAGACACTCAGCCTGCCATCGGGCCGCAAGACGAAAACCGGCTATTCGGTCGATTCGGATGTGCTCGAAGGCATTCGGGACCAGCATCCACTCGTACCGCTGATCCTCGAGTACCGGACCCTCTCCAAGCTGAAGTCCACCTACGTCGATGCCCTGCCGCTGGTGGTCAATCCGGAGACGCAACGCGTTCACACCAACTTCAACCAGACGATCGCGGCGACTGGGCGTCTCTCGTCGGTCAATCCGAATCTCCAGAATATTCCGATTCGGACCGAAATCGGTCGCCGGGTGCGGAAGGCGTTCGTGGCCGATCACCGGCCCGAGTTCCGCCTCTTCGACAATTCCATCCTGCTGGCGGCGGACTATTCCCAGATGGAGTTGCGCATCCTCGCCCACGTCTCCGGTGAGCCGTTCCTGATCGACGCCTTCCGCAACGGCGAAGACATTCACAGGGCCACCGCGGCGCTCGTCGCTGGGGTCAAACAGGAAGAAGTCACGTCCGACCAGCGGCGAATTGCCAAGACGGTCAACTTCGGCATCCTCTACGGCATGCAGGCCTACGGACTCTCGCGCGATACCGGCATGGCCCGCGCCGATGCCCAGGCATTCATCGATGGCTACTGGAGCCGGTTGCCGAAGGTAAAGGAGTTCTTCGACCGCGTCATTGCCGACGGCATTCGCGACGGCTATGTCTCCACTATTCGGGGGCGGCGGCGCTATCTGCCAGACCTGCAGTCCTCGAATGGCCAGCGCCGGATGGGGGCGCAGCGCATGGCGATGAACATGCCAATCCAGGGCACCCAGGCCGACATCATCAAGCAGGCCATGCTCGACCTCGAGGCCGCCATGACCGAACGGCACCTGCCCGCTCGCATGATCCTGCAGGTACACGACGAACTGGTGCTCGAAGTGGACGAGTCCGCGCTGGACGAAACCGCCGTCCTGGTCCGCGACATCATGGAGAACGCCTTCACGCTGGACGTTCCAACTCTGGTCGAGGCTCGCACCGGCCAAAACTGGGAGGACATGCAGCACTATTCCTTCCCTCAGGAGTAGCGCTCGCTGCGGTACACTTGCATTTTCCGCTCACCGAGCGGCGTTTTGTCGTGTCACAGGTTTCAGGAGTCTCCGTTCGTGCCAACCTACGCCTATCGCTGCACCAATTGCGCGCACGAGTTCGAAGCCGTTCAGAAGTTCTCCGACGATCCGCTCAAGCAGTGTCCGGAGTGCGACGCCGAGATTCGCCGGGTATTCCAGCCAGTTGGCATCGTGTTCAAGGGGTCCGGCTGGTACATCAACGACAGCCGGAAGGGATCCGACAAGAGCAATTCCGACTCGACCGCCAAAGCCGCGTCGACCGAGTCGAAACCAGCCAAGAGCGAGGCACCAGCCAGTAGCTCGTCATCGACCACCGAAACCGCCGCGCCAGCCAAGGCGGCGGCAGACTAGGACCATCCATGCGGTATTCATCGTTCGTCCAGGCGTCCATCATCCAGACCATCCCGTCCCACGCCTGCCGGTGTTGCTCGTCATGTAGCCGGGGGTAGGCCACGCCTGCCCCTCCCCTTCCCGGGAACTCATCGAGCACACCTCTGAACGCATGAAGGACTCTCACGCATGGCAACGAATCCCCCAACCGACTTGCGCCTCTACAACACGCTGACCCGCCGCGAAGAACCGTTCAGCACGATCGAACCGGGCAAGGTCGGCATGTACGTCTGCGGCGTGACCGTCTACGACTCGGCCCATATCGGTCACGGCATGTCGTCGATCGTTTTTGACGCACTGCGGCGCTACCTCATGCATCTCGGCTACGAGGTGCGGTACGCCCAGAACTTCACCGATGTCGACGACAAGATCATCAACCGTGCGAATGCCGAAGGCATCGACCCGAACGACCTGGTCGAATCATTGATCGCGGAGTGGTCGGAAGAAATCGCTGCCTTCAATGTGTTGCCGGCCACGGTCAATCCCCGCGCGACGGAGGAGATCCCCGAGATCATCGCCATGATCGAAGGGCTGGTCGCCAACGGCCACGCCTATGAGTCTGCCGGTGATGTCTTTTTCCGGGTGCGGTCATTCCCCCGCTACGGTCAGCTCTCTGGCCGCAATATCGAAGATCTCGAAAGTGGCGCTCGGATCGATGTCAATGAAAGCAAGGACGATCCGCTCGACTTTGCCCTCTGGAAGTCGGCCAAGCCGGGCGAGCCGTCCTGGCCCAGCCCGTGGGGAGAGGGCCGTCCCGGTTGGCACATCGAGTGCTCGGCCATGTGCACCCATCACCTCAATGGCATCGTCGATATCCATGGTGGTGGGCGCGACCTGATCTTTCCCCATCACGAGAACGAGATCGCGCAGTCCGAGGCGTTCTCGGGGACACATCCATTCGCCCGGACCTGGATCCACAACGGCATGCTTCAGCTCAACGGCGAGAAGATGTCGAAATCGCTCGGCAATGTGGTCTGGTTGAAGGAACTGATTGCCCGCAATCGACAGATGGCGTTCCGCATCCAGGTGCTGCAGACACACTACCGTTCGCCGCTGAACTACACCGAGGCAGGGTTGGAGGCAGCCCAGGCCGGGCTTGAACGGCTCATTGCCGCGGCGCGGCCCGAGCCCACTGCCACCGCCGAAAATCAGATCGTGACCGGTGACAACCTCGTCGTCCTGGCCGAGGACGTTGATCGGCGGTTCCATGACGCGCTGAATGCCGACTTCAATACACCGGTTGCCCTCGCGGCGCTGTTCGATCTCTCCCGCGCAATCAACCGCATGCGGTCACAGGCGGGAGGGACGCCCCGCTTCCGGGACGCACAGGCCAAACTCGTCGAGTTGGCCGGAGTGCTCGGCATCATCCTCGACGAACCGGATACGGCCCCGGTCAGCGATGCCGCCCCCTTCATCGAACTGCTGATCGAGGTTCGCGCCAGCCTGCGGGCGGCGAAGCAATGGGAGGCCGCCGACCAGGTTCGCATTGGCCTCCAGGCACGCGGAATCGTCCTCGAAGATGGCGCCTCCGGCACCACATGGAAGAAGCAATAACCATGCCCAACACTCCTGCCCGCGGTTCCAGCGGTCCCAACAAGTCATCCGACAGGTCTCGACGTGACGGAGGCCGCCCCAGTCAACCAGGCAAGGGCGGCCGCCCCGGCCCCGGTGGCAACGACCGCGGCAAGCAGGGAAATCGCTCCGGCCAGGGTCGTCCCACCGGACGCCCTCCCCGCTCCAGCGGCAACGTTCCCCGCCCCGGCGGCGGCAATCCGGACGGCCCTCGCGGCAGCGGTCGGCGCCGTCCTGCCCCGTTCACCATCAAGGGCGAAGCACTCTTCGGCCGCAACGCCGTCCTCGAATCGCTCCGCGCAGGCAAGCGTGAGCCGACCCGGCTCTGGGTCGCCGAAGGGATGCGGCAGGATCCCCGGGTCGATGAGATCGTCCGCCTGGCGCAGGAGGCCGAAGTCCTGGTCGACACCGTTCCGCGCCAGATCCTTGATGACCAGGAACCGGACGTCAATCACCAGGGTGTGCTGCTCGAAACCTCGATCTACCAGTTCGCTGATCTGGCCGACATCATCGAAGCAGAAGGAAATGTGCTGGTCCTCGACCACCTGCAGGACCCGCAGAATGTCGGAACCTTGCTGCGGGCCGCCGATGCAGCCGGGGTCGCCGGGGTCGTTATTCCGGCCGACCGCGCGGCGACCATCACGCCCGCCGTCGTCAACTCATCGGCTGGTGCCGTTGAGCATGTGCCAATCGCCGAAGTCCCCAACCTCGGCAATGCACTCGACAAGCTGGAAGCATCGGGACGCTGGATCATCGGGCTCGACGGCGGCGAAGAGTCGCAGGACCTGTTCGCGACTGATCTGCCACTTCCCGCCGCACTGGTCGTCGGCTCCGAGGGACAGGGGCTCACGGCGAACATCCGGAAACGCTGCCAGCTGATCGTCTCGCTGCCGATGCGTGGCCAGGTCGAGTCACTCAATGCCGCCACCGCCGGTTCGATCGCCCTCTTCGATCTCGTCCGCCGCGGATAGTCAGCTCCCGTCCCCGCAATATGGCCCGATGAGGGCGGAGACACGCGCCAACAACGCATGTCTCCGCCCTCGGTATTTGACACATAGTCACAATCAATCTAGAGTGTACGTACATTATGGTCGGACACTCTACTCACCGTGTGTCGTGACCAGCCCGCCATCACCGCTCTGGAGCGACTCCCATGGGTCTTCGAGGTATTTGCACCAACCATCATGGTGCCACCGTTGCGCAGCGTCCTGCCCGCCAGCTCGACCGCCGCACGCTGGTCAAGGCCACAGCCGGGTTTGTCGGCATGGCCACGGCGTTTCGCGCAGCGTCTCCGGTCAGCGCGCAGGACGCCGTCACGCGCGCCGGAGAGTGGGTTCAACCGGACGCGGTTGGTGGAGAGGCCGACTATCTGGCCTTCGAGGCGGACTTCGCCTTCAATGCCGTGGCTGCGCACTGGCCGGGAAACACGCCCTTTCCAGCAGCCGTCGAGATCACCGTCAGTGACGACGGCGAAACGTGGTCCGATCCCGTTGTCGTCGGCCCCGCGCACACCGATGCCGGACCGATCGACCGCGATGGCCGGATCTTCGCCGAGCTGCTCTTTACGCAGGATGCCAGCATCGTCCGCTACCGGGGTCTGGATGCCGATGGCAATGTCATCGCCATCCCTGGCCTCTCCTTCACCTACATCGATGCCAAGGCTGGGCCATCGATCACTGACTACCCGGTCAACGACGCAGCGCCCAATGCATCCCGGCCGCCCATCATCGGCCGGCAGGACTGGGGAGCGGGGTTGGCCTATGGCGGGGTCGACCACGGCGAGGTGGAATGGACCACCGAGTACGAACCGGTCAGACACGTCATCATTCATCATTCCGAAACGCCCCAGTTCCGCGATCCGATGGTCGAGATTCGGTCCATCCACTACTACCACGCCGTTACTCGTGGCTGGGGTGACATTGGCTACAACTATCTGGTCGACTACATGGGTAACGTCTACGAGGGTCGCGCCGGAGGCGAAAACGTGGTCGGCGGACACGCCTTCCAGTACGCTCGCGGCTCAGCCGGAATCTGCACCATGGGGTCGTTCACGTCCGCCAGCGCAACACCCGAAACCATCGCGGGCCTGACCTGGATCACGGCCTGGTCCGCCCGCAATCTGGACCCACTCGCGCGCAGCGACTTCCACCAGACGCCCAACCTGCCCACCATTTGCGGCCATCGCGATGTCGTTAACAGTTCCTGCCCGGGCGACGGTCTCTACGCCGACCTGCCGACCATTCGCCAGGCGGTGGCCGATGTGCTGAATGGGGCCAGGGCAATCCTCACCGACCCTGCCTACAGTCCCGGCCAGGCCGTCACCATCACGGTGGACGATGCCAATCTGCGGACTCGCCCCGGGACTGACAAGGACATCGCGGGAACGGTTCCACTCGGCGCCCTCATGCACGTGAGCGATGGCCCCACCACCACGGAAGGCTACACCTGGTATCAGCTCACCGGTGACAGCGGATCCGGCTGGATGGCATCCGATCTGTTCACCCGTGCCGAGGATGCACCCGCCTCGGGAGCGTTCGCACCGGGAGACCGCGTGCAGGTGGACACCAACATGCTGAACCTGCGGTCCGAACCATCGCTGCGAGCGGCCGCGAATGTCACCGTGCCCTATGCCACCGCAGCGGATGTCATCGAGGGGCCGAACCCGACCGGTGGCTATCGCTGGTACTACCTGGAAACCAGTTCCGGCGGCGGCTGGGCGGTTGAGAACTACCTGACGCGCGAAGGCGACCTGAAGCCGCAAACCCGGTTCGCAGTGGGCGACACGGTGGCCGTCAACGATCCGGAAGGGCTCCGTCTCCGATCGGGCGCAGGCGCTGGCAACGCTGTCCTCCTGACACTGCCGAATGGCACGAGGGGCACCATCGTTGGCGCCGCCAGGGTCGTGGATGCCGACACCTGGATCGAGATCCAAACGAGTCTGGGCACCGGGTGGGTGGTCGAGTCCTACCTCGAGCCATCAATCGACCCACCTGATACACCAGCACGCTTCGAGCGCGGCGACGAGGTCGTGATCAGCAGCGATAGCGTGCGCCTCCGCGAGGCCCCGGGAACCGATCGAGCCATCATCACCACGCTCGGCAACGGCATTTCGGGTCTCGTGACCGAACCACCCTCTGCCGCCGACAACATGTACTGGGCTCGAATCGAAACCAGCTACGGCACCGGGTGGGTGGCCGAAGCCTTCCTTTCTCCGGCCAATGGCGAAAGTGATGAGCCGAATCCAACCTTCGCCGATGGAGACCGCGTCTTCATCGACACCGACGGAATCAACCTGCGCGAAGCACCGTCGACCGCAGGCGAGCGGGTCACGATCCTGTATCGCAACGACACCGGAACGGTGCTCGATGGACCGACCGAGGCCGATGGCTACGTGTGGTATCAACTGGAAACCAGCCAGGGCACCGGCTGGGGCGTCGCCCGGTATCTTTCGCTGGACGAATCCGACCCAGCTGGCATCGCCGCCTATGGCATCGGCGACGCGGTCGAGGTGACGACCGACCGCTTGCACCTGCGGAAGACTCCGGGCACCGATCAGGTCTCTGTAGTCGTCATCACGACTGGGGTGACCGGCATCGTGCTCGACGGACCGCGGTCAGCAGACGGCTACACCTGGTATCAGATCGAAACGGATGCGGGCACCGGGTGGGGTGTGAGTGACTACCTTGGCCTCACCTCCAATGCCGCCACGTCAGGCACTCGAGCTCGGGTGATCGACGGCGAACTCAATCTGCGGGACACTCCGGATGCGTCTGGTGCAGTGCTCGCCGTGCTCCCTGACGGTGCGATCGTCGATGTCCTCGACGAGTCCGAAACCGGGGACGGCCATGAATGGGTCAAGGTGTTCTCCAGCACCTACGGGTCAGGTTGGTGTGTCAGCGACTACCTGGAACGCCTCTGATTCCCACCGTCGAGTCAGATCGCAACCTGGGATCGGACCAGGAAGTACCCGCGTACGAACAGCCAATCTCGAATCAAGTGGCGAGATTTCGCCTCCTCGATGCGTACGATAGATACGGGGAGTTCTCGGTTGCCCGGTTGTGCGCATCCTTCTGGAGACCATTTGTCGCCAATTGCGGTCTCTTTCGTCATCGTCACGGTCGCCCGTCCCGATCGCAACCGGTGAATGTCCCGTCGGGGTAAACGGGATAATTCCGGGAGAATGCATCCCGATTTGGCCCATGAAATCAACCAGATCGGCATTACCCCGATTTTCCGGCCCGATTCTGGTTTTTGTGCTCACGATTCGATCTCGAAGCTATCCTGCAGGCAGCGTTGGCGTTGAAACCGCCCTCGATTCGCCGTACACTATGGGGCGAAGAACCGACAGACCGCATCGGTGGTGGCTTCGGCAACGCACCGGTGTTGGTTTTTTGTGCTGAAATGCGTGTCAACTCTGGAAGGCTTAACAGGATGAAGATCGTCCTTCGACAGGATGTACCGAAAGTCGGCGAAGCCGGTACCATCCAAACCGTTTCGAACGGCTATGCCCGCAACTATCTGATCCCGCAGGGCCTCGCCGTGGTCGCAACCGACGGCGAAATCAAGATGGCCCAGCACAACATGGCCGTCAAGGATCGCAAGATCGCCCGTCAGGAAGAGCAGCTCCGGTCGCTCTCTGACAAGATCCAGGGTCAGCGGCTTTCCTTCACGGCCCGCGCCGGTGACCAGGGTCGCCTCTTCGGCTCCATCACCGCCTCCGACGTTGCCACCGCACTCGCGGCAGTCATCAACGAGGAAGTCGACCGCCGCAAGGTCGTGCTCGATGAGCCCCTGCGCCAGGTTGGCGAGCACACGGTCACGGTTCACCTGGTTGGCAAGCTGCGCCCGCAGGTCACCGTTGTCATTGAAGCTGAAGCCACCGAAGAAGAAGCTCCGGCCGAGGCCGCTGAGGCTGACGCCGAGGTTGAAGCTGAAGCTGCCGAATAATATCGGCTCCTGTCTCAGCGGCTGGTCCTTTCACCACAGGTTTTGGGGGCCAGCCGTCTGCTCACTCTCCCGGGCACCATGCACCTCAATTCGCGAAGGTGGCCGGGAACAAGACCACGGTATTCCATTGCAGGTGAATCGCCAGCCGGCGCACTGCAATCGATCGATCAGGAGAACGGTCTCACCCCTTCATCCCCGTTGAAGGAATGGTCGCCCCCGCCGACCTGCCACTCCGAAGGACTGTCAGGATGGACGAGCGACTCCCACCGCACAATATGGAGGCCGAGCAATCGGTTCTCGGCAGTCTCCTGATCGACCGCGATGCAATTATCCGCATCGCGTCCTATGTCAAGGCCGATGACTTCTACATCGCCGCCAATGGCACCATTTACCAGGCCATCCTCGATCTCTATAACCGGCGCGAACCCACCGACTTCCTCACCCTCTCCGACGAGCTCGAACGCAAGGGCACGCTGGAAGACATAGGCGGGGTTGGGTATCTCTCGTCGCTGCTGAACGTCGTTCCTACCGCTGTCCACGTCGAATACTACGGTCGCATCATCGAGCGGACCGCGACCCTGCGTCGCCTGATCGACGCCGGCACGCAGATCGTCGGGATCGGCTACCAGGAAGGGCTCGACGCCGAGGACGCGCTCGACTCTGCCGAGCAGGCGCTCTTCACGGTCTCGCAACGACGGCAGACCAAGGACTTTCAGTCCATTTCGGATGTACTCGACCGGTTCTTCGACCGACTCGACTACCTCACCCAGAACCGCGGCGAAATCGTCGGCATTCCAACCGGCTTCACCGATCTGGACAAGCTGACCGGCGGACTCCAACGGTCCGATCTGATCATCCTCGCCGCCCGGCCGAGTATGGGAAAATCAGCCCTCGCACTCGGCATGGCCTATGGCGCGGCGGTCCAGCACGGCATGAAGGTTGGATTCTTCGCCCTCGAAATGTCGGCCGAACAACTCGTCCAGCGCCTCCTCTCCACCGAAACTGGAGTCGACTCGCATCGGCTGCGCCTGGGCCAGATCGATGACGCCGAATGGGATCGGGTCTCCCGGGCCTTCGGTCGCCTCGCCGAAGCCCAGATCTACATCGACGACTCCGCCGCTGCCTCGATCATGGATGTCCGGTCCAAGGCCCGCCGACTCCAGGCCGAAGTCGGGCTCGACCTGTTGATCGTCGACTACCTTCAGCTTATGTCCGGCCGCCGCTCCGACAATCGTGTCCAGGAAATCGCCGAAATCTCACGTGGACTCAAGGGCATCGCCCGCGAACTCAACGTGCCGGTCGTGGCGCTGTCCCAGTTGAGCCGCTCGGTCGAGACCCGCGCCGATCACCGGCCAATGCTCTCCGACCTTCGCGAATCAGGATCGATCGAGCAGGATGCCGACATCGTCATGTTCATCTATCGCGAGGAAAAGTACGACGAGAACTCGGATCGCAAGGGCATCGCCGAACTGATTGTCGCCAAGCATCGCAACGGTCCGGTCGACACCGTCAACCTGCGCTTCTTCGAGCGCCACGCCCGATTCGCCGATCTCGAACTCTACCGGGAACCGGATCTCTGATGCCCGCGACCGGAAACCGCCCCACCCGCGGCAACGCCATCAGTCCGACCGTGATCGATCTCGCCGAGACGATCGCGGTTCCCACGGCATTCCTGCGGGACATCGCGCCAGGGATCCGGTCGATGGAGGAACTTCAGGTCAGCCTCGCCTTCTTCCGCTCCCTGGAGGATGCGGGTGGATTCGCCCAGCCGCTGGCCGAGAAAGCCATCCTCCGGGATCGCACCCTCCGCAACGCGCTACGCGTCGAGGGGAGCCCTCGCGCACCGGACACACGGATCGCCAAGGGCCTCGAACTGGCCCTGGCGCGCGGCACATTGATCCGGCTCGTGTCCACCGAGGGTCGCCGCCAGGCGGTCTTCTACTATCTCAATACGCCCGAGAATCGAAGCAGCGTGCGCTTGATGGAAACGGGGCAACTGGCGCCCCCGCGCACACTTTGGCCGGACGAAACTCCTCCGCAGATCGTCATCGACCGGCCGAATGCGTTTAGACTGTACGAACAAAACATCGGGCCATTGACGCCTTTGATCGCCGATCAAATCTCCCGGGCGATCGAGGAGTACCCAGATGACTGGATCGAGGACGCATTGACCGAGGCAGTCTCCTACAATCGACGTAGTTGGCGATATGTCTCGCGCATCCTCGAGAACTGGCAGGCCACGGGACGCACCGAAGAGCGGGACTAGCGCCTGCCTGGCACTGCGCGGCAGCCGGAAGAGAGCTTGGCCATGAAACGAATCGGTGACGTGATCCGGAACATTCCCGTCCGCCCACCATCAAGTACAGCCTCTGGCGAAATCGTGATCTCCAATCGCGACATTGTGCGGTGCCCGATCTGCCAGGATGCCAAGTGGCTCCGTGGCGACTTTCCGGTTGGTCACCCACTCTTTGGCAAGCTCTATCCCTGTGAATGCCTGCAGCGCGAACAGTCCGAGCGCCGCAAAGACGAATTGACCCGGCTCTCCAATCTTGAGAAGTACGGCGAACTCTCGTTCGACGACTTCGACCCGGAGGTCGATGGTGTGGCCGAGGCCTATGAGGCAGCGGTCCAGTTTGCCCAGGAACCGGGCAGCCATTGGCTCTTTCTCTCTGGCCCAACTGGCACCGGAAAAACCCACCTGGCGGTTGCAGCAGCCAAATACGCCCTGGAACACCACAACATGAGCGTCTACGTCGCGGCGGTGCCAGACCTGCTCGACCATCTGCGCGCCAGTTTCGATCCCCGGGCCGGAACCGGCTACGACGATCTCTTCGGCATGATCAAGGGAGCGCAACTCCTCGTGCTAGACGACCTCGGCACGGAGAACACCACGCCTTGGGCCCAGGAAAAGCTCTACCAGGTCGTGAACCACCGATACATGGAACAGATGCCAACCATCATCACATCCAACGTTGACCTGAAAAAGATCGATGACCGGGTAGCGTCTCGAATTCAGGACCATCGCCTGTCCCGCTATGTGGAAGTCGACGCCGAAGACTATCGACGACCAGGCCATGTGCGTCAGGTCAGGCGGTCTTCGCGGCGGTAGGACACGTAAGGATCGACTCGCGAGTGCCGCATACTTCACCTATCAGTCAACGATCTGGTAGGAACCAGTCCACGAGAAGCCGGTGGCCAGGGTAGATCCACCATTCCGACGACGAGAGAGTACCGTGACGATTTGGGTAACGCCGCCAGCTGAATACGCGAAGTCAGTCGCGACTGGCGGTGCCCATGGATAACCTGGGCTGGCTGCTGGAGAAGCTCTGGAATTTCCGCACCATCGTGGACATCTTCGTCGTTGCCTTCATCATCTACTGGCTGTTGTGGGTGGCGCAGGGAACACGGGCCCTCACCCTGATTCGCGGCATCGTGACACTCTTTGCCATCCTGTTCCTGCTGTCATGGGCACTGGATCTGAGCACATTGAGCTGGTTGCTCCGCGTAGTCTGGCCCGCCCTGCTGATCGCAATCCCCGTCATCTTCCAGCCAGAACTGCGCCGAGCATTCGAGCAGCTTGGCCACACGGGTTCCTGGCTGAAGAACCCCTTTCCACATCAGGAAGATACGCAGTGGGATCACGCCGTCGACGAGATCGTGCGAGCGGCGAGCCAGCTCTCCCGCCTCAGATATGGTGCCCTGATGGTCATCGAGCGTGAGACCGGGCTACAGGACTACGTCAGCAAGGGCGTAAGCCTCGATGCCGAAATCTCGCGCCAGCTCCTGATCAACATCTTCTTCCCCAATTCGCCGCTGCACGATGCAGCCGTCATCATCCACGGCGACCGGATTCTGGCCGCGAGTGTGGTGCTGCCACTGACCGACAACATCTCGGCATCGAGCCAACTGGGGACGCGGCACCGCGCGGCGATCGGCGTGACCGAGGAGTCCGATGCGCTGGCCGTGGTGGTATCGGAAGAGACCGGTCAGATGTCGGTGGCCCATTCGGGGCGCCTGATCCGCAATCTCGACCAGGACCGCCTCCGCCGTGTGCTGCGAACCCTGCTGAAACTGCAGTCAACCGAAAACACGGCCGGTCGGCCCCCGAGTCGGTTCACGTTCTCGCAACTGTTCGGCAGCAATGGTTCCCCAAATGCCAGCAACCGGTCGTCAACGTCGCAATCACGCAACAACAGCAAGTCGCGGAGCTAGCATGTCCCAGGCACCGGCCACGAGCCGCCTCCAGGAACTGAAGAACTGGCGTCCCACCCGGGAGCAACTCCTGCGGTTCGCCATTTCGCTGCTCCTCTCCATCCTGCTGTGGGGTTGGGTGACTCAGATCCAGGACCCCTACCGCGAACGGAGCCTGGCCGGTATCACGATCCAGGAAGGCAGCCTGCCGGACAATCTTCAGATTGTGACGTCATTGCCAGACGCACGGGTGACGGTAAGCGGCTCACGGTCCGATGTGGATGCCGTTCGCCAATCCGAGATCGTGGTGACAACCGATACGACCGGAATTTCGACTGCCGGAACTTTCCAGGTTCCGCTCACTGTGGCGGGAGTCGACGTCTCCCAGGTCTCGGTTGAGCCGCAGGAGGTCACGATTCAGGTTGACGACCGGATTTCGGTGGTGCTGCCAATCCGGATCGATAAGACCGAGGCGTCGGGCGAGTTGGTGACCACCAGTGAAGTGCGTCCACGCGTGTCCCAGGTCACCGTCAGCGGACCACGCAGTGCCGTGGAACGGGTGCAGGACGTCGTCCTGCCGATCACCATTGATGAGGCCAATACCAGCTACGACACCTCGATCACTCCGGTTGCCGTTGATGGCGCCGGTCTGCCCATTACCGAGGTCGAGATTCTGCCTGACTCGGTGCTGGTCCATGTTGAGGTCCAGCGGCAAGGTCGCTCGGTGTCCGTCATTCCCAATGTCACCGGGTCGCCTGCCGACGGCTATGCCGTGCAACAGCGGCGCGCGCTGCCCGATACGATCGTGGTGAATGGTCCTGACGAACTGCTGGCAAACCTGCTCTTCGTCAACACCGAGCCGGTGGATGTGAGTGGCGTCACGGAGTCAATCAGCACCGTGGTGGGGATCCAGGATCTGCCAGAAGGGGTCACGATCATCGAACCAGCCAGCGGTCGGGTGGAGGTACGGGTGGCGATCGAAGACTCCACCACAACCTCGCAGACCATTCCCAACCTGCCGATCACGGTACTTGGGCTTTCCGACGGCCTGGCGACAACCGTAGAGCCCCAGGTGATCTCGATTGATGTCTCAGCACCGGCCGAGGTGCTCCAACAGATGACTCCCGCCGATATCACGGTGCTGGTCGACGTCACCGGACTGGAACCAGGTATTCATATTCTGGCGCCAGAAGTGTCCCTCCCACCGGGGGCCACATGGCGAACCACCTCCACCGATGATTCACGGATTCGGGTCGTCATCGCGGAAGACGAGACCGAAGGTACACCGGTGGTCGTCCCACCGCCGCAAGCCACACCGCCTCGCACCGACGAGACATGATGCGGATACGAGATGCAAACGGAGTACAGAAGAGCCGCTTCCGGGGTGGAAGCGGCTCTTCTGTAACAGTCTGGGTTCCACAAACGCTGTCTACTCGGGGATCTCCGATTCGTCTTCCGCGGCGCGACCAATCGAGAATTCCATCTCGTAGGCCAGCAAGATGGCTTCCGCCACTTCCTTCATGGACTTGCGAGCATCCATGCTGGTCTTGCGAATGCGATGGAAGGCTTCCGACTCACGTAGTCCGTGAGACTCCATCAGGACACCCTTCGCTCGCTCGATGAGCTTGCGGGTTTCGAGGGCCTCCTTGAGGGATCCCACTTCCCGTTCGAGGGTACGGAACTCATCGAAGCGGGCGCGAGAAAGCTCGATCACCGGCAGGAGTTCGGCCTCGCGGAATGGCTTCACCACATAGCCAACCACGCCGGCTTCCCGGGCCCGCTCCACCAATCCCTGGTCGGAATAGGCGGTAACCAGGACGACCGGAGCAATTCGCTCGCGGGTAAGTTCTTCGGCGGCCGAGATGCCATCGAGATCCGGCATCTTGATGTCCATGATCAGCAGGTCGGGCCGGAGGCGCCGGGCGAGTTCCATCGCCGAGCGGCCGTCGCCAGCCTCGCCAATCACGTCGTATCCCAGGTGCGTGAGCATCTCTCGCAGGTCAAGGCGGATCAGGGATTCATCGTCGGCGATGACAATGCGCCAGCGATTGGCGCCTTCTGACACACGATTCATCGTGTACATGCCCTTTTGCGAGAAAGGAGAATGGGACGTGACCATGATGGCATCTTGCCCATGGCGGCCAACGTTGCCGCCATCGTGCCCTCGGCCACGAAGAGGATTTGGTCGGGGTGAGAGGATTCGAACCTCCGACCACCGGTACCCCATACCGGTGCGCTACCGGACTGCGCCACACCCCGTCATTCAAGTTTGCCCAGTGATTATACGGCAGGAAACCGAGTGAAACAATTCACGACCAGAACTGGGCCGCAAGGTAGACGCCCGGGGGCGCCCACCTTGCGTGAGATCGTTACTTGACCTCGACCTTGGCACCAGCCTCTTCGAGCTTGGCCTTGGCTGCGTCAGCCTCGTCCTTGGCCACACCTTCCTTGATCGCCTTGGGGGCGGAATCAACGAGGTCCTTGGCTTCCTTGAGGCCAAGGCTGGTGAGCTCGCGGACGGCCTTGATGACCTGGATCTTGTTGGCGCCGACATCGGTCAGCACCACGTCGAACTCGGTCTTCTCTTCCTCTTCTGCAGCAGCACCACCGGCGGCGGCGGCACCGGCCACGCCAACAGCTACCGGAGCAGCTGCCGAGACGCCCCAGCGCTCTTCAAGGTCCTTGACCAGGGCGTTGAGTTCGAGGACGGTCAGACCCTCGAGCTGTTCGATCAATGCGTTGTTGTCAGCCATTGTGTTGAATCTCCGTATCCGCGCTTGCCGCGGCCATGTTGGAACGATGACAGTCATGTGACCAGGATGCCAGCTTGATGCTGGTTCCTAGTCGGCCGCGACGCCGCCGAGCTGTTCGACGCGTGCATTTGCCAGGTAGACGACGGACCGAGCCGGGCCACTGAGGACTCCAGCAGTTCGCGTCATGGGCGAGGCCAGGAGCCCCACCAGCTTGCCGAGAAGCTCTTCGCGTGGCGGCAGGCTCGAAATCGCTTCGATATCCGCCGGGGTGACGACCTGATTGTTCAGGACGCCGGCCCGCACCTCAAGGATGCGCGACGAGCGAACGAAGTCATTGATGGCCTTGGCCGGTGCCACGATGTCGCCATAGGCGAACAAGATGGCCGTTGGACCCTCGAGCTGTGGCTCGAGACCTTCAATGCCCACCTGTTCGGCGGCAATGCGCGTCAGGGTGTTCTTGGCAATCTTGAACTCCGCTTCGAGCGGCTTCAGCTTGGCCCGGAATTCCTGGAGCGCACCAACCGACAAGCCGCGATAGTCCGCGATGACGGTGAGCTGCGAGCGCGACAACCGGTCGACGAGATCCTCGATCTGGGCCGCTTTCTGTGCTGTTGGCATGAACGTTTCCTCCTTTCCGTCAGGATTTTCGGGGAACCTTGCCCCCTGGCTCGCAAAGCCGGACACCCTGGGCAGATTGTGCCCAGGGTGTCTCATCATTCGATGGTGCAACCTGAGCCTCAGCCGGAGATTAAGCGAGTGACCTCGCGCCGGCGGTCATCGGCCAGGATATCTTCACTTGGGAGTTCAGCGTTATTGCCCGACGGACGAAGCCTTGGCCAGCGTGTCATTCACGTCCAGCGCAATACCAGGCCCCATCGACGTGGCGACAGTTAGTGTACGGCAATAGATGCCCTTGATGCCAGACGGCTTGGCCCGGCTAATGGCATCCACAATGGCCAGCAGGTTGGCCTGGATCTGATCGGGCGTGAAGCTCTTCTTGCCGAGAACGACGTGCAGGTTGCCGGTGCGGTCGTTGCGGAACTCGACGCGGCCGCCCTTGAGCTCCCGGATGACGTTCGGGAGGTCGGCGACTTCACGAACCACCGTGCCAGAGCGCGGGTTCGGCATGAGACCCCGGCGACCGAGGACCCGGCCGAGACCACCGACCTTGCCCATTTGATCGGCCATGGCCACGGTTGCGTCGAATTCGAGCCAGCCGTTGTTGATCTGGGTCACGTATTCGTCGACACCGGCATAGTCGGCGCCCGCTTCCAGTGCCGCTCGCTCGGCTTCGCCTGCGGCGAAGACCAGCACGCGGACCTGCTTGCCGCTGCCAAACGGCAGCACGACATTGGAACGAACGGCCTGGTCTGCCTGGCGGGGATCAATTCCCAGCCGGGCGTGCAGTTCGATCGTTTCGTCGAAATTGGCGAATGCCACATCCTTGAGGAGGGACGACGCCTCCTCAACCGTGTACAGACGCTCCTCGTCAACCTTCTTGAGTGCTTCTTCGTACTTCTTGCCGTGCTTAGCCATAGTTGGTGCTCCAGTGGTGCGTGCGGGGGAGTCCCCCTCCCACCTCGATAGATGCTTGTGACGAACTGGGATTAGCCAGCAACCTCAATGCCCATGCTGCGGGCGGTGCCTTCGATCTGCTTGACGGCCCCGGCGATATCCACCGCGTTGAGGTCCTTCATCTTCAGCTCGGCGATTTCCTGCACCTGGGCGGCAGTTACCTTGCCAACCTTGGTGGTGCGCGGATTGTCGGTGCCCTTGGCGATACCGGCTGCCTTGCGCAGCAGATCAGCCGCCGGCGGCGTCTTGGTGACGAAGGTGAACGAGCGATCTTCGTAAACGGTGATCACGACCGGGATGATCTGACCTGCCATCGACTGCGTGCGCTCGTTGTACTCCTTGCAGAAGTTCATGATCGCCACACCGTGCTGACCGAGCGCCGGACCAATTGGCGGTGCTGGTGTTGCCTTCCCGGCGGGGATCTGAAGCTTCACATATGCGCGAATCTTCTTGGCCAACGAATTGTTCCTTTCCGGTGCGACTTCGCACCACGTTTCTCCCGGCGGGTTGTCGTCTCACCCGCCGGGCTTTTGCGCCATCAGGACGCGAAAAGCCTAGACCTCACGCTCGGCTTGCAGGAAGTCGAGCTCCACCGGGGTTTCCCGGCCAAAGAACGAGACGAGGACCTTCATCTTGCCCTTCTCGTTGTTGATTTCGTCGATTTCGCCTCGGAAGTCCGCGAACGGACCGTCGATGATGCGAACGGTGTCGCCCATGGCGAACTGTGCCTTCTGCTTGGGTGGCTCAACGGCGATGCCCTTGAGGATCGATTGAACCTCGAGCTCGGAGAGTTGAACCGGTTTGTTCTGGGCACTGGAAATGAAGTTGGTGACACCTGGAGTGTTGCGCAGTTCGTACCAGGTCTCGTCGTCCAGCACCATGCGGACCAGGACGTAGCCAGGGAACACCTTGCGCGTAACGGGATGGCGCTGGCCCTGGCGGATTTCGATCTCCTCCTGGGTTGGCACCACGATTTCGAAGACACGGTCGCCCATATCACGGGCATCGACCTTGCTTTCGATGGTCTTCTTGACCTTGTTTTCGTATCCGGAGTAGGTGTGCAACACGTACCAGTGCCCTTCGGCACCTTCCACTTGCTCACCCGCGTCGGCAGCACGCTTCGCCATCAGACGTTCGCGCAGGGATGGACGCGCCATGGATTGCCCTTCCATGCTTTGGCCGCGCTATGGCAGGGCCTCGAACAGTTCGAACAGAATGAAATCGATACCACCCAGCAACAGGCCGAGCACCAATGACAAGGCGATGACCAGCAGCGTCAGGTTCCGGGTTGTCTCCCGATCGGGCCAGATCACCTTCTGGATTTCGGCCCAGGTTTCGCGAATGAAGCGCCGGACGCCTTCGAAGCGGTCGGTGTTGACGATGCGGCCGACAAATGAGGTTTGACCGCCGGCCGACTCCTTTTCGGCAATCGCCCGGGCCTTCGCATCGGCCCGGGACTCCTGGGCTGCGATCTCGGTAACCGTTACCTCAGCAGCCTCGTCGCCACCCTTGGTGGTGGCGACAGCCGTAGCCGTGGATGGCGTGCTGCTGCGTCGTCGCTTGCCGGAGGACCGGCGCTTGTAGCCTGTCGACTGTGGCTCCTGAGAACTCACGCTCTCCATCCTTCGTGCCTGGCTCGCCGGTTTGGCCAGAGGTTCCCGTTGGAATCCTCGCCACCGGGGCGAACCCGAGTGAGAGTGGCCCCGGCGGGCACACGCTCGCCAAAGGCAGGTGATCGATGTCGTGATGTTAACGCATGGAAAGTGGGGCGTGCCCTGGGCTCCGCCCCACTTTACTCACGCTGGACAACCTGGCAGGGCCGGCAGGAATCGAACCCGCAACCTACGGTTTTGGAGACCGTTGCTCTACCAATTGAGCTACGACCCTATGAGTGACTTGACCGGGAAACCGCGGTTAGCGAGTTTCCCGATGAAGTTGATGGGCCCGGCAGCGAGGGCAGAACTTCTTGAGTTCCAGCCGACTCGGATCATTGCGCCGGTTCTTCTCGGTCGTGTAATTCCGCTCTCGGCAGACTGTGCATTCGAGCGTAATCACCGGCCGGTCAGCCTTCGACTTCTTGGCCATTGTACCACTTCCTCGTACTCACTCCCAAGCCAGATTCTGACCCGGGAAGCGCGGGGTGGCGCCGCATGCGCCACCCCGGTTTCCGAACTCTTGCCTACGCTTCGATCTTGGTGACGGCGCCGGCACCAACGGTGCGGCCACCTTCCCG
>CAZNQC010000025.1:0-25892 GCA_964574825.1 uncultured Sphaerobacteraceae bacterium | reverse complement strand
GGGCCGATCAGTTCACGGAGACGGCGTTCGACACCGGTGTGAACGTCCTCATCTGCCAGCGTTAGGTCGAACTCGTCAGCGTCGACCTCATCCAGCACCAGCCAGAGACCACGTTCGATCTCGGCAGCATCGTCAACTGGCACGATTCCCTGGCGTCCGAGCATCCGTACGTGGGCAATGGAGCCGCGAATATCTTCCCGGATCATGCGGACATCGAATTCAACGGACGCGTTGAGGGCCTCGACCCGCTTGTCCGGCGGAACTGCGAACCGTCCACCCCAGGCCTTGACCGAGCCGGATTCTCCGCCGCCATGTTCCTGCTTGCCAGCCGCCATCTTGCCTCCCGAGGCCGAAGTTCCCATCGTCGCCGCGGCCCGTGCCCGGCGAACCTCTTGTCGCACAGTATCCCCGCCGACCCGGCATCGTGCCATGTTCGACATTGCGAGGCATACCCGTATCACGTCCCGCTCCTCTCCTTGTGCGGGCCCTTTCCCCTACGTCCTGTTTTCCGGTGTCTGCTCTCTCGCCGCTTACCCGCGAACGTACAGCCAATCTCGGAACAGGTGGCGAGATTTCGCCTCTTCGATGCGTACGATAGGTAGACGAATCGCTACGGGAGTCCACGTTGCCCAGCGAAATTGTCGGACTGATTCCAACTCCTATGGTCTCCATCAGGAAGATGAAGGTGATATCTGTCTCATGCCACGCGCCGTGGCTCGCCCCGGATACGAACGGAACCGAACACGCGTCAATGGAATTACTGCGAATTAATGCGGATATAGTGCGGAGGCACAACCACTCGAAAAACCCCATGGATTCAACGTTTCCCGATTTATTGAATTTATGTATTAGTGCGGACGCATTCTCGCCAGAGACCATCAACGCTGGGTCTGTACATCCTCTCCGGGCACCACCGCACGCCCCGGCCTGTACGGGTACGCATCACGTCTTTGACTGGAGTTGAAAACCTGCGTACCATGATGATGGATATGTACGTACGACACTGCCCATCAGGGCCAGGGATGGCTGGGCTATACTCCGAATGAGGAACATCTGTTCGGCTTTTCGGATTCAGGAGTAGCAGGCTACATGATTGCCGCGCATTCCCAACGGCTGATCACCCAGGTCGCCGGAGTCCGACTGGCCCTGGCCGAGGCCGGTATCCACCTCACGGATATGAGCCGCGCAGGATCGCTCGAGCAGGGTCTGGCCGATCAGGCCGACCTCGATCATGCTGCCGAGCTGACCGGCATTGAACGGCCGGTCGAGATTCACCGGCTGGAAGGCATGATTCGCGCCCGGCCAGTGCCACGCGCGCAGCCCGGCTCATCGCGGTTTCGCTACTTTCTTGACGGTGCCCAGAAGTCGATTCCGGTTGGTCGCATCGACCTCGATCCGGTTGTCGTTGCCCTGTGTGCGTCGGGAATCCTGTCGCGCGACGACCTGGGCCAACCGCGCCTGCTGGGCGACACCTTGCGCGTCAACCAGGCCTGGATCGTGCCGAAAGCGTCCGGCAACAGCGCCACTCTCTCCCTCATCGCAGAACTCGAAGGAGCGGGCTCCATCGTTTACGACCCATGCCTGACGCTCGATGGTGAGCCGCTTGACGTCGAGGCCGGCAACTATGGCCGGATGCTGCGACTGGCGTTCGACCTGGCGGGCCGGTTGCGGGCTCGTGAAGAGCAGATTCTGATCGATGACTGGACTGGCCGGATCTCAGCGGATGACCCCGCAGCGTGGTTGGTGATCGACGGTCCGTTGCGAGGAAACGCCCCTCGAGCAGTGGGACTGGTGAAATCACTGCAAATCCAGCAACTCTACGAGCAGGAAGCAATCGCCCTGTTCAATCTCCCGCCGGGTCATCGCACCACCGCCTTCCGCTACGCCCAGAGCGCAGCCGATAGCGAAGGTCGGGGCAAGACCATGTGGTACATGCGACTGTGGCCGGCCGACGGCATGGATGCGCGGCATTCGCTGGTGCGGATCGAAACCACCAACGACATCGACTCGACCGAGCAGATCGACGAGATCTCATCCTGGCTGATGGCAGAGCGCTTGCCCCGAGCAACCGACGATCCCCGCTGGCCAACCCTGATCTACCCGATTCACTACCTGGAACGGATTCTCAAGCGACGACTGGCGGCGCTGACGACTGGATGGCCCTCGACATGACGACAGATATCACCACTTTTGCAGCCAATGGACATCACGCCACGGAGCCGGTCGCAATGCAGGACGTCGGGAGTGCGGTTCGGGCCTGGCAATGGGAGCAATTCCGTCCCCTGATCGACACCGCGACCGGTGAAATCGGCCGCGTGGTCAGCAGCGAAAAGGAGCCGGCCGGGTCGCACACCTTCTATTTCTGGGCCGCCGACGACGCCCTGACGCTCGATGTTGGGCATATCGTGGTGGCATTCTCGGAAGAAGCGGCCGTGGTGGGCGTGGTAGACGAACCACGTCGTTACTCCGACCTGAAGACGTTCCTCGACGACTACTTTGACCGGCATGTCGAACTGGCCCTGGCTCATGAAACACCCACCCAACGCCCTGAAATCCTGGTGTTCACCGTCAAGGTGCTGGCCACCCAGCATCGGCGCAAGGATGTCCAATCGCAGCGGCCGGTCATCAATGGGCCGGTCTACTTCGCCACGCAGGAGGCCATCGAGTATGCGCTCGGCCGGGAAGGGTTCACCGGCAACGCAATCCCGGCCCTGATGCACACCAACGGCAACTATCTGCGGGACGACCAGGGAACGGTGCTGGTCGACGAGGATGGGCGGCCGCGTTTCCAGCGCACGCCTCTCTTCCTCGACGAGGACTACCTGCTCGGCCCGGAAGCCGGTCATGCCAACTGGACGGGGCAGTCCGGGTTGGCGACCAAAACCAGCCACGCGCTCTTCTTGATCTCGTCCGTGTTCCAGACCCTGGAACAGAAGAACGACACAACAAGCGTGGCGGCGCTAATGTTCAACGTGAAGGGTCCAGACCTGTTGTGGCTGGACAAACCCGCCCAGCCCGATCCGGCCCTGGACGACGCCTATGCACAAAGTGGATGGAACGGCCTCTCCGAAGATGAGTTGAGAGCCTACGCTGCCTTTGGCCTCGAGCCCCGGCCATTCACCAACACGCGAGTCTTCGCGCCATTCCGCCCAGGAGTCGAACCGCCAGCCAACGCGCTGGACATGGTCGACCTGTCGCAGTTCGCTGAGCACGAACGCCTCAACACCGACCGCAATGCCCCGGGCGAGACCGACAACGTCTTCCCGATCCTGTGGTCGCTGGATCGGGCACTGAAGTACCCCTATCAGGTGTTCAGCTTCGCTGACCTCGACGACAAGCTCTCCGCGTTTCTCTATGAGTTGAGCAGCGATGGCGTCGACTCGCTGACCAAGCTCAACCGGAAGTTCGCCCAGATCTGGGCCGATCTCGAGGAGAGCGGAAGTGACGTCTGGAAAAGCCATCACAAGGCGACGATTCGGAAGGCCGAGAATCGGTTCAACGGGCTCAAGCCGAAACTCGGTGGATTGCTGGGCGACGGCACGATCGAGTTCGGCAATACACCCCGGTATGACGGGAAGTTCGCGGCCAACGAGGTCCGGGTGATCGACATCTCCCAGTGCAACTCCACGGCCCAGGAACTGATTGTTGCTTCGACAATCGACCGCATCTGGCGGATGGCCGAAAAGCACGACATGGGCGTCGACAAGCTGATCGTATTCGTCGACGAGTTGAACAAGTACGCGCCGGCCGGTGGCGAGGGATCGCTGCGAAACACGTTGGTGGACATCGCCGCCCGGGGTCGCCACCTGAACGTAGTGTTGCTTGGTGCCCAGCAGTTCCGGTCGAAAGTGGACGGGGAGATTCTCGGCAACTGCGGCACCTCGTTCTACGGGCGAATTGGCGACGAAGAAATCATCAACGCGGCGTACCGGTCGATTTCGGAGACGGCCAAGCAGGAGCTGCTGGGGCTGCCCAAGGGCCGGATGCTCGTGCGGCACGCGCACTTCCGGGCCCCGTTGTTCGGCACCTTCCCCCGTCCGGCAACCATTCCCGGCGCCTACGGACAGAAGATCTTCAATGGCAGTCAACGGGCGGTCGACCCAACCGCCGCACTGCATCTGACGCTCAGGCAGCTGATGGGCGACCAGGCGCCTTCGTTGGCGACGGTGAGAACGGAGGCAGCTGGAGTTGGTCCGGAGGATCTGGACAACGTACGCATCCAGGTCTGGAATCGCTACGGCGGCAAAAAGAAGCAGGGGATCGGCTGGAACCCGTGGAAGATGGCGCAGGGTGAACTGCGCACTGCCGCAGCCCGGGGCAGCCGAACATGAGCGTGCGGCTGGCCCATCTCTCGGATACGCACCTCGGATACCGCTCGAGCGGGCGTCCCGACCCGCTATCCGGCCGCAATCAGCGCACCGTCGATGTCGAGCGAGCATTCACGCGAACGATCGACGACATCCTCGACCAGCAGGTGGATCTGGTCATTCACAGCGGCGACGTCTTTCATCACGCGCGGCCCACCTGGCAGTCGATGCGGCACTTCATCCGGCAAATGCGGCGCCTGGAGGATGCGAACATCCCAACCCTGGTGATTGGCGGGAATCACGACACCCCTCGCGTGCGGACAGGTGGGTCAGCCTATAGCGTGCTGGAGTTGGCCCTCCCGAAGATTGCGTTTGCCTGCGACTTCGTGAGTGTGGAGGTTGCGGAGCCGTTCTCCCACCTCAACCTCCGGGTGCAAGCGATCCCGCATGGGGCGTTAACCAATCCCGACCCTCCCATCGTGAGCCGCCCCATACCAGGAATGTTCAACCTGGTGACGACGCACGGAATCGCGCCAGGTGTGCTGACGGACAGGTACCTGAGCGAACCCGGTGAGCAGCAACTTCCTGCCAAACTGATCTCGTTCTCCGGCATCGATTACTTCGCCCTGGGGCATATTCACCTTGGCCAACAGGTCACAGCCCACACGTGGTATGCCGGATCGACCGAACGTTTTGGCTGGGGTGATGAGCCGGCAACACCGGGCTACCGAATCGTGGAGTTGGTCACGCCGGGCGACATCCCGACTGTCAGCCATCGGCCAATTCAGACCAGGCCGATGATCCGGTTGAAGCCCGAAGACGGCACGGGACGCACGGCCCGCGACATTGCCGACACGATCCTGCACCAGGCAGGCCGGTTGAACGATCCGGAAGCAATGGCACGGGTCACGCTCTCACAGGTGGATCGCGGAACGCGGCGCGAGGTCCAGACGTTGTTGCGGCGCGAATCCACACAAATCGTCTGGTCACTGGACCTGGCACCGGAGCGCCAGATGTTCGTGCCCGAGGGTATCGCCGCCACCGAGATCGACGACACCGCACTCGATCTGCATGCCCTCTTTGCGGAGTTTGTCGCATCACGGCGCGAGACCTACCCGAGTGCCGAGTTCGCCACCGCCTTCCTGGAGCGAGGAAGCCGGGCATTGACCGAAGCGATGCTGGCGGATGAAACACCGCTTCCCGAGGACGACACGCTGGCATGATCCTGACCCGCATCGAGATCGAGAACTTCAAGCAATACAGTGGCGAACACGACCTGGACGTGCCGGCTCAGGCAACGATCGGCGTGATTGGCGAAAACGGGACCGGCAAAACGTCCTTGTTCGAGGCGATCGAGTGGTGCCTGTATAGCCCGCGATCGATTCGCAACGAAGATGTGCGCCCGCGCGGTGAAGGCGGAACGTCGATCGTTCGAGTCTTCCTGGAGTCGCTGGACGGGGCAGAACGGTATGCCATCGAGCGAGTATTGAAGCGAACACCAAACGCAACGATCTACCGCTTCGACGAGCATGGCGACGCCGAGCCGATCGTGAATGGCACCAAGCCCGTCAGCGACTACGTGGCATCCAGGCTGATTGGCCTGAGCCACGCGGCATTCACAGCCACCTTCTTTACCCGGCAGAAGGAACTGCACCTGTTTGGCGACGAATCGCCCGCCAAACGCCGCGAGCAGATTGGCCGGATGCTGGGTCTGGAAACGATCAGGGCGGCTCACAAGGCAATCACCAGTGACCGCAGCGCGGCCCTGGCCGAAGCCCGGGCGATGCATGTGACGTACGAGCGAGAGGCATCCGGACGGGATCTTCCCGCTGAACTCGCTGCCGCCGAGAAAACGATCGCCTCGGCCACTCTCGATCATCGACAGGCATTGGAACAGATTGCCCAGGCAACGGTGCTGGTTGGCAAGGCGAGTGAGGCCCTGGCCCGGACTCAGGCCCGGCGCGATCGGCATACGTCGCTCAATACAACCATTGCCCAGGCCGAGCAGGACCAGCGACACCGCGCAGCGAGACTGGAACAGATCGCTGCCGATCTGGATCGCCTGGATCGCGAGGAACAGCAACGCACGGAGTTGGAACCACTCGCAACAAGGTTCGAGGCGCTCCAGCAGGAACATGCCCTGCAGGAGGCCAACCGGCAACGGTTCCTGGTCAGGCAGCAGGCCGAGCGTGAACTGACCGACGCCCAGCAGCGCCGGCGGGACGCGAATACGACCATTCGGGATCTCGTGCTTGGTATCGAGACCAGCCAGGAGGTACCGACGGCCTGGATTTGGACCAGCGACGACAACATCAATCTACTCGCGGGAATCGACCGGTTGTTGGGAGTTTCGCGGAGCTCGGAACCGGCGCGACGGCGCCAGCACGAACAGGACTTGCGGTCGAGCCAGGAACTGGCCGGTCGCCTGGCGCGGACTGTGGAAGACCTGGCCAGGTACCAACGGGTACAGGCTGATCTCGAACGCCAGCTCGAGACAAAGCTGGCGTCATCCAACCCCAGGGAGCAGATTCTGCGGCTCGATCAGGCGCGTGAGTCGTCCATCACCGAACGCACCAGGGTCCATGCCGAACTGACCGCCGTTGAATCCGAACGGGATCGAACGTCGCAGCTGATTGGAAACATCCGGCACCGGCAGTTTGGTGATGCATGCCCCACCTGTGGTCGGCCGTTTGCGGCCGACGATGCAGTGCTGGTGATTGGTTCCCTGGAAGAGAGGGTCGCCACGCTGCGGCAACGCGTCTCGCAGCTGAATCAAATGGGCGCCGAGGTGGAGGCGCGGCTCACTGCGCTCGGCGACCAGCGTGCCGCAGCGTTGCAGGAACTGGAGGAGGTAACACGACTCGAACAACGGCTGGAGAAGAGCATTGGCGTGATCTCCAACCAGCAGGACAAGGTCGATGAGTGCCGGGGCGACCTGCAACGTTTGCTGGATCGGTTGCAGATGTCCCAGGCAGCCACGGACCAGGAGCTGGCCCTTGCGGTCTCCGGCACGACTCTGGCCCAGGCGCTTGCGGACACCACCAAGGTGTTGATGAGCCAGCGGCAGATGGTGGAAGACATCGAGGAACGGGCCAGGCTGGCCGAGGCCACAGTGGCGGAACACCGTGAGGTGTCGTTCGACGAGGGAGCATTCCGAACGCTGGCGCAATCACTCAGAACCTCGGAGCAGGCCAGAACGTCGATCGCCCACATCGACCAGCAACTTGGCCGCCGCCCGGCACTGCTTGGCGAACGGGAATCGTTGACCACGGCGCAGGCCGAATCTTCGGCGCAGATTGACATCCTCCAGCAGGAACAGACGTCTCTCGGCTATGCCGCGCCTGAACTCTCGCAGGCACAGGAGGCATTGGAGGTGGCTCGCAAACAGGAACGAGCGGCCTTGGATGCCTCCCACAGGGCCGAACAGGATCTTCAGAAGGCGCAGTTCGCGCGGGAATCGGTGGTGCGCGACCAGCAACGCCTCCAGGACCTTGCCCGGGCCGGTGACGAACGCCAACGCGAGGCCGATCGGCTGGCACTGATGGTCAAGGAGCTTGTCGAGTTCGAGCGATTTGCCGCCGCCCGCAAGTTGCCGGTGCTGGCCGACATCACCAGCCAGTTGGTGAGCGCGGTGACCGACGGCAAATACGACCGTGTGGAGTTCGACCAGGACTTCGGGATCATGGTGTCCGACGGCGGTGTGACGAACGAAACCTACGGCATCGACACGTTCTCGGGTGGCGAGCGTGATGCGATCACACTGGCAGCCAGGATTGCCCTCTCACACATGATCGGACGTGGCGCGACGAACCCACCGGGATTCCTGGTGCTTGACGAAGTCTTCGGCTCCCTCGACAGCGATCGCCGGGCACGACTGATGGACCTGCTGGGGTCGATCACGAGCCAGTTCGAGGAACTGCGCCAGGTGTTCATCATCAGCCACGTCGACGACGTGCGATCGTCTCCGGTGCTGGATGAACTCTGGCGAGTCGAGGAAACTGAAGACGGTTCGAGCCGGGTCACGGCTCTCTCGGCGGGCAGCGAGATCGAGTCGCTCTAACCTGGACAGGTCAGGCTAGAGCAGGCCCTTGTAGGTACCTCCATCGACCTGCACGGTGACACCAGTGACATACGATGCCGCCGGCGAAGCAAAGAAGGTGACAACTCGCCCGAATTCAGCGGGATCACCGTGCCGGCCCATCGGGATGGCCGCGGCTTCACGCTCGATGATGGCCTGGACATCCTCGCCGGACTTCTCCGATTCCTGCTCGGAAATCGACCGGATACGGTCGGTCAGGATGGACCCGGGGCAGACGCTATTGACCCGGATATTACGGCCGGCAAGTTCCAGAGCGAGCGATCGTGCCAAGCCAATGACGGCGGTGCGGGCCGTGTTCGAGAGCACGAGATGCGGGATCGGCTGCTTGACCGAGATGGAAACGATGTTGGTGATGCTGCCGCCCCCCTGCGCCTCAAGGTGCGGGATGGCAGCGCGCGAGAGCCGCAGCGTGCTCATCAGGTTGAGGTTGATCGCGTCGAGCCAGGGCTGGTCCTCGGGGAACGCTTCGAAGGTGCCCGGCGGCGGGCCCCCGGCATTGCAGACCACGCCGTCGAGGTGACCGCGCTGACGAACTGTCTCGGCGATGAGGTGCTCGGCCGCATCCGGGTCGGACAGATCGTTCACCACTTCGATGACATCTCCACCGGTTTCGGCCCGAATGGCGGCGGCCGTTTCGGCGAGCCGCGCGGCATCCCGGCCGTTGATGGTGACCAGGGCGCCTTCCCGTGCGAGACAGGTGGCCGTGGCCCGACCAAGTCCTTTACTGGACGCGGCAACCGCGTAAACCTTGCCCTGCAATCCGAGATCCATCGTCACGTTTCCTTCCGTGTTGCCACACGCCGTGAGTGGGAGGCGGGTGGCGCGTCGTCGTTGCGTGCACCTATCCTATCCCGGTTGCCGTGAGGCCAAAAGGTCACGCCAGCATGACGACCGGTCTCATCCAGTGGCAATGCTCCCCCCGATCAACCGGCTAGGACACGATTCCGTATGAGCAGTGACACCGCCCGACTTGACGTTTCGCCCCGGCGCTCAAGTGCCAGGTCGAGATCTGGCGGTACATCGTCAACTGGTGTGTGGCAATTCACGGCGCTCGTCTGGGTCGTTCATTGGTTGCTCACCCAGGTGCCGGCCACCCTGGCATACCGGTTCGGATCAATCCGCACGATGCGGGAAAACCCTCCCCGCTCCGGTGTCTATATTGAGGACTGGGGTCCGGACTCCGGCGCATGGGGCATCAATCTACCCGATTTAGGTGGGCTGGCGCACTGGATCGTGGAGCCGTTTCGCCAATGGGACGGCACCTGGTACGTGAACGTTGCGGAGGTAGGCTACCATCCGGGCCAAACGGCTAATGCGGCGTTCTGGCCGCTCTATCCCTGGCTGATGCGCCTCGGCAGCAACGTTACCGGTCTGGCCCCCGAGGTGATTGGCTACGTCATCTCGAACGTGGCGTTTTTCTTCGCCCTCTACTTCCTGCACCGCCTGGTGACCCTTGATTTCAGTTCGACCGTAGCGGAAAAGACCCTGTGGGCCGTGGCGCTCTTCCCGACCGCCTTCTTCTTCACGGCGGTCTATACGGAGTCACTGTTCTTTCTGCTGGCCGTGGCTTCGTTGTACTTCGCCCGCCGCGGTGAATGGCTCCTCGCGGGTTCGATTGGACTGCTGGCGGCTCTGACTCGCTCGGCCGGGATGATGCTGCTGGCACCGTTCCTGGTGCTGTTCCTGCAGCAATACGGGTGGAAGGATCCACGCCGGTGGTTCCCGCAGGGATTCGCGGCAGCCTTGCCGATCCTGGGACCGATAGTCTTCGGGTGGCATCTTCGCCGCCAGGGAATGGACCCCCTCGATTGGGCGGACCAGCAATGGCAATGGAACCGATTCTCCGCCATGCCGTGGCGTACGCTCGATTGCACCGTCAACGGCTGTGAAGCCGAGGTGCGATCGTTTGGCACCACCTATCTTGCCGAAGTCAGTCCAATCGACTGGGGATGGTTTGGCGCCCTGTTCGACAACCTTAGTTGGAGCTACCTGACCTCGAGCGAGTTCCGATTCCGGGTTGGCGAAAGCCATGTGCTGGAGTTCGTGGTGACGGTGCTGGCATTCGTGCTGGTGATTGTTGGTCTACGCGTCGTGCCTTTCTGGTATACGGCGTTCGTCGTTCCTCCCCTCCTGGTGCCGTTGTTCACGCCCAGCTCGGTCAACCCCTTGATGAGCATGCCGCGTTTCGTGCTGCCGTTGTTTCCGTTGTTCGTGGTGGTGGCGATTCTGCTGGGCACACGTTCGACCCTGAGTTGGATCGCGGCTGGTATCTCATCGTTGTTGCTGGTGCTACTGACGATGCAGTTCGCACTCTGGTACTGGGTGTCGTGAGGCGATGAGGAAATAGTGTGTTGCAAACAGCGGCAAGACGATGGGCTCAATGCCTTGGGGTTAGGTTCGAGATTGGCAGGATCTGACGAGGTCGGTGTCGTGGATCCGTGGGACATATGCGCAAAACGGGGCTGGTCGTGATTGACCAGCCCCGTTTGTGATTCCGTAGATTGATAGACGCGGCTAGACGTCCCGGTTGAGGGTTTCGAGGAACTCGGTGTTCTTCGTCGTCTTGGCAAGCCGGGTAAGCATGAGCTCGGTGCCTTCGGAGCCGCCGAGCATGGTCACCATCCGGCGCATGGTCCAGACCTGGCGAAGAGTGTATTCGTCGAGCAGGAGTTCCTCACGGCGGGTGCCGGAGCGCTGGATGTCGATCGCCGGGTAAATGCGGCGCTCGGCCAGCTTGCGGTCGAGGTGAAGCTCCATGTTGCCGGTGCCCTTGAATTCCTCGTAGATCACGTCGTCCTGGCGTGACCCGGTGTCGACGAGACAGGTGGAGATGATCGTGAGCGATCCACCACCCTCGATGTTGCGGGCAGCACCGAAGAACCGCTTGGGCGGATAGAGGGCAACCGGATCGATACCACCGGAAAGCGTCCGGCCGCTGGGCGGAACGGCGAGGTTGTAGGCGCGGGCGAGACGGGTGATGGAATCGAGCAGGATGGTAACATCGCGGCCGGATTCGACCAGGCGCTTGGCCCGTTCGAGCGCCATCTCGGCGACCTTGGTGTGGTCTTCCACCGGCTCGTCGAAGGTGGAGGAAATGACCTCGCCATCGACCGTGCGCCGCATGTCGGTCACTTCTTCCGGGCGCTCACCGATCAGGCAGACCATCAGGTGCATGTCGGGATTGTTGGAAGTGATACCGTTGGCAATCGCCTTGAGCAGGAGTGTCTTGCCAGCTTTCGGCGGGGAGACGATCAGCCCGCGCTGACCACGTCCGATCGGCGCCACAAGATCAAGTAGTCGCGTGGAAAGTACGTTTGGCTGGGTCTCGAGGTGGATCTGCTCGAGCGGGAAGATCGGCGTGAGTTCATCAAACGACGGCCGGCGACGAGCCACTTCGGGATCGATCCCGTTGACTGCCTCCACCCGGAGCAGGGAGAAGAACTTCTCGTTGTCCTTCGGCGGCCGGACCTGGCCACTAACGCGGTCGCCAGTGCGCAGGCCGAAGCGACGAATCTGGGACTGGGAGACGTAGATGTCATCCGGACCCGGCAGGAACCGCTGACCACGGAGGAAGCCGAAGCCATCCTCGATGATCTCGAGCACTCCATCGCCGAAGACATGCCCGGCCCGCTCGGTCTGGGCCTGCAGAAGGCGGGTGATGAGGTCGGGACGCCGCATGCGGAGGTAACCGGAGAGCCCGAATTCGCGAGCGAGTTCGTTCAGGGCCTCGGTCTCGCGGGCATCGAGGTCGGCTACCGTCAGACGTGGTTCGCCGCTCTCCTGCTCCCGTTGCCGCTGCTTGTTGCGTCCCTGATTCTGCTGTTGGCCGTCCTGCCGGTCCTGCTGCTGGGCTTCGTTGCCGGCCTGTGCTGGCTGGTTTTCGCGGTTGCGGTTCTTGCGATTGCGCCCCTGGCGCTCCTGCTGCTGGCCGTTGGCGCTCGACTGACCATTGGCGTTCTGCGGCCCACGGTCACCACGCTGCTGGCGAGGTCGGCGACTTTCGCCAGTGGTCTCGGCGGCACGGGCCTCAGCCTCACTGACAACTTCGAAGCCAGCGCCATTCATCGACGCTGCGTCCGCTGGCTCAGCCTCGGCGGCTGGTTCCGGCGACGCGACAGCCTCTACGGGAGCGGCAACCGGAACAGGCTCGACAACCGCAGTGGCCTCGACTGGAGTCGATGCCGGAGCTTCTGCGGCTTCCTGCACGTCCGGAGCGGCCTCGGCAGGAGACTCGGGCGTTTCGACTGCGTCAGCCTTCACGGCCGTCTTGCGAGGTCGACCGCGACGAGCGGGTGCCTTGGCCGGTGCCTTTTCCTCGGCGGGAAGGTCGATCGTCACTTCATCTGCAACTGTCAACGAGGTGCCTCCAATGGGGTCAGGCGGGTGCCTGTGATTGATTGTGTGTAGAACTCGAACATGGGGGGTTTCCTGGGTGCTTCAGCCCGTGCTCACCGTGGACCGGCCACGGATTTGGTTGGCGGGGTTGAAGCAGGAACTGGTCGCACATGAGCCATGCAACGGACTCGTTCGCGGGGACCCAATGTGACGCGGGAATCAGGTGATTCCCATCAGGATTGGATTGAACCGGGAACAGCAAGGAGAGGGTTTGCCAGCGGCACCATGGACGGCATGAAGTGCAGGGAGAGGAGACCGTTGGCAGATGGGGTTATGGACGGTGATCGCCAAACCGATGCCCGCAGCCTATCACTGGCCATATGCAGCGTCAAGCCATCCGGGCTGCCTATGCGATCAAGGGGGTTCGGTCTGTCAAAGACTTTTTACCACGCCAGCAGATCGCCGTGCAACGTGAAAGGCGACCGATTCGATTCGGATTCGTGCGGAACGGTCGCCTTGAGAAGGCTAATGTGCCTGCCCCCTCGTGGAAGCCGGGCGTGGCCGGGTACCCATGCTGGTGTCCCCCTCGCGTTTTGCCCCTACTGGAGGTCGCCGCGAGCACCAGGTGGCTAATCCCAAGGAACGGTTTCGAGCGTTTCCAGCTTGTCCATCAGATGCGTGGAGTTGATATAGCGAACCGTGCCGGACCGAGCACGCATGACCAGAGTGTGGGTCGAGGCACCCCATTTCCCGTAATGGACGCCGTGCAGCAATTCACCATCGGTGATCCCGGTCGCGGCGAAGAAGGCCTCCTCGCCCCCCGCCAGATCGTCGATGCCCCAGATCCGGTCGAGGTCGATGTTCTCACGAGCCGCAAGGTCTCGTTCCTCGTCATTTCGCGCCCAGAGGCGGCATTGCATGTCGCCGCCCACGCACTTGAGCGCACAGGCCGCGATGACCGCCTCGGGGGAGCCACCGATACTCATCAGCGCATCGATGCCGGTGCCGGTCATGGCTGCTGCGAGTGCGCCCGCAACATCGCCATCGATGATCATCTTCAGGCGTGCGCCAGCGTCGCGAATCTCGGCGATCAGGTCGTCGTGCCGTGGGCGATCGAGCACCACCACTGTCAGGTCCTGCACCCGCCGCCCGGTGGCTTCGGCAATCCGCACCAGGTTGTCCGTCGGCGAATCCCGCAGGTCAATGACACCGCGGGCCGCAGGTCCAACCGCGATCTTCTCCATGTAGGCAATGTGCTGCCACTTGTACATGGCGCCGCGTTCGGCGATCGCGAGCACCGCGATGGCATTCGGCATGCCCTTGGCCAGTAGCCGGGTGCCGTCGACCGGGTCTACCGCAATATCCACCCTGGGCTCACTGGCAGCGCCGACGATTTCGCCGGCATAGAGCATGGGCGCTTCATCCTTCTCGCCCTCGCCAATCACGACTTCACCTTCCATGTCGATGGTGTTGAGCACCTGTCGCATGGCGTCGACGGCTGCCTGGTCGGCCGATTCCTTCTGGTCGCGCCCCATCCACCGGCCAGCGGTGAGGGCCGCCGCCTCGGTGACCCGGGCGAGTTCCATTGACAGGTTGCGGCTGATCCTGGCTTCGTTCATCGGTAACCTCCGGCAAACAGTTGGTCGAGTCTCGCGTCCTCCTCGTCAGCCAGCCAGCGGCCAGCCGAGTCGGACAAATCATATAGAGAGCGCACGGCAACGGTGCACTGGGGTAGGGAGTGCAGGAACGCCTGACCATAGCGCCGCGACACGATGCGCCGATCGTAGACCACGCAGACGCCGCGATCCTGGTCGCTGCGAATCAGTCGGCCAAAACCCTGCTTGAACTTGAGGACGGCCTTGGGAACGGAGAGATCGTTGAATGGGTCGGGGCTCAGTTCGCACCGAGCTTCGAAGACGGGGTCACTCGGAACCGGGAACGGCAGTTTCACGATGGCCACCACACTCAACGCCGGGCCGACGACGTCGACGCCCTCCCAGTAGGACGAGGTGCCCAGCAATGCGGTCCCGGGGTTCGTCTTGAGGCGGTCAACCAACTGCCGGAATGACCCGTCAATACCCTGGCCGAGGACGGAAATGTTATCCCGAGCCAGGACGCCCTTGATGCCGGCATGGGTTGCGCGCAAGGCGGCGTGGGAGGTGAAGAGAATGAGAGCCCGTCCCCCCGAGGCCCGCAGAAGCTCAATGAGGGACTCATTGAGGGCATCCTGAAAGTTGGGATGCTTCGGATCAGGCATATCGTCCGGAATGTAGACCATGGTGGAGCGCTCGTGATCAAACGGCGAGCCAAGCATCAACCGCGTGGCATCCTCCAGACCCAAGCGTTCGGCGATGTAGTCAAAGGACCCATCAATGCTGAGCGTGGCCGAGGTGAGGACGCAGGTGCGGAGATCGTTGAACACATCGGCTCTGAGCATCGCGCTGACATCGAGCGGTGCCCCGTTCATGGACATGTTCTGCTGCATGGCAGACCGCTCGATCCAGAAGACGCTCGATCCATCACCCTGTGCGAACGCGGCCAGCAACTGCTTGCGAATGGCGGCCAGTGGTTCGAGTGCATTTTGGAGGTCCAGCGTGAGGTCATCACGCATGGTGACATTCGGATTGGTCTCGTCCTCTGGCAGCGACATCGCATCCAGGATCCGGAGAAACCAGCGGCCGGTGTCGAGGACATCCATCAGTTCGCGGTCGAGTTGCCCCCAGATGAGGGCAATTTCAGCCCAGGCACCACGATCGCGCACGCCATCGGTGAGTCGCAACTGATCTGAGAAGGATGGTCGATTGCCCTTGACTGGCGGCAGCAGCGCCCCCATCCGGGAGAAAAGCTCGGTGGCGAGGTTGGTGATCGACAGCGCCGCATCGGCCGCCGCCGCCGACCGGTTCGATGCCTCCGTGGCCTCCCTGGCGGCTGTCAGGTCGCCACAGCGCAGAAAGAACGTGGCGGCATTGTCGAAGAGTCCAGATGCAACATTCGGATCACTATGGACCAGCAAGCGCAGAGGCTCCTCGATCTCCCCGCGATCGACCGACCACGAAAACTGGGAGGTCGCTTCTTCCTCAAGGTGGTGTGCTTCGTCGATCACCAGACGTTCGAACTGGGGAAGGACAAATCCCTGGGCGGCGTTGGACAGCACCAACGAGTGATTGGCAATGACAAGGTGGGCGTTGAGAGCGTTGGCCCGGGCACGGTAGAGGAAGCATTGACCGACACGAGCGTAAGGGCAACGCTTGGGGGTGCAGCGTCCCTTCTCGGAGGCGAACTTCCGCCAGTGCCGCTCCTCCTCGCGGGTGAGGCGAAGTTCGGCCTTGTCTCCGGTTTCCGTGTGGGGCAGCCAGAGCAGAATCTTGGCGCGCAAGGCGGCATCGGCCGGGTCCTCGACTGGATCGTTCATGTGCTCGAACCAGCGTTGGAGGCAAAGATAGTTCGCGCGGCCCTTCATCACGGCAACGCGAAGATCGTCCTGCACCCCATGTTCGTGCAGCGCGGCCCGGAGATCCGGCAGGTCCTTGCGATAAAGCTGGTCCTGCAGGGCCAGTGTATTGGTGGAGATGACGACACGTTCGCCACGATCGATGGCAAAGACGGCGGCGGGGAGGAGATAGGCAAGACTCTTGCCGGTGCCGGTACCGGCTTCGACGAGCAGTTCCCGGTCATCGTTCAGCGCGCGGCCGACGGCCCCGGCCATGCGGACCTGGGTGGGGCGTGATTCGAAGCGGGTCAGGACGTGAGAAAGCGGACCACCCGGTGAGAGCAGTTCGAGCATGCCATCAATATCGATGGTCGCCTGCGATCCAGTGCGCTGGAGTGGTTTCGGCGCATCTCGTGGTTCGAGAAAGCGCAGCTCGGGCAGAAGCTCCCGCGTCTGGTCGTTGCCAAAGAGCGGGCCGGAAATAGCCTTGTCGGCCGCGGTGCGGAAGAGAGCCGCTTCGGGCCAACTCGCCTGCTGGGCCAGCAAGGCGGCCTGATTGAGCGTCCGTTCGTCGTACTCGTCGATCCGGTCCAGCAGAGCCTGGAAAACGCGTGCCGCCCGCAATGCATCAGCCAGGGCGCGATGCTCAACATCCACTTCGACATTCAATGCATCGGCGACCGCAGTCAGGCTGTAGCCTGACAGGTTCGGCATGAGCAGCGTCGCCAACCGGTAGGTGTCGTATTTGCGGTTCGGGACCGGAATACCGGATTTCTCGAGCATCGCGACATCGAAGTCGACATTGTGAGCGACAACCGGGAGCGCACCGATTTTCTGCCGGACAGTTCCGCGAACCTCAGCAATGCGGGGCGATCCACGCAGGTCGTCGTCGGTGAGGCCAGTGAGGCGAATAATGTCGAGCGGAAGCTTTCGGCCGGGATCGACCGTTTGCGAATAGCGCTCGATGATGCGCTCACGATCGAACACGACGACCGCGATCTCGATCACCACATCGCGATCGGGATTGATGCCGGTGGTTTCGGTATCAACCGCAACGAACTGACCCGGCGCGAGGGTGGAGCCGGCAAACAGGGATGACAACGGAGGTGACTTTCCAGGCCGGATTCCCGGCGCACAGTGAGGGTGCAGAACAATCGTTCAACCCCCTCACTCTACCATTTCAGCGGGTTTCGCAGGCTGGCTAGAGAGGGATTTGCCGGGGCAGTTTGCCAGCCGCCAGGGCCTCCGTGGCGACGATCACGTCGAGCAACAACTGGGCGAAACCAACGGCAATCGGGCGGATGCGAATGTACTCGTCAACCCGGTGCACGTTCCCACCGTTGGTCAGGCCAATACACATCGACGGGATGCCGCGGCTGATCGGAATGTTGGCGTCAGTGCTGGACGCATCGCAGATAGCATCCATGCCCAGAGCTGCCAGCACATCGACGCCGATCGGCACCATCCCCTCATCCGCAGGGAGTGCGCCAGCCGGACGATCGCCCACCACTTCCACCTTGACGTCAATGTCGGAGGTGCGGGTGTCAGCGATGGCGTCCTCAGCCTGGGCAACCAGGTGGGCCAGGGCACTCGCACTCACTGACCGCATGTCAATCACGACTGTGGCCTCAGGGGCAATGGTGTTGACACTGATCCCGGCCTCAAACAACCCAACATTGAGCGATGTCTTCGGCTCCCTGGTGAGCGGAATTGAGTCCAGGCGTGTGACCAGCCTGGCCATCTCATGAATCGCGCTGGGTCGACCGGCATCACCCCAACTGTGACCGCCAGGACCGGTTAACGTGACCCGGAGCCGGCGACTGCCCACAGCACGGTTCGTGATCCGGCCAAGGCTATGCCCTTCGACCGCGATGGCAGCCCCCACCTGCGGCAATGCATCCATCACCGCCCGCATGCCACGCAGGTCGCCGAGACCTTCCTCGCCGACATTGCCAGTGACATAGATGTCAACCGGAGCATCGAACTCGAGTTGGCGGAGGGCACCCTTCACCATGGCCACGGCGGCAACGCTGAGACTGTTGTCGCCGATACCAGGTGCGGCCAGAATGTCGCCGTTGCGTGTCACCTTGAGCGGCGTGTCCCGCGGGAAGACCGTATCCGTGTGACCGGCAAGCAGCAGAGCCGGGCCATTCGAGGTACCTGGGATGCGGCCAACCACGTTCGACAGATGGTCGAGAGTGACATCGGCATGGCCGAGCCGGCGAAGCGTTTCGGCCACGAAGGCGGCTCGCTCAGCTTCGTCGTTGGTCGGGGCCGGGACTGCAGCGACAGCAGCCGTGAGTTCGGCGATGGGCTCGACAAAACCCGCCGCTACGGCCGTGACGCGGGCGACCAGTTCGGATGGTATGGAGGACAAGGGAACTCCAGTCAGTTGGGGGCGACATTCTACGCCAGAAAGTATACAGGCGACCCAAACGACGCTTCGGATTGACAAATCCAGGGCGACGGCTTTCCCGTAGGAGGCCATTGCATGGGATAATGATTCTCAGTAACTGAAGGTTCGTACCTTCACCGAATCGGGTTCTCCCCGGGGTGAAGACAACAACACGTGGTCGAAGGAGTCGCTCGATGGCGTACCAGCGGTACGACGCAGTCATCGTCGGCGCAGGCGGCGCCGGGCTGATGGCCGCCATTCAAATGGCTGGCAAGGCCAATATTGCGGTGGTGAGCAAGCTTTACCCGCCGCGCTCCCACACAGGAGCCGCCCAGGGCGGCATCAGCGCCGCGCTCGGCAACACCGAAGAAGACCACTGGCAGTGGCACATGTTTGACACCGTGAAGGGCGGCGACTACCTGGTGGACCAGGATGCCGCCGAGGTGCTTGCGCGTGAAGCCATTGATGCCGTAATCGAGCTGGAGCATATGGGGCTTCCGTTCAACCGGACACCCGAGGGAAAGATCGACCAGCGTCGATTTGGTGGTCACTCCCGTAACTTTGGTGAGGGACCGGTCCGGAGGGCGTGTTACGCGGCCGACCGCACCGGACACATGATCATCCAGACGCTGTACCAGCAGGGCATCAAGCACGACGTCAACTTCCTGAACGAGCACCACCTCCTGGACATCATCTTCACCGACGACGGCGAGTGTGCCGGCGTAGTGACCTATGAGATCAAGACCGGCGAGATTCATACGATTCACGCCAAAACCGTGCTGATCGCCTCGGGCGGGTACGGACGTGTGTTCAAGATCACGTCGAATGCGCTGGCCGGAACCGGAGATGGCGTGGCGATTGCCTATCGCCATGGGATTCCGCTGATGGATATGGAGTTCTACCAGTTCCATCCAACCGGCCTGTACAAACTCGGGATCCTCGTTTCGGAGGCGGCCCGTGGTGAAGGCGGCATCGTGCGAAACAGCACGGGGGAGGCCTTTGCGGCGCGATACGCTCCGACAATGAAGGACCTGGCTCCACGCGACATGATGTCCCGCTTCATCTACCAGGAAGTGAAGGAGGGTCGCGGAATCGACGGCAAGGACTACGTGCTGCTCGATGTTTCGCACCTGCCACCGGAAGTGATCGACGAAAAGCTGCCAGACGTGACCGACTTCGCGCGTGTCTACTTGGGCGTCGAGCCGAAGGAAGAGGGCATTCCGATCCAGCCAACTGCCCACTACGCCATGGGTGGCCTGCCCACCAATGTCGAGGCCCAGGTCATTCGCGATCCGGCGGGAACGACAGTGCCGGGCTTCTATTCGGCGGGTGAAGCGGCCTGTGTCTCGGTCCATGGCGCCAATCGGCTGGGAACGAACTCGCTCGTGGACCTCGTGGTGTTCGGTCGCCGGGCCGGACGGCACATGCTGCAGGAAATCCAGGAACGTGACTTCCCGGTGCTCCCGGAAAACGTGGAGGAAACGGCGCGTGCCAGCGTCTCGAGCCTGCTCGGCCGGGACAAGGGTGAACGCGCGGCCGACATCCGGAAGTCGATGCAGGAAGTCATGATGGACAAGGTCTCCGTCGTGCGGGATGCAACCGGGCTGGAGGAAGCGCGAAAGACCATCGCCGAATTGCAGGAGGCCTACCGGCACGTCGCCCTTCAGGACAAGGGTCACACCTACAACACCGAGCTCACCGAAGCTCTGGAGCTTGGCTGCATGCTGGATTGCGCCGAGACGATCGTGTTTGGAGCGTTGGATCGCACGGAGAGCCGGGGAGCGCACTACCGCGAGGATTATCCCGATCGGGATGATGTGAACTGGCTGGCCCACAGCATGATTACCCGGGATGCAGGCACACTGGAGCTGGAGAAGAAGCCAGTGGTGATCACGATGTTCGAGCCGAAAGAGCGCAAGTACTGATCTACCACCAGGTGCCAGTTGCGCGAGACGGGCACCGCAGGGCAAGATGCCAGCATTGGGACAACCCGCCTGGCAGGCTGCAGGGAAAGGCAAATACGTGGAGGTCACCCTTCGCATCAAGCGGTTCAATCCAGAACAGGACCAGAAGGCCCATTTCGAGGAATACAAGGTGGAGGTCGAGGGGACCGACCGGGTGCTGGATGCCCTGAACCAGGTCAAGTGGTACCAGGACGGCACCCTGACCTACCGCCGGTCTTGCGCCCACGGCATTTGTGGCTCGGACGCAATGCGGATCAACGGGCGCAACCGGTTGGCCTGCAAGATTCTGATGCAGGATCTGGGCAAGCGCATCACCCTGGAACCCCTGATCGGCTTCAAGGTCGAAAAGGACCTGCTGGTCGATATGGACGGGTTTTTCGACGCCTACAAGTCGGTGAAGCCGTACCTGATCGCTGGGGACGCCCCGGGCGGCAGGGAACGACTGCAATCGCAAGCAGAGCGGGCCCGGTTTGATGACACGACCAAGTGCATCCTCTGCGCGGCCTGCACCACGTCGTGCCCTGTTACCTGGGTGACGGGGGAGTTCGTGGGTCCGGCGGCGATCGTGAACGCGCACCGGTTCATTTTCGATAGCCGGGACGAGGGCGCCGCCGAGCGCCTGCAGATCCTGAACGGAGGTAACGGCGTCTGGCGCTGCCGCACGGTGTTCAATTGCACCGATGCCTGCCCGCGGGACATCAAGGTTACCGAAGCGATCGAACAGGTCAAACGAACCCTTCTGTTCGAACAGGTTTAGCGATTACCGCGGAGCGATCGCGCCATGCCGAATCCATTCAGTTGGGACTACCTGACCACCCAGCCAGCATCTGACGATGTGCTCGATGGCTTCACGATCGTGTATGCGGCACTGATGCTGCTTGGCTTCGTGGTGGCCGCTTATCTGCACTATCGTCCGTGGACCAAACCGTTCGGAAAACTGTTTCGACGCCGTTCAGTGTTGAAGGCGACAACAATCGCGATGTGGGTGTTCGGGGTCGGATTGTTCTTCTTCCTGATCCGCTTGCTGCAGATCAACCCGTTCTCGTTCGGCGAGCCACTCTGGATGTGGCTCAGCTTGCTCGCCGTGGTGGCATTGCTGGTAATGATCGGGCTGTCGTGGAGTTCGAGTCGGGCTGCAGCCCAGACGCCCCAGGTGGACAGCCGAGGGCGCACAGTTGCGCCGCAAACCAGCCCGGCGACCAAGCGCCCCGTGCGGCGGGACAAGGCGCACCGGTAGCATTCACCTGATATTCGAGGACAAGCAGACGGGCCAGGATCAAAATGATCCTGGCCCGTTCCCGTTTCGGGTGAAGTCGTGCACCCTCTGTCGATATGGGCTCTCCGGCTTGACCGAACTCGTATGCTCCAGAAGGGTAACCCCGCGTCACCCGAGGAGTGCCGCTTAGGGCTGCTACCTTCCGGTCCTGACCCGGTTCACAGTTCCCCGCCGCGCGGGTCCCTTCCTTCGTCACATCGTGGCACGGTCAGTCCCACAAAGTCATACCTCGAGAGGGAATTCAACCCCGCTATGGCGGATTGCGGGTGCAGGGCACCGCCAACTCCCCATCTAGCACGACAGGCGGAAGTATAGCCGGTGAGGCGGCTCCAGCCCAGCCCGGCCGACTAGTCAACATCATCGGGCGGCAGCGCCCGATCGGCCGGCCATTCCACTGGCCGGGGTCCAGCATCCCCGAGCTCGGGATTGTCGGAGAGGCGCCGCCGCACGCGAACGGTGAGATCGTCGACAACGCGGATCTGGCACGCCAGGCGAGTGGACTGCTGGCGCGACGCGAGTTCAGCCAGCCGTGTTTCTTCCCACGGCGTGATCTGTGTTGGCTCACCGGCCAGAACCTCCACCCGGCACGTGGCGCAGCGCGCGTTGCCTCCACAGCGATGCAGGATGTCGATTCCAGCGTCTTCCACGCCCAGCACGAGGCGCCGGCCCTGATCAACCTCGATTGGCCCGATATCTTGCAGCGTCACGGTTGGCATTGAAGCCTCCTCGAGTGGCGAATCAAGCGTTGTAGTGGAGACCCTTGACCATCTTGAGGCGATGCATGTTCACGAATTCAACCGCGTGCGTACCTGTCAAATGGATGCTGCCAAGGTGGCCATCGAGCACATTGCCGGTGATGAAGCGGTAGCGAACACCATGGTCTTCAAGAATGCGGGTGGACAGGAAAATGTCCTCGGCCAGGCGCGCGAAGATACTGAATGCCACGTCGTCGGCCACGATCAGGTCGTCGATCGGAAAGTCGAGCCAGATGTTGAAGTCGTGCGAGAAGTGCTCGACTTCGGGCTCACCGATCAGGTGAAGGCCCTCGGCGTCGCTGAGGATCGACGTGGCACCAATCGCGAATGCCTTGTTGGCATTGGTGTTCCGAATCCAGTCTTCACCGAAGCGCTTGAGCAACACCTCGACGACTTCGCTGAAGGCCTCCTCGGAGAGGGCAGGTTCCCTGGTACTCATGTTTGGTGCGTCCCATGCTTGTGAAAATGCCCATCCCGACCGGTCTGGGCGAAGAGATCATCCCGTATACTACCAAGCGTTGAGCGACTCGGGGACCGGGTAGCAATCCGGAACGCGAGGAGCTGCCGAAAGGTGACGGTGAAATGTCGCCAGAATCACTTCGCTACGCCTGACATGCCCTGTATCGGAGACGCCTGCCATGCCCTCGTTGCTCGACCGGATTCTTCGCCAGAACCTGGATGAACCGGAGATTCCAATCTGTCCGGATCACAAGGTCGAGATGCGCCTGCGCGGCAAGCTCGGCAAGCCGACCCGCTTTTTCGACCAGTCGGAGTCGGAATACACGCTGATCTACTTCTGCCCGGTTGAGGAGTGCAACGAAACGGCAACCCGTGTTGCCCTTCGAACGCAGATTCCGGTGCCAGGCGATGCCCCGGATCGCCCCTCTTTCTCCCGCCCCGGCGAGGTGGATTCACTCTAGGTCGGTGATCGTCACCCCTGCACCACCCGGACCGCGATTGGCGGTCCGGGTGGTCTGTGCTAACCAACGTTTTCGCCCTGGTAGCGCCCGGCGTAGCCTTCGGCTGTTTCCTCAGCCAGGCCGAAAAACACCAGTTGCATGACCCGAGCATCGCGCTGAACGCGGAAACCCGCGGGATTGAGCACCGACAGCAGCGACGTCGACCGGCCACTGTAGCCAGCATCCCAGACCGACGTGTGAATGGTGACGCCGCTACGGCCAAGGCTGGACCGGGGACGTCCGAGCGCCATCAGGTCCGCCGGCAATGAAACGATCTCGTTGTAGACGATGTGGTAGATACCGGGTTCGAGTGTGACCCAGCCGTCCATGTCGAACGGCATGGGCGACAGCTCTGGCAGGATCCGATTCGCGTTGTCGGTACCAATCTGCCCGGCACCGGCATACCGGCTGACCTCGCGCAGCGTCATGTCGAAACCGTTTGGCTGCACCTGGGCCTCAAGATCGACGAAATCCGCCAGTAACGGGCGCTCGGGCGATTCAATCTGCGCGCGAATCTGCTCCCGGCTCAGCACGCCAGTGAGCTGGATACCCTGTCCTTCGATGTCCTGCACCGTCAATTCCTCTCGTGTGAATCCTTGCCAGATGTGCTGTATTCAGTATGATCCACGCTGGGGGTGAGCTGGCGCTGATTTCCTCACCCCATGCATCTACCGGACCCATAGGACAACACTCAATGATTGCGATTCGTGAGGCGTACAACGCTGGTCTCCTGCGAAGAGACCAGTGGATGCCCAATATCATCGCCGGCGCGATCGTCGGTATCGTTGCGCTGCCCCTGGCCATGGCGTTTGCCATCGCCACCGGCGCCACACCCGAACAGGGCATCTACACGGCGATCATCGCCGCCCTCGTCGTCTCGCTCTTCGGTGGAACCCGTCTCCAGATCGCGGGCCCAACTGGGGCATTCGTCGTCATCCTCGCCGGGATTGTGAAGCAGCACGGCATGGCGGGACTGCAACTGGCAACCCTGATGGCCGGCGTGCTGCTGGTGCTGATGGGCATCTTCAAGCTTGGCGTCATCCTCCGCTTCATCCCTGCACCGGTGATCGTGGGGTTCACCGCCGGTATTGGCGTGGTGATCTGGGTGGGCCAGTGGTCGTCGTTCTTCGGTGTCCCGACCCTGGAAGGTGAACACGTTCACGAGAAGATCATGTCCTTCGTGAAGGAGCTCGACCAGATCGACCCGGCCACCACGTCCCTGGCGGTGGCCGGTCTGCTGATCGTGATCTTTGCCCCGCGAGTGAAGCTCCTGAAACGCATTCCCAGTCCCCTGATCGCAATGGTGATCATCACCATGATCCAGGTGGTGGTCGGTTTCGATTCGGTGGCGACGATCGGCTCCACCTTTGGTGGCATTCCCACTGGACTCCCGTCATTTGCCCTGCCGCACGCGTCGTACAACCTGTTCCTGGACTTGCTGGGGCCAGCGTTCACCATTGCGATGCTGGGTGCAATCGAATCTCTGCTCTCCGCGGTGGTGGCCGATGGCATGGCCGGCACGCGACACGACAGCAACCAGGAACTGAAGGGACAGGGGATCGCCAATGTGGCGGTCGCCTGCTTTGGTGGTATTGCCGCCACCGGAGCGATCGCCCGCACTGCGACGAACATCCGGAACGGTGCCACCAGCCCGCTCGCAGGTATCGTGCACTCGGTGGTCCTGATCGCCATCATCCTGTTGCTGGCGCCCCTGGCTTCGAGCATCCCGCTGGCAGTGCTGGCCGCGATCCTGTTCGTGGTGTCCTGGAACATGAGTGAAGCGCGCCATGTGGTGCGCATGATCCGACGGGCTCCCGTGGCGGATGTCGCGATTCTCGTGATTACGTTCGGCCTGACCGTGGCGGCAGATCTGGTGGTGGCGGTGAATGTCGGTGTGCTGCTGGCCACGGTGCACTTCCTGCACCGGATGTCGACCTCGGTCGAAGTCCAGAACACGCCGGCCGAGAACATTCCGCACGATCTGCCCGATGGTGTGCTGATCTACACGATCCAGGGACCATTCTTCTTTGCCGCGGTCGAGTCCTTCGAGCGCGCGCTGGCGGAGACGAATACCGAACCACGAGTCGTGATCATCCGGTTGGGCGCCGTGCCATTCATGGATGTCACCGGCATCGAGACACTGCATGAACTGGTCGAGGACTTCCAGCACAAGAGCGTGCAGGTGATCTTCACCGAGGCAAATACCCGCGTGTTCGAGAAGCTCCGACGAGCAATGATCATTGGCGCGACCGGCATTGCCGGATACGAACCGACCCTGGAAGAAGCGATTGCTGCCGCCAGCCTTCATCCGACCGAACCGGCGGAGGCAGCCTGATACGTCGTCATGCAACGACCAACCAGATGTTCAGGCT
>CAZNQC010000024.1:19617-26132 GCA_964574825.1 uncultured Sphaerobacteraceae bacterium | reverse complement strand
TCGCGTCCGATCCCGATGAGATTGGCTGGGACTATGGCTGGGACAACTACGTCGCCTTCAAGGGCATTCCATTCATGCCCAAGCGCCAGGTGACACTTCGCATCGATGACAACGTGGTCGATTACTTCAAGTCACAGGGTCGCGGCTACCAGACCCGGATGAATGCCGTCCTCCGGGCCTACATGGAAGCCCAGCGGAAAGCAGAAATCGAGGCTGGCAAGTAACGGCTTCGGTACGCGGAACGCCGGCCGGAACTCCCGTCACAGGACTTCCGGCTGGGCTATGGATGCCTGATCAGTCCTCGTCGGCAGCGGGTCGGACGAACGTTCCGGCACCGTAGAGATCGAGGTTCTCCAGCACCACCTGGTCGGCCAGGCCGTCGGCCCCGACCGTGAAGGTGACCGCCCCGATCACCCCACCGTTCTCGCCTGGCGGCATGTAGGTGAAGACATCGCGTGAATAGTGGGCAAGCGGGAACTGCATGCCGGCGGGACCGACGATGATCGCCAGGTGCTCGCCGTCTTCGACAACCTCCAGCGGTCCAAACACATCGTTCTCGTAGGTTCCGAGATAGGTTTCCGGCGCGGCTGGTGGCCGCACCTCAGCGGGTGGAGACGCCACATCGGCACCGTACTCGGGGGCCGCGGCGTGTTCCAGAATGGGTCGCAGGATCGGCAGGTAGTCGAATCGGGGTTCGCCGTACCGCGCCAGATCGAGGAACGTAAGCGCGATCGATTCGGCAACGCCCATCGGGAACGCATTCGTCAGGACGGTGACACCCAGACCCGCCGCCGGTAGCAGGTAGACCGTGGTGCCGGCGCCTGACGCAAACGCCCCGGAATGGCTCAGTTGGACTTCACCGGTCGGTTGGTAGCTGACGTTCCAGGCAAGTCCGTAGAACCCGGCCCATTCGGTGGAAGGATCGTCGGGCATTCGCGAAATCGCATGCGGCAAGCGAGTGGGCTGCAATCCAGCGGGTTCCACGATCTGCTCACCATCGAGTTCCCCGAGGTTGAGTTCCAACCGCATCCACTGAGCCATATCGGTGGCGGAAGAACTGACTCCACCTGCCGGAGACTGCGCATCGGGCTGACGATCGTACAGATGCTGCCACTCGCCATCGACTTCGACATGTCCAACGGCCCGGTTGTCCATCGCCACGAACTCGGCGTTGGCCGAGGTGGTCCGGGTCATGCCGGCCGGTTGGTACAGCCGCGCGGCCGAGGCATCCTCCCAGGTGGCGCCGGTGAACTCGGCAGCGGCCACTGCGGCAGCCGTCAGGCCGAAGTTGGTGTAGGCATAGGAATCGCGAAATCGGCCGATCAGGTCAACGTAGCGCAGGGCGTGGAGGACCTGTTGCCGGTCCGCCCCGAGATCTTCGTAGACATCGAGCGCGTGATCGGGCAAGCCGCTGCGATGCGAGTAGAGATCGGCTACCGTCACGTCACCAGACACCCAGGCATCGCTCAGCACCGTGGTGGAACCGAGATCCGCGAGCCTGGTGTTCCAATCGAAGAGTTCTTCGCCAACCATGGACGCCACCACGGTGGCACCGACTGGCTTGGACACCGATGCAAGCTGGAAGACGGTGTCGGCATCGACAGCTCCGTCCACGCCAACCTCCCGAACGCCGAAACCGGCGGTGTAGACCGCGGCATCGTTGAAGACGACCGCAATGGCCACCCCAGGAACACCAGTGTCCGCCATGATCGACTCGATGTAGGCAGGAATGGCGGCAACTGCCGTCTCCACGCCTGTCGCGGTGATGGCGTTGGGCTCGGTTGCGGCTGGTGATGCCTCCTGAGCATGACCGGACAGCGCGCCGATACCGGTGGCGGCGGTGGCAAGCATCCCTGCCTGCAGCCCCCTGCGGCGTGAGAATCTTCTGGTCGGGTGAGGAGCGTCCGCCATCGGTGCCGAGCCTTTCCTGTGGACTAGCGTGTCGGGAACTACGTGACCCGGAGACTCCACATTATGCCGTGCCGGGTCGAGCGGCCGTATGTCCATCCGTCCCACGTCATTGTCCAGATGTTCGCGTCGATTCCCGAGCCTGCACGGACTGACTCGTAAAGGTTACGAACGCCCGGACATCGTCGCGACGACCGAGTGTCTGGCCATGCTGCCAGGCGAGCGCAACGTCGATCAGATCCTGCCAGCGAGGTTCGACCTGGGTCCGGACCCAGGCCGCCGCCTGACGCTTCGACACCACCTCGTCGTTGGCGTGGCGATGGAGAATGCGGCACATGGTCAGGGTGACGAAGGCCTCGTGGTGACTGTCCGGCAGGAAGCCCTCATCGTCGACCTGCGGGAGCCACTCGTTGAAGAGGTCCCGTGCCGATGCCTCCCGCACCAGCTCAATATCGACCGGTGGTACGAGTGTGGAGAACGCCGGCCCCGCCAACGGGAGACTGCATTCCTGGAGGACATGACGATTGATGAGCCATTCACTGCCGTAGCGCGGATCCGGGCTCCAGAATTCGCCCTGATTGACGTAGGGCCGTGGTTGGGGCGGGGGCTCGACGGACGGCAGCATCTCCATCGTGACGTAGGAGCCCTCGATCCGTTCGCGCCAGGCAGGATGGCGACCGCCGATGAGGTGATGAAGATCGATGAGCGCGGACCGGTGGCTGGGCGAGAGCGGACTGTGCAGAACCGCCAGGTAGTCGATGTCACTGCTGCCGGGATCAAAATCCCCATAGGTAAGCGAACCGGTCACATAGAGGCCCACGAGATTCGATCCCAGCGATGAGACGATCCCGCCATGCAGTTCTTCGACAATGCTCCGAACGACGTCCGGGGCAGTGGCAAGGTGATCCATGGTGTGCTTCCTTTGGGTCCACTGACACGTTCATCCACCGATCATGCCATGGGAAGATGACCATCCAGCGTTCGCGATGGAGATAGTCGATGGCAAAGGTTCCATTCGAGATCGATGTGGTGATGAACGCGGTGGCCGGGGCCGTGGCTCCCTATCCCCCGGCGGCGATGTTCGAACTGGCGGACGCGGGCTATCGCTCCGTGTTCGAACAGGTCATTTCCTGCCTGCTCTCGGTGCGCACCCGGGACGAAGTGTCGGTGAAAGCAGCCCCTCGGCTCTTCGCGGTCGGACGCACCCCGGACAAGCTGGCGAGGACGCCCGTATCCGAGATTGCCCGCGCCATTCGCGACGTCACCTTCGGCCCCCGCAAGGCAGAGCAGATTCAGGAAATTGCCCGGCGAACGCGGGACGAGTTCGGCGGCGAGATTCCCTGCGATGCGGAGGTGCTGCAGTCGTTTGCTGGCATCGGCCCCAAGTGCACGAACCTCACGTTGGGGGTTGCTTGCGGCGTGCCAGTGATCAGCGTCGACATTCACGTGCACCGGGTGACGAATCGATGGGGGTACGTGCATGCCTCAACGCCGGAGAAGACGATGGTGGCACTGGAACAGGTGTTGCCCGAACGATACCGGATCGAGATCAACCGGTTGCTGGTGCCATTTGGCAAGCACATCTGCACGGGTGAGCGACCGAGATGTTCGACCTGCCCGGTGCTGGAGATGTGCCAGCAAGTGGGCGTATCGAGTCATCGGTAGGCTTGTTCGCATGGCAAACGCGGGGTCGAAAGCTCGCGCGTGAGGGAACAGATATCGGAATAGGCATCATTCAGTTCCGGATGGATTGTCTTGAGCGAGGGCCTGGGTGAGAATGACTGCGGCGTGGTCCCACGCTGCTTTCCCGAGATTCTCCCGAATGGACCTCCATGTCGATTGCCCAATACCGGACCGAATGGTTCGGCAATATTCCTCGTGACCTGATCAGCGGCGTGCTCGTGGCGCTGGCGCTGATTCCGGAGGCGATATCGTTCGCCGTGATCGCCGGAGTCGATCCGAAGGTCGCACTCTACGCATCGTTCTCGATCGCGACCATCATCGCGTTTGCTGGCGGCCGGCCGGGTATGATCTCGGCCGCCACGGCAGCAATGGCCGTGTTGTTCGTGGACCTGGTCCGTGACCACGGCGTGCAATACCTGTTTGCCACCACCGTGCTGACGGGTGTGTTCCAGGTGGTGTTCGGGCTACTGAGGCTCGACCGGTTGATGGTCTTCGTTTCCCGCTCGGTGATGACCGGGTTCGTCAATTCGCTGGCCATCCTGATTTTCATGGCCCAGTTGCCGGAACTGACCGGTGTGCCGGCCCTCACCTATCTGCTGGTCGCCGTTGGGCTGGTGATCATCTTCGGCCTGCCGCGCTTCTTCACCGCCATCCCATCGCCACTGATTTCGATTGCCCTGATCACGGCAGCGGCGATTGCCATGAACCTCAACGTGCGTCGAGTCGGCGACATGGGTGCCTTGCCGTCGTCGTTCCCGCACTTCCTGATCCCGGACGTGCCCTTCTCGCTCGAAACACTGAAGATCATCGGACCAACCGCCCTGGCATTGGCCGTGGTTGGTTTGATCGAATCGCTGCTGACGGCGTCATTGCTGGACGACATGACGGACACTACCAGTGACAAGAGCCGGGAAAGTGTCGGCCAGGGTGTGGCCAACGTGGCAACCGGGTTCCTGGGCGGCATGGCGGGGTGCGCGATGATCGGCCAGTCGGTGATCAATACGCGAGCAGGTGGGCGTGGACGGCTGTCGACGTTCATGGCCGGAACGGTGCTGCTGTTCCTGATCGTGGTGCTGAACGATTTCGTGCGGCAAATCCCGATGGCCGCGCTGATTGCCGTGATGATCATGGTCTCGGTGAGCACTTTCCGGTGGGCGACATTCAAGGAACTTCGGACGTATCCCAGGTCGTCCAGTGCGGTGGTGCTGGCGACGATGGGTGTCGTGGTCTGGACGCACAACCTGGCACTGGGTGTGCTGACGGGTGTGTTGCTGAGCGGCATTCTCTTTGCCTGGCGATTGAGCCGGTCGACTTCGGTGGAGATCACGCGAGACTCGCCGACCCATCGGACCTACGCGGTTCACGGTCCGGTCTTCTTCGTGTCAGCCAATCAGTTCGCGGCGCTCTTCACCTACGAGCAGGTTCCGCCCCACGTGACCATCGACGTGTCGGGCGCGCATATCTGGGACACCACCGCGGTGGGCGCGCTGGACAAGGTGGTGCTGAAGTTCCGGCGGCACGGGGCGCAGGTCGACGTGGTGGGCCAGGACCAGGCAAGCCAGACGTTGATCGACCAGATTGGGCACTATCCGCTGAACGTCGCCACTCACCAGGAGCCAACGCATTGAGCGACACGACAAGCCGGCGAGAACGCGAACTGGTGGTGCGGGTGGTGGCGATGCCAGCCGACACCAATCCCTCTGGCGACATGTTCGGGGGGTGGCTGGTGAGCCAGATGGATCTGGCAGCGTGGGTGAAGGCCCGCAAGCACACCTCGCACCGGCTGGTGACCGTGGCGATCGACAACATCGTGTTCCACAAACCGGTCTTCGTGGGCGATTGCCTGATCTGCCATGCCGCGCTGGAACGGGTGGGACGAACCAGCATGACGATTCATGTCGAAGCCGAGGTGGAACGGGTTGGATCGCTGACGGTGGAGCCGGTAACCGAGGGCCGATTCACGTTCGTGGCGATCGGCGAGGACTACCAGCCGGTGCCAATCGAGGCGGAGCACGTCGCAGAATCCTGATCCAGCGGCCGAGCAGCCGTCGGCTCTACGCCTCCTCACCGGTGACCGTGACGGTGACGGACTCGGTGGCGTCAACCGTGCAGTCGAACTGGTAGACACCTGGCTGGTCGAAGCGGGCGGTATAGGTCTGTCCGGGTTCGACCACCCAGGGGCCAGCCCGGTTGGCGACGGTATCCTCGTTACGAACAGTGATTTTGGCCACGTCATTGGGACCGAATTCGATACTGGTCGGGATCACGATCGCCGAGTCGATGCCCGGGATCTCGACTGATTGGGAGGCGCCGGCCGGGATGACGAAGACCAGGCCGGTTTCCTCATCAGTTCCGGCTCGGTTGGCAGCAATCCAGATCGCCACCACGAAGAGCGCGACGACTCCGAGCGCGATGAAGGGCGTGGAACGGGTGAATCGTTTGCGACGCTGGGCGGTTGATCTGGATTCGACGGTGATGGTCATGGCGAACTCCGGTGGTCGCTAAAGGATCGATCCGGCGGTGCTGGTCCATTCGGTCAGCCGGGTGAGCGCGCCGGAGACCATCAACAGGCCAATGGCAATGATGAGGACCGCGCTGATGCGTTCCAGACGTGGCAGCCAGGGACCAATGCCCCGGCGATGGCGCATGAAGCGTTCGATCAGGACGGTTCCGAGCAGGAACGGGACGGCAAGACCGAGCGAATACACGGTCAGGAGCAGGACGCCCTGTCCCATCGAGGCGGTTGCGGCGGCGAGTGTGAGAATGCTGGCCAGGGCGGGTCCGATGCAGGGCGTCCAGCCAGCACCAAATGCCATGCCGACCATGAAGGTGCCGGCAGGACGGGCCGCGCCGCCTGTCGTCTGAACGGCGGGGCGCACAATCCGGTCCAGCGCCGGAATGCGCACGATGCCGAGCATGTGAAT
>CAZNQC010000024.1:0-19517 GCA_964574825.1 uncultured Sphaerobacteraceae bacterium | reverse complement strand
AGCGGAAAGACACAGGGCGAGAGGACGCTGAGGAGACCGGCGGCAAAGGCCGCGAGCAGCGAGACGGTCGCAACGGTCGGCAGGGCCGAGCGATCCACGCTGCCGGACGAAGCGAGGGCGGATTCGATCAGCGATCGGTTCTCGATGCTACCTGCCTCCAGTTCTCCCTTCCATTGGTAGGCAATGTTTCCGGCGCGGTCGATCAGGATCGTTTCCGGTACGCCCGACGTGCGAAATGCCTTTTGGAACTCCCCCGATTCATCGCGGACGAGCGTGAAGGTGACGCCCAGGTTGTCGGCGAATTGCTGGATACGGTCGTCGCTGCCGCCGATGTCGAGGCTGACGCCAATCACACGCAGGCCCTGAGCTCCGTATTCCTGGCTGAGCGCTTCGAGTTCGGGCATCTCTCGCTGGCATGGTTCGCACCAGGTGGCCCAGATGTTGACCAGCACCACCTCTCCCTCCAGGTCGCGGAGGGAGAGGTCGCCGGAGCCATCCAGCAGCGGGGCGGTCAGGTCAGGTGCCTGCTCGGCGGTGGCGGAGGTGGCGGCAAGGATGGTGACCACGACCGCCAGCAGGAGGCTGACGATCGTGGAGGCGGTCCAGGAGTGCCGACTAGTGCGCGGGAGTCGCATCGGGGGTTCCTTCCGGACCGGCACTCAGCTTCGGGGCCGGGCGCGACCAGACGCCAGTGATTTCGAGATCGCCAACGGTGAAGGTTTCACTCTCCTCCGGGAGCTCGGTGGCAACGAGAACGGTGACGGTCACGTCGCCGGCCTGTTCGAAGGTGAGAGTGAGCTCGAAGGTCGTGTCCGGGAAGAGAGATTCGTTCAGGCTGATGAGCATCACGTGCAGGCTCATCGGTTCGAGGACAACAGTCTCCCCGGCGGGAATGGACAGCCCTTCCTCCAGGTGCACCATCGACATGACCTCGTTCTCGACCACCATGTCGTGAATCTCGACCACCTGGGCGACAGCGGAGGCCGCCGCGATCAGGCGGTCATCGCTGTCGCCGTGGTTGGTGATGGTCAGGTAGGCCGCGCCGGTGCCGGTGTCCGACATGCCGGCCATGGGCGAGGCCATCGGCATGGTGGAGGGGGTGCTCTCGTCGTGGGCGAGAATGCTGGGGGCAGCGGCGAGGGTGGTTGGGGCAAGGATCAGGGTTCCGATCAGGGTGCGACGATTCACGGGTTGGTTCCTTTCGGGGTATTGGATTGCTCCGAGACAGGGCCGACAACAGCCGAGCCAATCGTCCAGGCGGGAGCCTCGCTTCCGGGCTCGGCAGGTCGGCCCGTACAACTGTCCGGTCGAGGTCGCCCGGTCCGCGGATTAGGCATCAAGCAGGTGCTGGAGATCGGACGTGATGTTGTCGACATCGGTGCCATAGGCCCAGGTCAGCGCGAGGTTGCCTTCGCGGTCGACGGCGAAGAGCGATGTCGTGTGGTCGACGAGGTAGCGGCCGTTTTCGTCAGGCTCCTTGGCGGCATACATGATGTTCCAGGCGCGCGCGACATCGCGCGTCTGCTCTTCGGTGCCATGCAGGGCGTAGTAATCCGGGCCGAAGAACTCCATGTATTCCTGAAGCCGTTGTTCGGTGTCGCGGGCCGGATCGACCGAGACGAAGACGACTTCGACATCGGCAGCGTCGTCACCCAGGGCCTGTTCCACCCGCTGGATATCCAGCAGCGTCGTGGGGCAGAAGTCCGGACAGTAGGTGTATCCGAAGTAGACGAGGGTGACCTTGCCATCGAGCTGGTCGAGGGTGAAGGGGTTGCCGTGCTGGTCGGTGAGATCGATGGGCGCGGCCTCGTTGGGCGGATCGTAGGTGCCGCCGAAGTAGGTGTATTCGTCGTCCTGCCAGGGCGCGGTACATCCGGCGAGGACGACCGAAAGCAGGATGGCAAACACACCCAGGCCAGCACGCCGCACGTGGCGGGTGAACATGGTGAACTCCAGATTGAATTGCGAACAGGTGAGTTGGTGGCCAGACGCCAGTCAGACTGCCAAGCGTGGGGGTGGAACCGGGATGCGCGGCTGGTTAGGCAGCGACAGGCGCGCAACGCGGTCACTCCCGACCCGGGCGAGAGGGATGAGCGCGGCAAGGACAATCGGCGAGAGGTCCGGGAGGACATCGATCGCACCGGTCGTCATCAGGTGGCCCTTGTGAATGCTGCTGGCGTTGTCATCGGCGGCACTGCCGTGATGATGCTGGTGACCAGGATGGTGGGTGTGATCGTCGGTCGAGGCGACCACCTCGGTGGCGGCAGCGTTGGCCTGGGCGACACCGAACCAACCATCGACCCGGGGGCAACAGGGCAGGGTAAAGACGGCGAGCAGTACGACCAGCACGGCGGCAACCTGCGTGCCGGTGCAAATGGAACTCATGGCTGGCGTGGCTGGCTGCTGCATGCGCGATGTAACTCTCACCCACCGGGATGACCACCGTGGCATCCTCGTGCTGCGTTTCATGCTAACAGGCTCGCCAGACCGCTTCCCCACCCCGACGTGTGGCTTTTCGGGCATCACCACCCGTTCGGGACATGGTCCCGTCGAGGTTCGGCCCGGCATGTCGCATCCAGGCCGAAAAGGACTACTCCTTGACCGAGCCCAGGGTGATGCCCTTGACGAAATAGCGCTGCATGAACGGGTACAGGATGACGAGCGGCAGAATGGCGATGACGATGCCGGCCATCCGCACATTCGGGGTGATCATCGACATGCCCGAGGTGCCAAGGTTTTCGGTCACCAGGGCGTTGAGCGCCACCTGCAGCGTGTACTTCTTGCTGTCGTTGATGTAGAGCACGACATGGAGAAACTGGTTCCAGCGACTCACCAACTCGAAGAGGGTGATGGTGGCAATTCCGGCCTGGGAAAGCGGCAGGTAGATCGTGCGGAAGATGTGGAAGTCGCTGGCACCGTCGATCCGGGCGGACTCCGCCAGGTCATAGGGCACTCCAGCAAAAAAGTTGCGCAGCAGGAGGATGCTGAATCCGGAGACCATGCCAGCGAAGATCAGCGACCACAGCGAGTTGATCAACCCCAGTTGCCGGTTCACGATGTAGAGCGGGATCATGATCAGTTCGCTCGGGATCGCCATGGTGGCAAGGATGAACCCCAGCATCAGCGTCTTGCCGGGCAGGTCGCGCTGGATCAACACATAGGCGGCGAAACAGCAGAGCGCCACATGAAAGAGCGTTCCGGTGAAGGTGACGATCACGCTGTTCGTGAACGCGCGCTGGAGATCGAGATTGACCCAGACGGTCTTGAATCCGTCGACGCTGACGTCCTGCGGCCACAGGTGAATGCCTGGTTCCATGGACGCCAGCGGTCCGGAGAAGGCGACCGCGACCACATTGACGAACGGCACGACCATCATCAGCATCAGGATGACGAGGAACGCGATGATGCCGACGTAGGCCAACTGGTCGGACCGGCTTTCGCGCGGGCGGCCGCCACCGGATGCCTGGTTGGCCGGGGTGGTGGTTGGGACGGTGACTTCGGTCATGTCAGTTCTCCCGTCCGAAGCCGGTGATCTTCCAGACCACGGCTGTCATTGCCAGGGTGGTGAGCAGCACCATCACCGAAATTGCACTGGCGAAACCAAGCTCGTAGCGCTGGATACCCATGTCGTAGACGTAGGTCATGATCACATCCACCCTTGTCTGAATAACCGGGTTTCGCATCACGTAGATCTGGTCGAAGATGCGCAGGAGCCCAAGAATATTGAGCATGAAGACCACAACCATCGTGGGTTTCAGCAGCGGCAGCGTGACCTGGTAGCTCTGCTGAAAACGCGATGCCCCATCGATGCGGGCTGCTTCGTAGAGCGTCGGGCTGATGCTGGTGATGGCAGCGAGGTAGATGATGGCGGCGTAGCCCATGTCCTTCCAGATCGGGAGGACGATCATGGTCGCCCGGGCCCAGGTGGTATTGGTGAGAAACCTGATCGGGCCGACATCGATGGTGGCAAGGAGTTCGTTGACCAGGCCGCCGGAAGGCGAAAGCAGGTAGATCCACATCCCGCCGATGACCACCCAGGAGAAGAGGTGGGGCAGGTAGACGAAGGTTTGGGCAGATTTCTTGAACAGCAGGTACCCGACTTCGTTGAGGGCAAGGGCAACGATGATAGGCGGAAAAAAGCCAAGGACCAGGATGCCGCCGCCGATGATGAGCGTATTCTTCACCACCTGCCAGAACTTGGCATCGTTCCAGACGTCGGCGTAATTCTGGGTCCCGACCCATTCGCCGCCGCCGAGCAGCTTGAACTCCTGGAAGCTGGACACAACCCCCTGATACAGCGGGTAGTACACGAACAAGCAAAAGTACGCGATGACCGGGATGATCATCAGGTAGAGCCCATAGTGGCTCCGCATCAGACGGAGGTTTCGCCTGAACATCCGCTCTCCCTTTCCCGTGGATGTGGGGAGTCAAGTTTCACCGGGCGGCAATCACCGAACGCAGAAGGGAGCCGGCGGTCGCCGGCTCCCTTCCTGAGTGCGCTGGTGACCTAACCGTCGATCAGGCCTTCGGCCAGCAGGGCTTCCTGCATGGCAGCGATGCCGTCAGCCGGAGTCAGATCGCCGAGGATGATCTTGATGATGTTCTCATCCAGGATCGGGGCGATGGTCGGGCCCCAGTCCGGCCCCTGGACCGCGAGGTAGCCGTGGGCCTTCGTGATCTCCTGGGCTTCAGCGAGGCCAGGAAGTTCACCGATCGGGTTGGTCCAGTTGGAGTTGTACGGCGTTGGCTGGCCATGATCCATGGCGTGCTCGACGCCGAGGTCGGTCAACTCGTAGACACCATCGGTGACAGTGAAGTCGTTGCCTTCGATGCCGAGCGAGCCGAGGGTGATGCCCGGGAAGGTGTTCCACCATTCGATGAAGGTGAACGCCGTGTCCGGGTCGTTGGCGTTGACCGGGATGGTCCAGACGCTGGGCTGGCCACGGTTGAGGATGACTTCGCCATTCTCGTCCGCGGCGGCAGCGATGCCGACCGCCTGGAATGTGCTGTCCGGGTCGTTCGCGGCAACCTGGGCGTTGAACAGACCAACCCAGGTGTCCCAGTAGGTGACCATGCTGAGCTTGTCGGTAAAGAACAGGTTGCGGAAGTCGGCGGTGGTGGCAGTGGCGAAGTTCGGGTCGTAGAGGCCCTCGGCATAAAGCTTGGCGAGGAACTCGTAGACCGGGATGGCGGCGTCAGTGGCGTAGGGAATGGTGCGCTTGCCATCGACCTCGACGAAGCCGGGGAGCACACCATAGGCGCTCATGAACGGCTGAATGTCGTAGGTGCCGGCCGTGCCAAGGCCAAGCGGCTGGGAGCCATCGCCAACCGGGTCACCATCGCGCAGGGCGACCATCGTGTCGTAGAGCTCGTCGAGCGTGGTGGGGGTGGCAAGGCCGAGCTTGTCGAGCCAGTCCTGGCGGATGGTGAGCATCCGGGAGCCTTCGAACTTCTGGAAGGCAGAGTAGATCTTGCCGTCGTCGAAGGTGACCATGTCCCACTCGGCGGTCGGGATGACAGTGGGGTTGGAGAGGATGGCCGAGCCCTGGATGCGGTCGGTGAGGTCGGTCAGGACCTCGTCGGCAACGAGCGTCTGCACCGTGTCCTGGTTGGTGTAGATGAGGTCGTACTGCACGCCGGCGGCGAGGTCGGCCAGCATCTTCTGGCCATAGTCGGCGGTGGGGTGAACCAGTTCGACTTCGATGCCGGTCAGGCGGGTGATCTCCTGGGCGAAGAGCTCATCCTCTTCGGGCGTCTTGCCACCAACGACCGCGCTGAGGATGCGCAGCTTCTTCCCGTCCAGCGGGAACTGACCAAGCAGGGCATCCTGCGCAGCCGCGAAGTCGGCATCGATCTCGGCAGTCACAGGCGAGGCACCAGGCGTGGCCTGGGCCCGGGCCAGCATCGGCAAACCAGCGGCGAGACCGGCACCCGTAGCCGCGGCGCCAGTCACAAGTGTGCGACGAGACAGAGGCTTGAACATGATTTTCCGCTCCTGAGATCCCTGCTTCCGGCGCCGAAGGTGCGGACCGGATCCAGTCATGCCTGTCGAGGACGCCCCGGATCGCCAGGAAGTGGCTGAACCAGCATGCTGCGTCGTCGATTGGCGTGCCTGTTGCTGGCGCTGATTGTAGCAGGCGCCGTTAACAGTTTCCGCTGCGGCGACCCCGGCATTGTGAACGCGGGATCATCGTTTCGGCATCAGGTCATCACAGCCGCCGCCAGCCCTGTGATGAGGTGGCCGACCGACATCGTCTCGGCGGCGCCATGCACTGCGAGGATCGGCAACGGATGCGGAGGCGCCTGGTCAGGGATGCGGGGATGAAACCCTCCGGTCGAGGAGCAAGCGGACGTTGCCGGCACCACCCATGCCCAGCCACTCCCTCGTCCGGCACGAGGCCACCTCCGAATCAATCCATTCCGGCCACTCCGAATATTCCGACAACTCTGGTCGGCATTGCGCCAGAAACAGTGTAGAATGTCGAAGCGCGGTGCCGGTGTCGACTGGGGCGCGTCTTTTTGCGCCAGCCTGCGACTGGATCGCCTGCCCTCCATCCTTCAAGAAAGCCCGTTGATGCAGCTGCTCAAGCAATTCTTCGCCTATTACCAGCCCTGGAAGAAGCTCTTCTGGATCGACTTCAGTTGTGCCGTCGCCTCCGGTCTGCTGGAACTCGCGTTCCCGCTCGCCGTGTCGTTCTTCATTGACGACCTGCTGCCAAGCGGCGACTGGAACCTGATCACCATTTGCGCGGTGGGCCTGCTGATGATCTATCTGGTCAACACCGGCCTGATGGTGATCGTGACCTACTGGGGTCACATGCTTGGCATCAACATCGAAACCGAGATGCGCCGGCGAGCGTTCGACCACATCCAGAAGCTCTCGTTCTCCTTCTTTGACAACCAGAAGACCGGTCACCTGGTCGGCCGGGTAACGAAGGATCTCGAAGAGGTCGGTGAAGTTGCTCACCACGGCCCGGAAGACGCCTTCATTGCAATCATGACCCTGGTCGGGGCGTTCGCGCTGATGTTCGCGATCGAACCGCAGCTGGCCCTGATCACCGCCCTGATCGTGCCGTTTACCGGCATCGTCACCACCCGCTATGGGGGCAGGATGGCCCGCACCTGGCGAAGTCTCTTCGGGCGGGTTGGCGAGTTCAACGCCCGGATCGAGGAGAACGTTGGCGGCATCCGGGTGGTGCAGGCCTTCGCCAACGAAGATCACGAGCGGGCGCTGTTCGAGCAGGACAACCTGAAGTACCGCGAAACCAAGCTCGAAGCCTACAAGATCATGTCGGCGTCGATGTCGTTGAGCTACCTCGGCATGCGGCTGACGCAGCTGGTGGTGATGGTGGCCGGCACCTGGTTCGTGATGCAGGGCCAACTCTCGTATGGTGGCTTCGTGTCGTTCATCCTGCTGGTGGGCGTCTTCTTCCGGCCGGTGGAGAAGATCAACTCGGTGATCGAGATGTATCCGAAGGGGATGGCCGGGTTCAAGCGCTACCTCGAACTGATCGACACCGACCCGGACATTCAGGACCGGCCGAACGCGATCGATGTCGGAGACCTCAAGGGCGACATTCGCTACGAGAACGTGAGCTTCGGGTACGCCCCGGATCGCCTGATCCTCGAGGACCTCAATCTGGAGATCAAGGCCGGGGATACGGTCGCTTTCGTCGGGCCTTCGGGGGCAGGCAAGACCACGATCACGGCCTTGCTGCCGCGGTTCTACGACGTACTCGACGGCCAGATCACCATCGACGGCATCGACATCCGGGATATGACATTGGCGTCGTTGCGGCGGGAAATCGGCATCGTGCAGCAGGATGTCTTCCTCTTCGGGGGGACGGTGCGCGAGAACATCTCCTACGGCCGCCTGGGTGCCAGCGAGGCCGACATTCTGGAGGCGGCGCGGCGCGCGAAGCTGAACGAGGTGATCGCCCTGCTGCCCTACGGGCTGGACACGATCATCGGTGAGCGCGGTGTGAAACTCTCCGGCGGCCAGAAACAGCGGCTGGCGATTGCGCGGATGTTCCTCAAGAACCCGCCGATCCTGATTCTGGACGAAGCCACCTCGGCGCTCGACACCGAAACCGAGCGGGCGATCCAGGCCTCGTTGGCGGAACTCTCGGTGGGACGAACCACGCTCGTCATCGCCCACCGGCTGGCAACGGTGCAGAATGCGGACCGGATCGTGGTGGTGGACCAGACCGGCATTGTCGAGCAGGGACGTCACGGCGAACTGCTGGAACTGGACGGGGTCTATACCCGGCTGCACGACGCCCAGTTCCGGCTGCAAACGGTGTAACCCAACCGGACAACCCATCAACACACCCAACTCCATACCCGGTGGCCAGTGACCTGGTCACCGGGTTTTTCTTGCCGTTTGCCCGATAAAATCGGCCCAAACGAGACATCCTGCACTAATCATCACTAAAACAGTGTTGCACTTTCACTGTCGGGCTGCTACTGTCCCCCTCATCGAACATCTTCTTCCGGGTACTCCATCGGCAAGGCTGAGCACGTGGCAGACAAGCGCGTGACCATCTCCGATATCGCACGCGAGAGCGGCGCCTCTCCCACGACCGTATCGCTCGTCCTGCGGGACAAGGGCGTGATCGGCCAGGACACGCGCGAGCGCGTGCTGGCGGCAGCCCAATCGCTTGGTTACGAGCGCAAGAGCAGCAAGCGTACCGAGGCCAACGACCTTGCCACGGTCGCCCTGTTGTTCCGCGCCCATTCACCCTATCCCGAGGGAGGAGCAAACGGGGTCAATCCGTTCTACTCCTGGGTGTTGACGGGAATGGAGGCAACTGCCCGGACACGACGCATGAACCTGCTCTACGGCACCCTGACCGTGGATGACAACAACGAGATCGTGGATGTGCCACGGCACTTGCTGGACCAGCAACTTGACGGGGTGATCGTGGTCGGTGCCCTGACTGACGACGATGTCAGCAGGTTGCTGTTTCCGCTCTCCTGCCCGGTCGTGGTGGTCGATGCACCGGGCCCCTCGGCTCGCCACGACGTGGTGGCAACCGACAACGAAGGCGGGGCCGCCACCGCGACCCAACACCTGATCGATGCCGGTCACGCCGGGATCGGGCTGGTCACGCGACACCTCGCCCACAACGCCAACTTCGCGGCCCGCGAACGTGGCTACCGCGCGACCATGGCGGCCAATGGGTTGGAACCAGTGGTTGGGCGGGTGAGCCACTGGGACGCCACCGATGCACTGAACGACATTTTCGACCAGAAGCCCCAGACCAGCGCGCTCGTCTGCGTCAACGACCAGTTCGCCCTCGATGTCTACAGCGCGCTGGAGCAGCGTGGGCTCGACGTTCCCGCCGACGTCTCGCTGGTGGGATTCGACAACACCGATCACGCCCGGGCAATGCGGCCCGGACTGACCACCCTGAATGTCGACAAGGTTGGCATGGGGCGGTTCGCCATCACCCTGCTCGACCATCGCCTGCAATGGCCGGAGGCGGCGGTCACCACCATCACCCTGGCGCCGACGCTCGTCCCGCGTGGCAGTGTCCTGCGCCGGTAGGTTTACGCATTCGGATCAACAAGGTTCGTTCCCTGCGGAGTATTCATCATGGCAACATCCGGGTCCCCGGCCACGTCCTCGATTGAAGGTATCGAAACGACCGGCACCTCGAAATGGCGACAGATCTATCACGACCGGTGGATGTACCTCTTCATCCTGCCGGGGTTGTGTTACTTCCTGCTGTTCGTCTATTTCCCCATGCTGGGGAACATCATCGCCTTCAAGAACTACTCGCCATTCGTCGGCATTTTCGAAAGCCCCTGGGTGGGACTGGCCAACTTCGAGCGGCTGCTGACCGACCCCAACTTCAAGCAAGCCCTGATCAACACCATCCAGATCGAATTCCTGCAGCTCGTGTTCGCCTTTCCGGCTCCCCTGCTACTGGCGCTGCTGCTGAACTCGCTGATCAGCGAGCGCATCAAGCGATCGATCCAGAGCATCGTCTACCTGCCCTACTTCCTCTCCTGGGTGATCGTGATCGCCCTCTGGCAGCAGGTGTTCGGCGGAGCCGGGGTGATCAACCAGGCCCTGCGAGACGGCGGGTACGACACGATCAACATCATGGCGAACCCGGATTTCTTCAAACCGCTGGTGGTGTTGCAGTCGATGTGGAAGGAGATTGGCTGGGGAACCATCATCTTCCTGGCCGCCCTGACCAAGATCGACACCCAGCTGTATGAAGCCGCCGCGATGGATGGCGCCAATGGCCGCCGGCGGCTGCTCGATGTGACCCTGCCCGGCATTCGCGGCATCATCGTGCTGTTGCTGATCCTGCGAATGGGTTCGATGTTCTCAACCGGCTTCGAGCAGTACTTCCTGCAGCGCAACGCGGTTGGCCCGCAGGCGGCCGAGGTGATCGACACCCTGGTCTACACCCTCGGCTTCCAGTCCGGTCAATGGAGCTTCGCGGCAGCGGTCGGGCTCATGCGCGGGGTTGTCGCCGCCATGCTGATCCTGTTTGCGAACTGGCTGGCGAAACGCTTCGGCGAGGAAGGACTGCTCTAATGGCTGAAGCAACGAAATCGATGTCAACCCAGATGACGGCACCGGTGCCGTCCGGCGTGCGCGGCTGGTTCAAACGCCAGCGAGCGGATGACAGCCGTCCGGTCTGGATGGAAGAACCCGGCCCGCTGATGAAGGTGGGCAAGGCGATCACCCTGGTCATCATCGTGATCGTGATGCTCTTTCCGATGGCCTACGTGCTGTCGGTCAGCCTGACCTCGGCCCAGGACGCGGCCCGAGGCGGCCTGATCCTGTGGCCCAGGAACCCGACGTTTGATGCCTATCGCGCCATCCTCAGTGGCGGCGTGGTGCAGCGAGCCCTGCAGGTGAGCCTGTTGCTCACCCTGTGCGGCACGGCTGCCCAGATGCTGTTCACCGCCACCATGGCCTACGGGCTCTCCCGACCCACGGTGATTGGATCCAAGCCGATCCTGTACATCGTGCTGGGAGCGATGATCTTCAGCCCGGGCATGATTCCCAGCTACCTGCTGGTGAAGGAACTGGGCCTGATCAACACGTACGCCGCCCTGATCGTGCCCGGGCTGATCAGTGCCTGGAACCTGATCATCGTGCGCAACTTCTTCATGAACATTCCACGCGAACTGCTCGATGCCGCCAAGATCGACGGCGCCAACGACATGCAGGTTTTCTATCAGATCGTGCTGCCGCTTTCGAAAGCCGTGCTCGCCGTGGTCGCCCTGTTCTATGGGGTGGCGATCTGGAATCAGTTCTTCAACGCGATCATCTACCTGAACGATTCGGGCAAGTGGCCGATCCAGCTGGTGCTGCGGCAGTACGTGCTCATGGGCACGAACCTGGCCAGCGCCGAAGGTCTTCAGTCCGGCGCGGCGCCGCCACCGGCGGAAACGATCAAGATGGCAATCGTGGTTGTCGCCACGGTGCCGATCCTGCTTGTCTACCCATTCCTGCAGAAGTACTTCACGAAGGGTGTGCTGACCGGATCGATCAAGGGATGATCGATCGCCCGCACCCACGCCGGAGGAGGTGTCACCCCGCCAACATCACCACGCATGACAGCATGAACGGAGCGGATGTTGCCGCATCCGCTCCGCAGATTCGACGACTCCCGGGAGGAATCATCGTGACCGAATCGTACAAGGAACGCCTGCTCAATTCAGCCTCGACTCGCCGCACCGCCCTCAAGGCTGGTGCTGGTGCCGCGGTAGCGGCCGCCACGCTGCCCCGCATCACCTTCGCGCAGGACGCCACACCAGCCGCCGGTGCCACCGGTGATGTGGTGCCGTCCGGCCTCGAAGGCGTGCCCGATGTGTACCTGAAGTTCCCCGAACCACAGGTGACCTATGACGGCGTGCCGGGCAAGGGTGGCACCGTTCGGGCGTTCACCATTTCCTACTCGCCGCCGCCAACGCCGCGTGACGACAACCAGTACTGGCAGGAACTCGAACGACGCCTGGGCGTGACGTGGGAAATCGACATGACCCCGCAGCCCAACTACGGCGAGAAGTCGGCCGTGTACCTGGCTGGCGGCGACATTCCCGACCTCTTCTACATCAACCCTGGCCAGAACGCCTCGCAGCAGTACCAGGCGATGGCCCAGGGTGCATTCCTGGACCTCACCCCGTACGTGACCGGAGATGCACTGCAGCAGTTCCAGAACCTGAAGAACTTCCCGCAATACATGTGGGACAACCTGTTGTTCCAGGGCAAGATCCTCGGCATTCCACGCCCGGCCGGGCGCGCGGCGGGCCAGCCGTTCTACCGTGTTGACTGGGCGGAAGCGGTGGGAATCGACCCGTCGGATCCCGAACAGCTGATGCTGATGCTGGCTGCCTTCACCAACGGCGACCCGAACGGTGACGGCTCGTCCAACACCTGGGGCCAGGGCCGGTTCAACAGTGGTTGGTGGGTGTTCGACAATCGCATCACCCAACAGGCCGTGAAAGCCCCCAACAACTGGCGCCTGAACGACGACGGCACGCTGACCTACGTCATCGAGACCGACGAGTTCCGCGAGGCCATCGAGATGCAGATTCGCATGTTCCAGGATGGTGCCTACCACCCGGACGCCGCCTCGATGACGTTCTCGGACTCGCAGAACGCCTTCATTGCGGGCGATGTCGGGCTCCACTACGAGGGTACGACCTCGTTCTTCGGCACCAACAACGTCGGCTTCCGCCAGCAGCAGGCCAACCCGGATGCGCGCATCACCAACGTGCCGATCGTGGCCGTCGATGGCGGACCGGGCGTGACCTTCAACGGCACAGGCACCTTCGGCATGGTCGGTATCCCGGCCTCGCTGGGTGGTGACGAAGAGCGGGTGCTCGAACTCCTGCACATTCTTGACTACCTGGCCGCGCCGTTCGGCTCCGAGGAAGCCCTCTTCCTGGGCAGTGGCATCGAAGGCGTGCACTGGGAATACAACGACGCCGGTGCCCCGGTGGTCAACGAGAAGCAGCGCGAAGAGCGCTCGGACCTCGTCTACCTGATGGCCGGCACCGAAGTGCTCTTCTACCCGGACGAGCCAGAGGTCGGCCTGCAGGTGCAGGACGTGCTGAAGCAGTCGGTGGAAGTCGGCATCGAGGATCCATCCCTCGTGCTCTTCTCGCAGACCAATGTCGACCAGGGTCCGGTCCTCAACCAGATGGGGATGGACCTGATCACCCCGATCGTGACGGGCCGAGGGTCGATCGACGACCTGCAGGCTGCGATCGATCAGTGGAAGAGCCAGGGCGGCGACCAGATCCGCAACGAGTTCCAGGAGGCGCTGCAGGCGCAAGGCTAGCCCGGACTCAAAGCGACAGAGACAGGCGGGGGAATGCGGGATACCTCGAAAGGGGTATCCCGTTTTCTCTACCCGGAAGAGATTCACCACTCGCCCCCGGGGCTGCGCGGTACCATGCCCCGCGAAGGAGGAATCGGCGCATGGAGTTTCGGCCCGGATCCGTGGCAGACACCGATGCCGTGGTGGCCCTGTTCGATGCCAACATTGCCTGGCTGGTGGAGCGGGGTCGTTCGGCCCAATGGGGAAGCGAACCGTGGTCGGACAACCCCCAGCGGGTCGAGTTCGTGCGTGACCTGCTCGCCAGCGGGGCGGCAACGATTGCCGAGATCAACGGCGTGGCAGTCGGAGTGAGCGTGGTGACCGACCACCCAATGCCGTATGTGCCGTCGATCGAGGAGCCCGAACGGTACCTCAAGCTGCTGATCGCCTCGCCGAATCACCGAGGGCAGCAGATCGGTCATCGCCTGATCGAGCTGGCCCGGGAACAGACCATCGCCGCGGGCGTGGACATCCTGCGGGTCGACTGCTGGGCCGGTGGTGACCGGCGCCTCGTGAACTACTACGTCGACGAAGGGTTCACGCCCACCCAGGAGATCGAGGTACGGCCGGGAACATCGGTCCAGGTCTTCGAGTGGCGTCCGCCGCGCTGACGGCTCGGGCATTGCAAACAGATCGAGCTGGCCCGCTTGCCGGAACTGCTAGGCGGACGGGCGCATCGCCGTGATGATCTGCTGGAAGAGGTGCAGATCTTCGAGTGAGTCCTCGACCGAGGTCTTCGGCGTGGCTCCGTTGACGACGACATCCCAGAGTTCTTCCAGTTCGCGTGTGTATGGGTCCGTGTAAGTGGGACGGATGACCGTTTCGATGTGGCGATCACCCTCTTCGTACGAGATCTCAATCGTCGTCGGCAGGTGACGGATGTAGGGCGTGTCGTACTGCACCTTGACCGACCGGCTCGTGCCAAGCACTTCCAGGTGAGCGTCGAAGCGGCGCTGGCCGTCGCTGCCGGTTTCGAGATAGGCGGCAAAATCCCCGTAGTCCATCATGACAGTGAGGAAGCCGCCACCATCCCAGGCCGCCGCCGAGATCACTCCCTGTGGCGGACCTCCGAGCAGTTCCCGCATGGCCGAGAGGTCGTGACTGCTGAGGCCAGCGAGCATGCCGTACGCGCGACGGAGAGTTGCATCCGCGTCGGTGCCGATGGCCGCGTCGAGCATGGCCGTATTGCGCTCCCTGCGGTTGGCGATGGCCTCAGCCGGGAAGTCGGTGGGGTAGATCACGTTGCTGGACTGCTCGATGAAGAGCCGATTGTGACCGATGATGTCGCGGACCCGGACGTAGCGGATACGGTCGAGGCGTCGCACTTCTTCAACGGCCTCGACGAAAGCCGGGGCGAACCGGCGCATGTAGCCAACCATCACCTGAACACCGGCGGCATCGCGGGCGGCGGCGATCGCTTCGGCATCGGCAATGGTGAGGGCAATCGGCTTCTCGATGAGCACGTGCTTGCCAGCCTCGCAGGCGGCGATAGCGCATTCAGCGTGGTACTCATTGGAGTTGAGGACGAAGACCAGGTCGACATCGTCGCGGGCAACCAGGTCGTGGAAGTCGGCGTGGCGGGCAGACTCCGGGACACGGTAGCGCTCACCCATGGCCGACAGCAGTGTGGGCGAGATGTCGCAGATGGCAGTGACCAGAAAACGATCGTCCAGCGCCTGGAGGATGGGCAGGTGGATGATCTGCGCCACCTCGCCAAGACCGATGATGCCGACTCGAACAACCTGCATGCCTGGGTTCTCCTGGAGAAGATGAAGCGGGACGAGATTCGGGACAGTATCTCGTCAGCGTGGCCAACGGGGAAGCCTCGCACAGCAGCGAGGCTACTCCGGTTCGAACCTGACGGAGGGAGCGTTGACAATGGCGGCCCACCGACCATCGCGCCTGGCGAAAACCTGCAACCAGGCGCACCGGTACGCGATTTCACGCTCGGACCCGTCTGGCTGAGCCTGGACAGCCGTGGCCCGGATTTCGCCGAGGAGCCAGGCCATCGTGCCATCCGGCGAGACCTCGACTCGCGGCGGCGTGACATCATCGGCTGAGATTGAGGCACAACGGCCCTCACCACAGCCGCACGGTGAAAAAATCCAAAACTGGCCGGGAAAATGGGAATTATTCGAGATTCGTTGATTCCATAGGCATTCTCGACCGGAATTATTCCGATTGGGCTGGCGGGAGAATGCCGGGGGAACTGGGGTAATGGTTTGTAAGTGACCAGAACAGGTCGTCCGAACATTCGAGCGGGTGACGTACAGATTGAACGTTGCCGACCGGGTCGACATTGAGTCGCCCCCTACATAACGATTCCTCAATACCGATTTCGCCTTTCCATATCAGGCAGGGACTGCCTCCATGGGCCTCGTTGGACAGGCTCGATCCTTCATTCCATCTCTCGCTCTTCCCTGACCCGGGCAAGAGCATCGTCGTTCAGGATTATGAACCCCGCCAGGGAGGTCAGTTCATGGCAGGCAGGCTGTTAAGGATGGAGGATGACTGCGACTGCCGTTTGCCAACGTGGCGCTACCAAGGTTGGTGTCAACGGAAAAGGGGTGAAAGGGGGATAAGGTCGAATTGGACCGAATCCATGGGGGTTCCGGCGATCGCCTTTTCCCTTCTTCGTCCCCTTTCCCCGGGTTCTGCACGACGGACGACGAGCACTGACTGACGATGCTCTACCTATCGAACGCATCGAAGGGGCGAAATCTCGCCACGTATCGCGAAATTGCTCGTTCGTACACCCTTGAGGAAAGCGAAACGAGCAAAGAGTAAAGAGGAGGGAGTCGAGGCGGACCGGGAGTCCCGGCATCAAACTCCCAGATTGGCAGCACATGACGAGACTGTGCAGCCCGTGTCCCCCTTCCCAGACGTCAATGGTTGACGCCCAATGGTTTCTCGTTTATAGTCACTTCCACAAGTGAAGATTTACCTCATCCAGAGGGGTGGAGGGACCGGCCCGACGAGACCCCAGCAACCCGCATCACGCCATGTGATCGACCGGGTGCTAATTCCGGCAGACGTTTTCTGGAAGATGAGGCGCACACGTTTCCCGGCCTTCGGGAAGCCTCCGCCCTCATCATCCGATGGGGGTATTTCCGTTGAAACCGAATCAACCGGAATCCATCCAATCCCAGCCCACCTTCCCCCGCCGGGGACGGCGACGACACCTCGTCGCGCTCGTGACCTGGCACACGTCCACCTCCTCCTCACGCACCTCCTCCACCGGTTTGTGTATCGGCGGCGATGAGCGGCCGTCGCTCCGCCCTTCCGGTCGCTGATCGCCTTTTGGCACCATCCAACACCCCAACCGCGAACGCACGCTGTTCCCGCCCGACGCGGAGTTTCGGCCGGGCAGCGTCTTGCCAACTTGTATTCCTTATGTTGAATTGTGGAGATTCCCGTGAGCCATGACCTTCCCACGACGACCCATGCTGCCGACCTTCCTGCCGAATCGTTCGACTTCGAGTCATCCCGCCGCAACCTGCTCGCCAGCGCGGCCATCATTGGCGTTGCTGCCGCCTCCGGTTTCGCCTCGCGGGCAGGAGCCCAGGCCACTCCCGGGGTGGAGGCATCCCCTGTTGCCGATCCGGGGGCGACTCCCGCAGCCGTCGCCAGCGCCATCCCCGCCGAAGGAACCGAGAACCAGACACGAGGAGCAGGTGGGGAACTCCGGCTCCTGCAATGGCAGTCGGTCACCACGCTCCTGACCTATCACTCGACCGGCATCAAGGACATCCTGGGTGCGCAACTGGTGATCGAGCCGCTGTTCCGGGTCGGGGCGGATGGTGGTTTGCTGCCGATCCTGGCCGAGGAGGTACCCTCGAAGGAGGCGGGAACCCTGGCCGACGACCTGACCTGGGTGACGGTCAAGCTGAAGCCGGAAGTGCTCTGGAGCGACGGCGAACCGCTGACCGCCGACGATCTGCTGTTTACCTGGGAGTGGAACGTCGATCCGGCGAATTCATCTTTCTCGTTCAACACCTTCGATGAGATCGAATCGGTCGAAATCATTGACGACCTGACCGCGACCTATCACTTCCGCACGACGAACCCAATCTGGATCGAGAACCTCACCGGCTCGGGCTCATCGTTCGTGCTGCCGCGGCACGTGCTGGGGACGGGTGAAGACGGTGTGAATGAGGCGTTCGGCCTGGCGCCGATCGGCACCGGTCCCTACGTGGTCGAGTCGTTCTCTCCCAACGACCAGGTGATCTACGCCATCAACGAAAATTACCGCGAACCAAACAAGCCCTACTTCTCGCGCGTGATCCTGAAAGGCGGCGGTGACGCGGCCTCGGCGGCCCGAGCCGTGCTGCAGACCGGTGACTACGACTTCGCCTGGAACCTGCAGGTGGAGCCCGAAGTGCTGCTGGATCTGGTGTCCGAGGATGGTCCAGGTGTGCTGGAAGTCACCCCGGTGACGACGCTGGAGGAGATCGACGTCAATCATTCGGACCCGCGCACGGAAGTCGACGGTGAGGTTTCCCAGAAGGACACCCCGCATCCGATCTTCTCCGACGTGCGCGTGCGGCAGGCATTGACCCACGCCATCGACCGGCAGCAGATTGCCGATGCGTTCTATCTGCCCGGCAACGAGGCGACGCCAAACGTGCTGGTCGGCAACGAGCTGCTCCGGTCACCGAACACGGCGCTGGACTACGACCCGGACAAGGCGGCTGCCCTGCTGGACGAGACAGGCTGGGTGCTGGAGGGCGACGTGCGGGTGAAGGATGGCCAGGAGTTCAGCATCACCTTCTCCAGTTCAGTCAACCAGGTGCGCCAGAAGACCCAGGCGCTGATCAAGTCGCAGCTCGAAAAGGTCGGCATCAAGGTGGAACTGGTCCAGGTCGATGCCGGGCAGTTCTTCGATGGCACGCCGGGGAACGACCAGAACATCAACCACTTTCCGTGGGACCTGCAGGAGTATGGCCGTGGCGTGCTGAGCGCGTTGCCCGTGCGGTTCCTCAATGCCTGGTATGCCGGACCGGACGGGGGAAACATCGCCCAGAAGTCCAACAACTGGTCGGGCAACAACTACACCCGGTGGGCAAACGACGATTTCGACGCCCTGCTGGAAGCGGCGCGCCGGGAACCGGACGGGGAGACGCTCATCCAGCAACTGATCGATCTCAACGACCTGATCGTCAACGACGTGGCAATCATTCCGCTGGTGCAGATCGGCCAGAATGTGGGTTATTCGAAGCGACTGAATCCAGCGAACTTCGGCTGGACCCCGTTCGAGTACCAATACTGGAACATCGCGAACTGGAATGAGGTCCAGGAGTAACCACGACCACCATCGCCAACACCTCTGGAGGGAGGGGAACGGAAGCGGGCCGGCGAGCAATCGTCTGGTCCGCTTCCGCGTCTCCGCCAACATGGATGAACCGGCAACACCTGGGCAGACGGTTCACGCTGGCAGGTCGGCCCGTACGAAAGGTCAGCCAGAACCATCCCCTCGACTCTGAACAATGGCGTAGATGTGGCAGCGGCGGGGCACACTCGGAGCAACCGCTATGCTGGGTGGTGTTCAGATTGTCACCACTGAACCGTTCCTCTCGCACTGTCGTTCCGCACGGAGGTCACACCATGACTGATCGCACACCTGATGAGATGGAGATGGATTCACCGGCCACAACGGTCCCCGGCACGACGCGACGTCGCTTGCTGGGAGTCGTGCTGAGTGGTGCGCTCACGCTTGGCGCAGGCTCGACCCTGGCAGCTGCCGCACGGCACGATGATCACGACGATGACGACAAGGACGATTCGGGACACGACGACCATGACGATGATGATCGCGACGACGATCACCGTCACGGGGACGATGACGACGACGATCGTCCAGCCACGCAGTTGACCGACGGTTCGTGGGAGGTGCGGATTACCGACGACGATGCCGATGCCTTCATTCCCGGCACGATCACCATCCAGCCGGGTGAGTCGATCACCTGGACAAACAACGATGACGACCCACACACCGCGACCGGCGCGGGATGGGATACCGGAACCATCGAGCCTGGCGCCAGTGCAACCGTGGTCTTCGAAACAGGCGGATCATTCGCCTATGCCTGCCAGTTTCACCCCGTGATGACCGGCACCGTCACCGTGCACGATCAGGAGGGCACACCGGTTGCCTCGCCAGCCGCA
>CAZNQC010000023.1:19038-26861 GCA_964574825.1 uncultured Sphaerobacteraceae bacterium | reverse complement strand
GAACTGCGGGTCCAGCGGGCCAGGGCTGCCGATCCGATCACCAGCACCGAGGCGACCGCCGCACCTCATAGCCGCAGTTTTCGCCTGGTTGGCGGGTAGCTCCGTTCAGGATAGGGGATGACAGCGGCACACCCTATCCTGAACGTTGTCCAAGCGCGGCCTCATAGTTCTCTAGGCGCTCCTTGACATCACTAGCAAGGCGGTTGCCGGGAGCGTGTTGGAGAAACCAGTCAACTCCAATATTGCCTTGGCTGCACGCAGAAACAGCGCGCTCCAGATCACCCATTTGAATGAGGTTGGCGGTTAGGAATACCCAGGCCTGGGACACTCTTTGTCTCGCTGCCACGAATCGGCTAGCTGTTTCTGGAACTTGTTCCAGCAGAGATAGAGCTTTCTCTAGTTGCGGGATGGACACCTCAAACTGATGTCGGTCGTAGGCTTGTATACCTAGCTGCAACAATGAGCACCCCATATAGAATCCACTGTCCGGATGGTGGGGAGCTTCCATGAGAACTTTGCCAAACTGCGTCGTGGCTTCTTGGAGTAGAGCGGTCGATTCAACGATCTCATCGTTCCCAACATAGATATCAGCAAGATGGTAAAGGGATGTGCCCAGATTGGCGCGAGCTTCGGTTCGGTCGGGCACGTCTCCAATGATGGCCTGATAGATTGCAATGGCTTGACGGTAATGCTCTGCCCCAAGGGTGGAATTGCCAATGTCGGTTAGAAGACTACCGATCGCACTGTGCGAATCAGCAATGCCTTCATGTGCATCGAGAGTCGATGGTGCGATGTCAAGCGCGGAGTCGAAGGAGGCGATGGCGAGGTGAAGCTGTTGTTGGGCCGCGTCCATCTGACCTTTGACATGGAGTAGGCGACCTAAGTGGCCTCGATAGGTGCCGAGTTGGATCAGTGCATTGAGACGGTCAGGGGCGATCGCCAATACAGACTCGACGGATTCAATGGCAAGATGAAGAGGTTCTTCAGCGGCCGCTAGATCTTCTCGGACCAAGTGCCAATAGAATACTTCGCGGTGGACTCTCCCTAGTGTCTCATTTGCATAGAGTTGGCTGGGCTCCTGAATGACAACCGAATCAAGTATCTTGATGGCCTGATCAAAGTGATTGAAGGCCGCTATATGGTTCCCGCGTTCAATAAGAAGACGCCCCCAGTTAGCATGGGTGGCGCCGAGTCCCAATCGTCCATTGAGATGTTCAGGGGCCAAGGCGAGCACTTTCTCCTGGCTGGTGACGGCGAGCTGAAAGTGCTCTTCAGCTGCCTGCGGGTTTCCGCGACGAGCCTGGATTTGGCCGATGCTGTCATGGCATTCCCCTAGATGGAGTCGGCAGGTGAGGCTGTCTGGAGCAAGAGCGAGAGCGTCTTCATAGGTGGTGATGGCCTGCCGCAACTGCAGTTCGGCACTTGTGAAATTCCCTTGACGGGAAAGGTTACGTCCTATCTCCACCTGGATGGCCCCGAGGTTGATATGACTGAGGAGATGGGTTGGTGCCAGTTCGATAATAGTCTCGTAGGTGGCGAGGGCTTGTCGATAGCTTTGTTCTGCTGCACGGTAATCACCCTGGTTAGTGAGCAATATCCCGATGTTTCCCTGCGCGATGCCCAATGTGTTGCGAGCATCCAGGTGGTCTGGTGCCAAAGCAAGGACGCTCTCAAATGCCGACACTGCATGGTGGTAGTGTTGTTCTGCTGCGGCATGGTCGCCCCGTTCGGTCAAGAGTCGTCCCACATTGTCCTGGGTCTTGCCGAGGAGGAGACGGGCTTCGATATGGTCAGGAGCTATGGCGAGCGTGCGCTCGAAGGCAGCAATCGCTCGATAAAAGTGCTGTCGGGCTCCAGTGTGATCGCCGCGGTCTGAAAGCAAACTTCCAATGCTCATCTGCACGATCCCAAGATCGTTTTGCGCGGCGAGGTGGCCAGGGGCGATCGCGAGCACGGCCTCGTACACCGTGATGGCGGATTGATAGTGTTGCTCCGCAGAATTCAGGTCCCCATAACCGGCGTTGAGGCCGCCGATTCGGTGTTTTGCGTCGCCAAGGGCGATGAGAGCTTCGATGTGATCGGCATCATGCGAGATGATGTACTCGAAATTGACGATGGCTTCTCGGAAGTGCCGTTCTGCAGCGACATGATTACTGAGACCAGAGTAGAGAATCCCGATATGGTGCTCTGTTTTACCGAGTTGCTGCCTGGCAAGTTGATTGTCAGCATCGGTCTGGAGGATTGACGACAACGCTCCGACTGCAAGCCTGTATTGCATGGACGCCTCATCCGTCTCTCCGTGGTCTTGCTTCAGGTGTCCCATGCAGTCATGTATTGTGCCAATATGGATTCCTGCACGAACGTGCAATGGGTTATATATTCGAACTGCGAGCAGGATTCCCAAGGCAGTTTGGTAGTTGGCTTCCGCGTCCATCCGCTGGCCTTGGTTGGCCTCCAAGATTCCTAGCATGCAGTGGCTGACTCCGAGTTCCGTGGCGGCCGCCACATCGTCCGGGTTGCTGGCCAGAATCTGCCGGAACCCGGCGATGGCTCGGTTGTAGTCGGTGCGGGCCAGGTCGAACTCAGCGATCAGGGCGTGAAACTCGGCTTCCTCGAAGGCCATCCGCGCCGTCCGGAATGCATCGCCCACTCGCAAGTCAGTGATCAGCACCAGAAGCGCCCGCCCCCGGGAAATGTCGTTCTCTCGCGTGGCGGCTACCATGGCTTCCAGCCATTCGTCGATGCCGCGGCTCTCATTCAGCCGGTTGGAGTGAAAGATGGCGTCGATGATCGCCAGCCGGTCCCCCGCCTCCATCGCCTGTCGGTACCGGCACTCCATCGCTTCGTGGGCGTCCTGCTGCAACTCGTCGTCCTGTCCGTCCAGCATCCGCCGCAGCAGGTCGTGCACGCGGAATCTCCTGTCATCTCCGGTTGCCGACTGCTGGATGAACGAAAACTCGGTCAGGGACCGGAATCCAGTCCGGCTGGTTTCGAAGTCGAGTTCGTCTCCCAGATAACGGTAGATCTTGCGGTCGAAGCTCCGGCATACGCTGACAGCCAGTACGGTGTCGCGGGTGTTGGCATCCACATATCGCAGGAACCGGTCCACCAGTTGCCGCCGCCGGTCTTCGGCGTGTGGCGCGGTGAGAATCGCCTCGTCAGCGGAAGGCGTGCTGGTATTGGCGTTGAGCACGTGCACCAGGTCGGCCCCGAGGCCCAACGAGAACGGGTGGATCTGGCCGGGCGCCACCCGCGCATCTTCCCGCAACTGGTTGCGCAGGGCGGCATCATCGATCCCGGCCAATAGCAGATAGGTCTCGGCGTCGCGATCCGAGAGGTCGCCAACGAGGTGCAGGTCGATCCGCTCGGTTCCAATCGCGAAGCGGGGTGCTTCGGGCCAGCGCGGAACATCCCGGCCGCAGATCACCACGACCACCCCGGCATCGAGTTCAAGACCGGCCAGCAGCCGCCGGACCCACTCGTCCCGCCCGAAATACTGGTCGCCGACCAGATTCCGCTCGTGACCCCAGATTGCCTCGTAGGTGTCGAAAAAGAGCGCCACCCGCTCTGGGGCGTCGTCCAGCTGCATGCTGGCATTGATGTCCGCGGCGAACAGGCCCGGCAGCTGCTGGATCAGTTCCGACTCGGCGTCCATCCGCATCACGGCTTCGACTTGCGAGGTGTCGAGTTTGCGCCGGTGGCGATAGCGGTGAAACCAGCCGCCGAGTTTGGCATCCATCATGTTGAGAACCGACATCGCCAGCGACCCGAACGGTACGTCCTGCACCAGGCCAGCCAGACCCAGCACCAGGTCAATTTCGTCGCCGGGGAAAATGCTGCGAATCCGCTCGTCGGTCAGTTGGTGGGTCTTGTGCAGGTAGGTGACGATGGCGAAGTCAAACAGGTGGAACCGGAGGTTGGCGCCGCCGAGGTCGCGCCGCAACTTGGTCAGCGCCGAGAATCCATCCCGGGCATCCTGGTAGAAGTCGAGTCGCCCAAAGGGGACTGCTGTTCCGTTCTCGGCGTGAATCGCGTGCTCGATACAGTCGGAATCCGGCAGCGAGCGCAGGTAGCCCCAGTTGGCCGGCTCAAACCGCTTGCAGAGATGCTCCCGGAATCGCGCCATCAGCAGCGATTTCCCGTTCCCCCCGTCGCCGTGCAGGAACAGGATCGTCGAGCGGGGCGGATCGTCGTTCAGGTAGGAAAGAAACAGCCGGGAGTAGGAATCACGGTCGGTAAAGAGGTCGAGCGCGCGCCAACCCTGCGTAATCGATTCATCCACCATGAAGAGGTTGTCCCTGTCGCCTGATCGTCCGGCACGAAGCCAGTGGTTGGTCCCGGACTTCAGCCTACCAAACAATCAGGAATGATGGTTGGAGCGATGCACGGTCGATTCGGCAGGTCAGGAGCTGCGGGTCCAGCGGGCCAGGGCCGCCGATCCGATCACCAGCACCGAGGCGATGGCCGTCCCCAGCGAGATCGCCTCGCCCAGCAGCAGCCACGCCCAGATCAGGCTGAACACGGGCTGCACCAGTTGCACCTGCCCCACCCGCGCCACGCCGCCCATCGCCAACCCGGCATACCATGGGAAAAACCCCAGGAACATGCTCACCGCTGCCAGATAGGCAAACGACACCCAGACATCCGGGCCAGCCACGGGGAATCCGTCGCGCCAGATCAGCACGACCATGACTACCGTCAGGATCGGCAGCGAAAAGACCAGCGCCCAGGAAATCACCCGCCAACCACCCATCGTTCTGGTCAGCACCGCCCCCTCGGCATACCCCAGCGCCGCCAGCACGATTGCCAGCAGCAGCCACAGGTCACCGAGCTGGAGCGACCCCGCTCCCTGCACCCAGGCGAAGATCAGCACCGAGACGAGCCCGGCCAGCACTGATAGCCAGAAGGGGAGATGTGGGTGCTCCCCGGCCCGCAACACGGCCATCACGGCGGTCATCGCTGGCAGTAACCCCACCACCACGATGGCGTGCACGGCGGGCACCGTTTGCAGGGCGATCGAGGTGAACAGGCCGAAGCCGAAGATGGTGCCAATCGCCACCAGCACGATGCGATACCAGGTGTGGCGTGGCGGCAGCGGGTCGCGCCGAACCAGCAGGAGAGTGGAGGCCAGCAGGGCCGCCACGAACGCCCGTCCCATGCCGGTGAATGCGCCGCCAAGTACCGGTGCGGCAATTCGGGTCAGCGGCAGGGTGAACGAGAAGGCGAGCACCCCGATCAATCCGAGCAGCAAGCCCAGGTTGGCGGGAGAGATGCTCGCCAGGCGGGTGGGGACGGTACGGGTCGACACTTGGTGGCAGCTTTCAATGAAGAACGGTCGGTCCATCTGGATCGTCAGTGACCCAGGCGGCATTCTCGCATGCTCGTTCCCGCCCGGAACCACCACACCCCATTTTCTCTAGGCTCCGCGACCACTCTCTTGGAAGCCAGCCTCCTCTTTACTCTTTACTCGTTTCTCTTTACTTCCACGCTTGACTTTCCCCCTGGGGTAAGCCTCACAGTGATCTTCGTGGGAGGATGGACCTCCCGGCACAGGGCAATGAATGGAGGAATGAACAGTGCGGCAAACCACCCCTGTCCAGCGTCCAACGCCAGGCGGCCAGCGGCTGACGATCGGTGCGTTCGCCCAGCGCAGCCTGCTCTCCCCGAAAGCCCTCCGGCTCTACGACCGCCAAGGTCTGCTGGTGCCGGCCGAGGTCGATCCCCAGAGCGGATACCGCCGTTACACCGAAGACCAACTGGTCACCGCACGCCTCATTTCTCGCCTCCGGCAGCTGGATATGCCGCTGGCGGTCGTGCGGTCACTGGTCGAGCAGCCTCCTGATGTCCAGGCCGACCTGCTGGCCCACTGGTGGGACGATCTCGAAGCCCGGTTCAATGCCCAGCGCGAACTGATGACCTGGCTCCTGATCTCGCTCAGTGGCCGGGACGTTCCCGCCGGCCGGTTTCCCGTCGCCGAGCGCGATGTTCCGGCCATGACCGTCATTTGCGAGCAACGGCACGTCAATGCCATCGAGCTGCCAGCGTGGCTCCAACGCCGCACCGCCTATCTGGTCGATATTGCCCTGCAGCACGGTGGGCTTCCCCATCACGTCTTCGTCGTCTATCACGGGGAGGTCAGTGAAGACAGCAACGGCCCGGTTGAAATCTGTGTCCCGGTCGATGGCGAGCGAGCGGCAGGGCTGCTGGTCCCCACCCGGGTCGAACCTGCTCATCGCGAGGCATTCACCACACTCTCCAGGCAGCAGGCCGCCTATCCGCGAATCCTTACGGCCTACGATGCCCTGGAACAATGGGCTGTCCTGCACCAACGCCAGGCAACCGGACCGCCGCGCGAAATCTATGCACCGGAGTTCCTGCACGCCGCGCCCGACGACCAGGTGCTGGACGTTGCCTATCCAATCGCCCCTCAATAGCCAATTCAAAGGAGACCACCCATGTTTGCCATCGAAACCCGCGACGTTCCTGCGCAAACCGTCCTGACCGAGCAGCGCGTCGTCCTGGCCTCCGACTTGCAGGGCTATATCGATGACACGATGGGCCGGCTTCACGCCATTGCCGAATCGATTGGCGGCGTGACTGGACCGGCGTTCTTCATCTATCACGACGAAATCACCAACGAGCACGCCGGTCCCATGGAAATCTGCCTGCCGATCGACCCCATCCGGGCGGCGGAAACTGGTGCCGCCACCCGCGTCGAACCCGCCCACCGCGAGGCCTACACCCGCATCCCGAAGCACCTGGTTGAGTTCCCGCAGATTCTGGCCGCCTACGAAGCGGTCGAAGGGTGGTTGGCCGAAACCGGCAACCAGATGGCCGATTCCCCCCGTGAGGTCTATTTCGCCGACTTCATGGCTGCCGGACCGGATGACCTTGTTTGCGATATCGCATTTCCGATCGCGGCCTCGGGGGAGGGGTAGGATGACTGGTTCCACCCACTGGCGAGACCAGGTGGCTGCCTCGACCGGCGTCGACATCCGTCCGGTACCCCCCGAACGCCGGGCCATGCGCCAGGGCGCATCGATGCTCTATCCATCAGCCCAGGTGCTACTCCAGGCGATCCGTGCCATCCCGGCCGGCCGCATCGTCACCCCCAGGGAACTGCGGGGTGATCTCGGTCGTCAATACGGGGTGGAATACGTCTGCCCGGTGACCACCAGCCGGGGATTGCGCCTGGTGGCCGAAGGCGCCAACGAAGCCCGCGCTGCGGGAGATGACGATCTGCCGCCGATCTGGCGAGTCCTCAGCCCCGAGGACACTTGCCTGAAATCGGTCTCCTTCGATCCAGCCTGGCTCACCGAAGCGCGCCAGCGTGAGCACGCCGTTCACCCACCCCGATCGGAACCCTGACCCTCCTTTTGGAAGCTCGCCACGCTGAGTAGACACAATGCGGAGGTCTGGAAGGTCCGCTACGTGGTCCTTCCCCGTCTTCCTGCACCCATCTCACACCAAAAGCGAACGAACGTTCTATCTGCCTGGCACACACGTGCACACCATTCCGGAGAAATGGCATGTTTCCACCGCCCATCCCGCCACATCGCTCATCGACACCTGGGGAAGCCCTCACCCCCGATCCGCTCTTCATGGCCTTGCGCTCCGCCCTCATCCGTGGCCCGCTTGGCTGGTTGTCCCATTGGCTCGATATCTGGCGCGACGCCCGTGAGGCACGCCGGGAGTCGGCCGCCGCTGTGGCCGCCGCCAATGACCTCATTCGTTCCGCCACCCCGGTCACCACCCTGGTTGATCACGCCGAACCACCGGTTGATCTTGCCGCCTGATTTCGGGCGCACCACGGTGAGGGAGGG